>CADCUE010000217.1 GCA_902805805.1 uncultured Frankineae bacterium | reverse complement strand
CCTGGGGCCGGCGTGCCACCCGGGGTGGGAGTGCCGGTCGGCGCCTCGCCGACGGCCGGCTCGGGCCCGGGCGTGGGCGTCGGCGTGGGCGTCGGCGTCGGGGTGGGCGTCGGGGTGGCCGGCGGCGCCGGGATGCCCTGCGCCGCGCAGGCGGGGACCTCGAGCTCGACCTGCAGCGAGGTCGCGCCGTCGAGGAGCACCGCCACCCGCACGCGGGCGTCGTCGTCCGGGACGGCGACGGCGTCGAGCGGGACGGTGACCACCTCGCCGGCGGTGAACGTCCGGACGACCTCGAACGGCGAGGGGGCCGGGACGGCCGCGGAGGAGGGGGTGGCCGTGGCGGACGCACTTGGTGTGGGGGCAGTGGCGGTGGCCTGCGCCGCGGCGGTCGCCGTCGCTGTCGGTGCCGCACTCGGCAGCGCCGAGCCGGCCGTGCCGGACGTCGCCGAGCCCTGCGGCGCGGATGCCTCGGCCGCGCCCTCGTCCTCGGCCGCGCCTTCGTCCTCGGTCTTGCCCTCGTCCTCGGCCCCGCCCTCGCCCTCGGTCTTGCCTTCGTCCTCGGCCGCGCCTTCGTCCTCGGTCTTGCCTTCGTCCTCGGCCGCGTCGTCGACCTCGGCCTCGAGCACCGGCACCGGCTCGCCGGTGGCGAGCGAGGTGACGGTGATGGCCGCGGTGTGCTCCCCGGCCGCCAGTCCGGCGGCCGTCAGGGCCACGGCGCAGACGTCGCCGGAGGTCACGACGATCGAGGTGGCCGCCGCAGCCGGCAGTCCCAGCGCGAGCGTCGCCGGCACGGACGCCAGCGCGGCCAGGGCGAGGCGTCGACGTCCGGGACGTCCTGCGGGGAGCACGTCAGCAGGCTACGTTGGCCGGCTGGGTTGCGCGAGCCCGGCCGAGCCGCCGGCCTACCGCTCGAGGCTGCGCTGAGCCGGTCCGGTGTAGACCTGCCGCGGCCGTCCGATCTTGGTGGCCGGGTCCTCGATCATCTCGCGCCACTGGGCGATCCAGCCCGGCAGGCGCCCGAGCGCGAACAGCACGGTGAACATCGGCGTCGGGAAGCCGAGCGCCTTGTAGATCACGCCCGTGTAGAAGTCGACGTTGGGGTAGAGCTTGCGCGAGACGAAGTAGTCGTCGGCGAGGGCCGCCTCCTCGAGCTGCATGGCCAGGTCGAGCATCGGGTCCGGCTTGTCCAGCGAGTCCAGGACGTCCTTGGCGACCTTCTTGACGATGGTCGCGCGGGGGTCGAAGTTCTTGTAGACCCGGTGACCGAAGCCCATGAGCTTGACGCCGGGCTCCTTGTCCTTGACGCGCTGCACGAACCGGGCGACGTCGCCGCCGTCGGCCTGGATCCCGGCGAGCATCTCGAGGACGGCCTGGTTGGCCCCGCCGTGCAGCGGGCCGAACAGCGCCGCCACGCCGGCCGACACGGAGACGAACAGGTTGGCGTTGCTCGAGCCGACCAGGCGCACCGTCGAGGTCGAGCAGTTCTGCTCGTGGTCGGCGTGCAGCAGGAACAGCAGGTTGAGGGCCTTGGAGGCGATCGGGTTGACGACGTACTCCTCGGCGGGGACACCGAAGGTCATCCGCAGGAAGTTGTCGACGTAGCCCAGGGTGTTGTCCGGGTACAGGAACGGCTGCCCGACCGACTTCTTGTGCGCGTACGCCGCGATGGTCGGCATCTTGGCGATGAGCCGCACCGTGCTCATCTCGACGTGCTCGGGGTCGAACGGGTCGAGGCTGTCCTGGTAGAAGGTGGACAGCGCGCTGACGGCCGACGACAGCACGGCCATCGGGTGCGCGTCGGTCGGGAAGCCGCCGAAGAACTCCCGGAAGTCCTCGTGCAGCATCGTGTGCTTGCGGATCTTGGCCTTGAAGCCGGCCAGCTCGTCGGCCGTCGGCATCTCGCCGTAGATGAGCAGCCAGGAGACCTCGAGGAAGCTGGCCTTCTCCGCGAGCTCCTCGATCGGGTAGCCGCGGTAGCGCAGGATGCCGGCGTCACCGTCGATGTAGGTGATCGCCGACTCGCACGACGCGGTGTTCACGAAGCCCGGGTCCAGCGTCACCATGCCCGTGCTGGCCAGCAGCTTCGGCACCTCGATGCCGGCCGGACCCTCGGTCGCAGGCTTGACGGGGAGCGGCAGGGTGCCGCCCGGGTGCTCGAGCGAGACGTCGGTCATGGTGCGGTCCTCCGACAGGTCAGCCGGTCCGGGCTGCGGGGGGTCCCCCCGTCGTACGGTGCCGGCGTGCGGGTGGGTGCGGGTCTCGGCGAAGGGGAACGGAGCAGGTCCCCTCTCGCGTGCGTGACCGTACCCGGTGCGGACCTGCAGGCCGACAGCCCCTGCCCCTCGGGGCCTGGGCACCGCAGGAGGTGGACGGCGTGGACGAGCGCCCGCTGATCCTGACCCTGCAGCTCGACGCGGCCGCCCAGGCGGGCTTCGACGCCCTGCGCCGCGCGCACTTCCCGCCCGAGCGCAACCACCTCGCGGCGCACGTCACGCTGTTCCACGCGCTGCCGGCGGGCGAGCACGCCCGGGTGCGGGACGACCTGGCGCGGCTCGCCGGGACCGCGTCGGCGTACGACGTGGACGTCGTGCGCGTGCGCAGCCTGGGCAGGGGGGTCGCCTACGACCTGCGCTCGCCCCGGCTCGCGGCGCAGCGAGCGGAGCTGGCTCGCCGCTGGCAGCCCTGGCTGAGCCCCCAGGACGCCCGCCCGCACGCGCCGCACGTCACGGTGTGCAACAAGGTCGAGCCCGCGGTCGCCCGCGCTCTGCTGCAGCGGCTGCAGGCCGGCTTCGTCCCGTACACCGTCTCGGCCACCGGGCTGGCGCTGTGGCGCTACCTCGGAGGACCGTGGGAGCCGCTCGGGGACTACCGCTTCTCGCCGGCGGCGACAGGCTGACCCGCGTCGGTGTTCGCGTCCGGAGCGGTCGCCGACAGGCCCTCGAGCGACTGGGAGGTCTGCCCGAGCGAGGGCCGGTCCTCGACCTCGCCGGCATGGGCGCGCTGCAGCTCGTTGCGCGCCACGACCTGCTGGTAGGTGGCGGTCCGCTCCGAGCGGCCACGGCCGATGAAGCTGACCGACCAGTGCAGCAGCGCGGTGATGCGGTTCTTGAAGGCCGTGAGGTAGAGCAGGTGCAGCCCGAGCCAGGCGACCCAGGCGGGGAAGCCGCGCAGCCGCACGCGCCCGATGCTGGCGACCGCCCGGAAGCGGGAGATGGTCGCCATCGAGCCCTTGTCGAAGTACCGGAACGGCGCGTCGGTCGGCCGCCCCTCCACCCGGGCCCGGATGGACCTGGCCGCGTGCTTGGCGCCCTGGATGGCCACCGGGGAGACACCGGGCAGCCGGTCCAGGCCCATCATGTCGCCGATGACGTAGACCTCGGGGTGCCCGGGCAGCGTCAGGTCCCGCTCGACCTGCACCCGCCCGCTGCGGTCGAGCTCGGCGCCGGACTGCTCGGCGAGCTGCGCGCCCAGGGGGGAGGCCGCCACCCCCGCCGCCCAGATCTTGGTCCGCGCCTCGATGCGACGGGTGCCTCCCGAGGCACCCGCCCCGACGTCCTTGACCTCGATGCCGTGGTCGTCGACGTCGACGACCATCGCGCCGAGCTGGACCTCGACGCCCATGTCCTCCAGCTCCGCGCGGGCGTGCGCGGACAGCTCGTCGCCGAAGGTGCCGAGGACCTTGTCCGCCGCGTCGAGCAGGACGACGCGCGTGGTGGACGGGTCGATGCTGCGGAAGTTGCTCTTGAGCGTGCGCCGGGACAGCTCGGCGATCTGCCCGGCCATCTCCACGCCGGTCGGGCCCGCGCCGACGACGACGAAGGTGAGCCACGCGTCGACGGCGAGCGGGTCCTCCTCGAGCTCGGCCAGCTCGTACGCGCCGAAGATCCGGCCCCGCAGCTCCAGCGCGTCGTCGATGGTCTTCATCCCGGGCGCGAACTCGGCGAAGTGGTCGTTGCCGAAGTACGACTGGCTCGAGCCGGCGGCCACGATCAGCGAGTCGTACGGCGTCACGGTGCGCTTGCCGAGGATCTCGTGGGTGACGGTCCGCGCTGCGAGGTCGATCGTCTCGACGTTGCCGAGCAGGACGCGGGCGTTCGCCTGACGGCGCAGGATGTCGCGGGTCGGCGGCGCGATCTCCCCCTCGGACAGGATGCCGGTCGCCACCTGGTAGAGCAGCGGCTGGAACAGGTGGTGGGACGTCTTGTCGACGATCGTCACGTCGACCTCCGCCCGCCGCAGCGCCTTGGTCGCGAACAGGCCGCCGAAGCCCGATCCGATGACGACCACGCGGTGGCGTGCCGAGGCCCCTGGCGGTGCGGTCTGGCTCATGTCGTCCTCTTCCCTGGGGGTCCGGACAGCGCCCATCTCACCGCAACCGCCGGTGTGCTGGCGAGCCCCTACCCCTGCGAGACTGGACACACCAGAGCCGCGCAGGAGGAGACGTGCAGGAGGTCACGCCCGAGCAGCCCGCCCTGCTCGCGGAGGTCCGGCGGGCGCGCACCTCGGACGTGCCCGGCATCCGGGCGCTGGTCGACGCCAACACCGCTGAGCGCCGGCTGCTGGAGAAGGCCACCGTGACGCTCTACGAGGACGTCCAGGAGTTCTTCGTGGCGGTCGACGGCGACACCGTCGTGGGCTGCGGTGCGCTGCACGTGCTCTGGGAGGACCTGGCGGAGGTCCGCACGCTGGCGGTCGCGCCGGCGGTGCAGGGACGCGGGCTGGGCGCCGCGCTGCTCACGCGCCTGGTGGAGAACGCCCGCGAGCTCGGGGTCCGCCGGCTGTTCTGCCTCACCTTCGAGGTCGACTTCTTCGCCCGTCACGGCTTCGTGCCGGTCGCCGACGCCCTGGTCGACCCGGGGGTGCAGGCCGAGCTGCTGCGCTCGTCCGACGAGGGCGTCGCGGAGTTCCTCGACCTGGAGCGGGTCAAGCCCAACACGCTCGGCAACACGCGGATGCTCGCCCTGCTCTGAGGGCAGCGACGCGGGAACAGATGACGAGGGCCGAGCGCTCTCTCCCACGTAGTTGCGGGTGCAACCACCCGCGCCGCCTCGACCTGGGGAGCCGACCATGCCTGCCGTCACCGCTGACACCCTGACCCTGCCGCGCGTCCCCCGCGCGGGACTGGGCGACGTGGAGCGCCCCGTGCTGTCCGTCACCACGGCGCCGCAGGGCTACGAGGGCGAGGGCTTCCCGGTCCGCCGGGCCTTCGCCGGCCTCGCGCCGCGGGTGCTCGACCCGTTCATCATGATGGACCAGATGGGCGAGGTGGAGTACGCCCCGGGCGAGCCCAAGGGCACCTCGTGGCACCCGCACCGCGGTTTCGAGACCGTCACCTACATCATGGACGGCGCCTTCCAGCACCAGGACAGCCACGGCGGCGGCGGCTTCATCGCCGACGGCGCGACCCAGTGGATGACCGCGGGTGGCGGCATCCTGCACATCGAGACGCCGCCGGTGGAGCTCGTCCGCAGCGGCGGCACGTTCCACGGCGTGCAGCTGTGGGTCAACCTGCCGGGACGGCTCAAGATGACCGAGCCGGCCTACCAGAACCTCGAGGGCTCGGACGTGCGGCTGCTGTCCTCCGACGACGGCGGTGCGCTGCTGCGGGTCATCGCCGGCGACGTCGCCGGGCACCGGGGGCCGGGCTCCACGCGCACTCCCATCGCGTTCGTGCACGCCTCGATCACCCGCGGGGCGCAGCTGTCCATGCCGTGGGAGCCGACGTTCAACGCGCTGGTCTACGTGCTGTCCGGTCGGGGCCGCATCGGGCTGGACGGTCAGCCGGTCTCGACCGGCCAGACCGCCGTCCTGGGCGCCGGCGACCACCTGACGATCGCCGCCGACGACGTGCAGGAGGGCCGCCACCCCGCGCTCGAGGTGCTCCTGCTCGGCGGCGAGCCGATCCGCGAGCCGGTCGCGCAGTACGGCCCGTTCGTCATGAACAGCCGCCGGCAGCTCCAGCAGGCGGTGGAGGACTTCCAGTCCGGCCGCTTCGGCCAGATCCCGGCCGGCGCGCTGATGCCGCACACCGGCTGACGCGGCTCCCTCCGGCTCAGCGTCGGCGGTAGAGGGCGGCCGCGGCGGCGGTGGCCAGGTTGAGGCTGCTGACCCCCGGCCGCATGGGCAGCGCGAGGACGAGGTCGGCGCGCTCCCGCAGCGCCGCCCCGACCCCGTCGCGCTCGGCGCCGACGACGAGGACGGCGTCGCGGGGGAGCTCCGCGTCCGGGTCGCCGCCCGCGTCGAGGACGGCGAACGGGCCGGTCAGCCCGTCGAGGTCCTCGAGGTGCAGCACGGGTTGGGCGTAGTGCAGGCCTGCGCTGCCGCGCAGCACCGCCGGGTGCCACGGGTCCAGCGGTCCGGTCAGGGCGACGCCGCCGGCGCCGGCGGCCGCGGCGACGCGGACGACCGCGCCGGCGTTGCCGGGCGAGCGGGGGCGGTCGAGCAGCACCAGGGGAGCGCTCCTCGTCCTCAGGACGGCGGGCTCGGGCTCGGGGACCGCGCCGGTGGCCTCGACGCCCGTGTGGTGGGCGACCGGCGTGACGACCGCGCGGCGCAGCAGGTCGTCCGCGACGTCCGGCGCCAGCCGCTCGACCAGCGCACGCACGGCTGACCGGTCGCGGACCCGGACGTCCGTCACGAGCTCAGGCGCGAAGCGCAGCGCGTGCTTGACGCAGTGCAGCCCCTCCAGCGCGACGGTCGTCCTGCGGCTCGGGCTCACCGGCCCCAGCCTGCCGGATCACCAGTCCAGGCCGGCCCGGGCCAGCTCGGCCTCGATCTGGAGCCGGGTGACCGGCGTCCACGGGGGGCGGTCGGGCTCCGGCAGGTCGAGCAGCCGGCAGCAGGTGCGCAGCGTGTCGTCGTAGGCGAGGCTGAGCGCCTTGAGCCGAGCGCCCCGGTAGGGCACCTCGGCCTGCTCGGTCCGCCGGAACTCGTCCTCGAGCCGTCGCAGATCGGCGACCAGCGTCTCCAGCGACCGCTCGGCGACCGGCTCCTCGCGGCGGCGCCAGCCGTCTCCGGCGGACCAGCGCTGGACGGCGGCCCAGACGCCCCGGAACACGACGGCCGGCATCAACGACAGCAGCACCCAGGCGACGACCCGCACGGCTCCTCCACTTCGACGAGCGCACCTCACAGGATGACCCGCCGAGTCCATGACCACCACACCAACGGCGGGGGGATCCCGTCGAGTTCCGCAGGTCGCTGACACGAGCGCGCCCCGGGAGGACCATGCGGCCATGACGGAGACGTCCCCTTCCCTGCGCGTCGGCGATCGGGAACGCCGGGCCGTGGACGACCGGCTGCAGGCGGCGGTCGGGGACGGCGTGCTCACCCTGCACGAGTACGAGCAGCGGTCGACCGCCCTGTGGCAGACCCGGACCCGCGCCGATCTCGACCGGCTCGTCGCGGATCTGCCGCCCGAGGACGTCGCCCGGGCGGCGTGGCCGGCGCCCGTGCCCACGTCGTCACGGGCACCGAGGCAGGACCGGTCCGGCCGGCGGCTCACCCGGCTCCGGCGGGCTCGCGGACTGCTCGTCCCGGCGGCCGTCCTCGGCGCGGTCCTGCTCGTCGGTCCGGACAGCATCTCGGTCTTCGGCAGCAGCGTCGAGCAGGTCGCGCCCGAGGACCGCAACGTCTCGGTGTCCGCGCTGTTCGGCAGCGTCACGGTGGTCGTCCCGGACGGCCGCCAGGTCGACACCAGCGGCTTGGTGGTCTTCGGCAGCACGGACTGCGAACTCGCCTGCGCCGGGCAGGACGGCCCGGTCGTCAACGTCCGGACGCTCGGGGGCTTCGGCTCGGTCCGGGTCGTCACGCAGGCGGAGTGGAGGGCCGAGCGCGCCGAGCGGGTGGACGAGCCGGACGTCGACGTCGACGACTGAGCGCTGACCGCCGGGCTAGGAGCCGTCGGCCTGGTCGGCCAGGAAGCGCTCGAACTCGTCGCCGAGCTCGTCGGCCGTGGGGAGACCGCCGCCCATCTCGGCCAGCAGGCTGCGCGAGGCACCCGAGCGGTAGGCGTCGTACTGGCCCTCCAGCGCCGTCACCACCGCGACGACCTCGTCGGACGACGCCACCTGGGCGTCGACCTGCTCCCGCACCTCGCGCGCCGTCTGCTCGAGCGGTGCGGTGTCGAACGACAGCCCGGACAGCCCCGCGACGCTGGCGAGCAGCGCCAGGGCCGCGGGGGCGTACGCCGTGTCGGCCAGGTAGTGCGGGACCGCCACGGCGAAGCCGGCCGCGTCCCGGCCGGCCTGTCCCAGGCGGTACTCCAGCAGGTGCCCGGCGCTGGCCGGGACCTGGACGGTGCCCACCCACTTCTCGTAGCCCGACACCGTCTCCGGGCGGCTCGCGTGCGCGATGATCCCGAGCGGTCGGGTGTGCGGGACGGCCATCGGGATGCTGTTCATCCCGACCGTCAGGCGCACCCCCAGCGCGTCGACGAGCTCACGCACGGCGGCCAGGAACAGCTCCCAGTGGACGTCCGGCTCGGGCCCGGCCAGGACCAGGAACGGCGTGCCCTCGGCGTCCGCGGCCAGGTGCACCGCCAGCTGCGGGTCGTCGTAGGCCGACCAGTGGTCCTCCGAGAAGGTCATCAGCGGCCGCCGGGCGCGGTAGTCGAGCAGCGCGTCGACGTCGAAGGTCGCGACGACCTGCGAGCCGTGCGTGGACAGCAGGTGCTCGCGCGCGAGCCGCTTGGCGGCCCCGGCGTCGACGAAGCCGTCCAGGGCCTGGACGAGCACGACGTCGCGGAGCTCCGGCAGGTCGGGGGCGAGCTCGTAGAGCTCGCGAGGGTTGCGCGCCACGAGGTGCTCCTCTGCAGGGGGACGTCGACCGATCAACGCTGCCGGATGCGGACGGTGTTCCGGGCGCCTGCCGGTCGCCGGGCCCGGTGACCCCCGTCACTAGGCTCGAGGCATGAGCCTCAACATCGCCACCATGCTCCGGGAGTCCGCGAACGCGAACCCCGACAAGCCCTACTGCCTCGTCAACGACCTGAGCTTCACCTACGCGCAGGTGGACGAGATCTCCGGCCGGGTCGCCTCGGCGCTGCTGGCGACCGGCCTGCAGCGGGGGGACAAGGTCGCGGTCCAGCTGCCCAACCTGCCGCAGTTCCTGTTCACCTACTTCGGCCTGATGAAGGCCGGCCTCGTGATGGTGCCGCTCAACCCGCTGCTGCGGGCGCCGGAGGTGGCCTACCACCTGCAGGACAGCGAGGCGAAGGTGCTGGTCACCTTCGAGCTGTTCGCAGAAGAGGCGCTCAAGGGTGCGGTGGAGGTCGAGGGCGTGACGACGTACGTCGTGAACCTGCCCGGCAGCGACGTCCGCCCGGCGGGGACCAAGCACTACGACGAGCTCTACTTCGCCGAGGACACCCGCGACATCGTCCCGACCGACGGGGACGAGACCGCGGTGCTGCTCTACACGAGCGGCACGACCGGCAAGCCCAAGGGCGCCGAGCTGACGCACCTCAACCTCTACATGAACTGCACCGTCGCGGGGCAGCTGTTCGAGTTCCGCGACGACGACATCGGCGTGGCGGTCCTGCCGCTGTTCCACGTCTTCGGGCTGTCCAGCGTCCTCAACGTCACGACGCGGTACGGCGGCACGCTCGTGCTCATCCCGCGCTTCGAGCTGGCGCCGGTGGTCGACGCGATCGAGAAGCACCGCTGCACGATCTTCAGCGGCGTCCCGACGATGTACTTCGGCCTGCTCAGCATGGACACGACCGGACGCGACCTGTCGTCGCTGCGGGTCGGCGTCTCCGGCGGCGCGGCGATCCCCGGCGAGGTGATCCGGGCCTTCGAGGAGAAGTTCCCCGGCTGCGTCGTCCTCGAGGGCTACGGCCTGTCGGAGTCGACCAGCACGACGACCTTCAACGTCAACGCCGAGCAGCGCAAGGTGCTGTCGATCGGCAAGCCGATCTGGGGCGTGAGCGTCCAGGTGGTCGACGAGTCCGACAAGCCGCTGCCGGCCGGCGAGGAGCACGTCGGCGAGATCGTCATCCGCGGCCACAACATCATGAAGGGCTACTACAACAAGCCCGAGGCCACCGCGGAGGCCTTCAAGAACGGCTGGTTCCACACGGGCGACCTCGGCTACGCCGACGACGACGGCTTCTTCTACATCGTCGACCGCAAGAAGGACCTCGTGATCCGCGGCGGCTACAACGTCTACCCGCGCGAGGTCGAGGAGGTGCTGTACGCGCACCCGGCCGTCGCCGAGGCCGCCGTGATCGGTCGGCCCGACCCCAAGCTCGGCGAGGAGGTGCTGGCCTTCGTCGCGCTCAAGCCCGGCGCGAGCGCGGAGCCGGACGAGCTGGTCGCCTTCACCAGAGAGCGGCTCGCCGCCTACAAGTACCCGCGCGAGGTCCGGATCGTCGACGAGCTGCCCAAGGGCGCGACCGGCAAGATCCTCAAGAAGGAGCTCCGCGCGTAGGTGGCTCACGGGCCGGCCGGGCTGCCCACAGACCGCCGAAGCGTGCCCACAGAGCGCCGGAGCGGACGCCGAGCGCCCGCTCCGGCGGCTAGCGTGGCCCGGCGTGGCAGGGGTGCGGGTGAGCAAGGCGCTCCGGGCGCTGGACGCCGCGCTCGCGGCCGTGGCGGGGTCGCAGGAGCGGCCCGGCCAGCGCGCCATGGTGGAGGCGGTCGCGACGGCTCTCGGCTCCGGTGAGCACCTGCTGGTCCAGGCCGGCACGGGCACCGGCAAGTCGCTGGGCTACCTCGTGCCGGCCCTGGCCTCGGGCAAGCGGGTGGTCGTCGCGACGGCCACCAAGGCGCTGCAGGCCCAGCTCGTCGACAAGGACCTGCCGCGGCTGGTCACCGCGCTGACCCCGGTGCTCGGCCGGACCCCGACGTACGCCCTCGCCAAGGGGCGGAGCAACTACCTGTGCCTGCAGCAGGCGCACGGCGGACCGGGCGCGCGCGAGGACGAGCCGGACTCGCTGTTCGACGGACCGGCGTCCTCGTTGGGCACCCAGGTCGTGCGGCTGCGGGAGTGGGCCGAGGACACCGCGACCGGCGACCGCGACGAGGTGCCGTTCCCGGTCACCGACCGGGCCTGGCGGCAGGTGTCGGTCAGCGCCCGCGAGTGCCTGGGCAGCAGGTGCCCGAGCCGGGTGGAGTGCTTCGCCGAGAAGGCACGCGAGGCGGCCAAGGAGGCCGACGTCGTCGTCGCCAACCACACCCTGCTGGCCCTCGACGTCTTCACCGGCGTGCAGGTGCTGCCGGAGCGGGACGCGGTCGTCCTCGACGAGGCGCACGAGTTCGTCTCCTCCGTCACCGACGCGCTGTCCCACGAGCTCGCCAGCGGTGACGTGCGGCGCGCCGTGGCGAGCGCCGCCGAGCTCGTCTCCGTGACGACGCACGAACGCCTGGAGCAGGCGCGGGACGGGCTCGACGGCGTGCTCGGCACGGTGTCGCCGGGCTGGATCCAGTCGCTGGACCGCCACGCGCTCGACTCCATCGCGCTGCTGGGGCGCACGGCCGGGCAGGCCTGCCACGAGATCACCCGGGACTCGGGCGGGGACGCCGACCCTGCGCCCGACGACGTCGAGCTGGCCCGGCGCGAGCGCGCCAAGGCCGCCCTGACCGCGATCGCCGAGGCGGCGAACGAGATCGGGACGCCGTCGGTGTCCTCGGCCGTCTACGCCACCGCCGACGGGGCCGGCACGCGCCTGCGCGTCTCGCCCTTGCAGGTGGGCGGGGCGCTGGGCAGCCGGCTGTTCGGCGAGACCACCGTCATCGCGACCTCGGCCACCCTGACGCTCGGCGGGTCGTTCCGCCACGCCGCCCAGCAGCTGGGTCTGGTCTGGCTGGCCGGCCACCCGGTCGGCGCGACGGCGGACGACGGCCCGGGGCACGAGCCTCGGGAGGTGGCTGCGGTCGACGAGGTCCTCGACCGCGACGACGACGCACCGCCGCCCCGCTGGCGGCACCTCGACGTGGGCAGCCCGTTCGACTACCGGCGGCAGTCGCAGCTGTGGGTGGCCCGCTCGCTGCCCGATCCCGGCCGGATGGCGGTCTCGTGGGCGCGCGAGGTCGACGCCCTGCTCGTCGAGCTGGTGCAGGCAGCCGGCGGCCGCACGCTGGGGCTGTTCAGCTCCACGAACGCCGCGGCCCGCGCCGCCGCCGCGGTCCGCGAGGCGACCGACCTGCCCGTGCTGCTGCAGGGCGACGACTCACCGGGCGCCCTCCAGCACGCCTTCGCCTCGGACGCGCGCACCTGCCTGTTCGGCACCCGGTCGTTCTGGCAGGGCGTCGACACCCCTGGCAGCGCCTGCCAGCTCGTCGTCCTCGACCGCATCCCGTTCGGCCACGTGGACGACCCGCTGTCCAAGGCGCGCCTGGCCGCCGCGTCCGCGGCCGGCCGCAACGGCTTCCTCGAGGTGACCCTGCCGCCGGCCGCGGTGCTGCTCGCGCAGGGCGCCGGACGGCTGGTGCGGGCGACGCAGGACCGGGGGATCGTCGTCGTGCTGGACCCGCGCCTGGAGACGGCCGGCTACAGCGGCACGCTGCTCGCGACCCTGCCGCCGTTCTACCGGGCGAGGTCCAAGGAGGCGGTCCTCGCCTCGCTGCGGGCCATCGACGCCGACGCCCCCGACGTGCTGCCGCCCGGTCCGCCGCCGTCCGAGCGGCGCCGGGCGCTCGCGCGCAGCTGACCATCGGTCGGCGGCCGACCGTCGACGTCGTGGTGCTGCGGGGGACTGCGGGCGGGCTGTTCGCGTCCGGCCGAGGGCGTCGCGGCCCCCGGCAAGCGCCCGCCCGACTTCCGCTGTTCGTAGCAGGGCGAACGGCTGAGGCGGGTGGCTCGGGCGGCTCGCCCCGGCCGGGTCGGGCTCGTCCCGGACGTGGCCGCCCTGGTCGGCTGGTTCGGTCGGCTGGTCTCGGTCGGCTGGCCACGGCGGGTGTGGCGGTCCGGGCGGCGTCCCCCCGCGGATGTGGCGATCGTGCCTGTGTGCCCCCGCGGATGTGGCGATCTTGCCCTCGTGCCCCCGCGGATGTGGTGATCTTGCCCGTGTGCCCCCGCCGCTGTGGCGATCTTGCCCGCGTGGCTCGCCCGGTTGATCGCCACATCGGGCGAGCTCGGTCGGCTCGCCTGAGCGGATGTGGCGATCTTGCCTGCGCGGCCCGCCCCGTTGATCGCCACGTCGGGCGAGCTCGGCCCGGCTCGCCTGAGCGGATGTGGCGATCTTGCCTGCGCGGCCCGCCCCGTTGATCGCCACTTCGAGGGGGCTGGCCGCTGGCAGGCGTAGCCCGATGTTCGCCACTTTTGGCGGCCCGGGGCGAAGTGGCGATCTTCCAGGCGTGGCCCGCCCGGTTGATCGCCACATCCGGCGCCCGCACCCGGCGGCCCGGGGTGAAGTGGCGATCTTGCCCGCGTGGCCCGCCCGGTTGATCGCCACATCCGGCGCCCGCACCCGGCGGCCCGGGGCGAAGTGGCGATCTTGCCCGCGTGGCCCGCCCGGTTGATCGCCACATCCGGCGCCCGCACCCGGCGGGCCCGCGGCGATGTGGCGATCTTGCATGCGTGACCCGGCCGGTCGCCGCCTCATCCGGCCACGGCGACCGGCCACGCCCCCGGCACGTCGACGGAGAAGGCGACGGCGGCAGCACCGCCCGGGCCCGCCCAGCCGGTGCGGCATGATCACGGCGTGACGGACGTGGGTGCGACGCTCGGCGTCGAGGAGGAGTACCACCTCGTCGACGCCTCGACGATGGTCCTCGCGGACGCGCCCGGCGTGGTGCCCGAGGCCATCGGCCTGCTCGGCGAGCGGGCGCAGGGCGAGATCTCGACCAGCCAGCTGGAGGTCGCGACCAGCGTCCTGACCAGCCTGACGGACCTGCGCACCGAGCTCGGGCGGCTGCGGCGCACAGCGGACACGGCGGCGCAGCGCCACGGCTGCCGCATCCTGGCGACCGGCACGCACCCGTTCGGCACCTGGCGCGACCAGCGGCGGACCGCGGACGCGCGCTACGACGAGCTGGAGGACCGCTTCGGCCTGCTGGCGCTCCAGCAGCTCATCACCGGCACGCACGTGCACATCGGCGTGCCCGACGGCGACCTCGCGGTGCAGGTGCTCGACCGCCTGCGGCCCGACCTGCCCGTGCTGCTGGCGCTGTCGGGCAGCTCGCCCTACTGGGAGGGGCTCGACACGGACTACGCCAGCTACCGCACCCAGTGGTACGCGCGCTTCCCGGTCACCGGGTCGCCGGAGCTGCTCGGCGACCGGACGACGTACGACCGGCTCGTCGCCGACCTCGTCGTGTCCGGTGTGGTGCGCGACGCCTCGCACCTCTACTGGGACGCGCGGGTGTCGACCCGCTTCCCGACCGTCGAGGTCCGGATCGCCGACACCTGCCCGCGGCTCGACGACGTGGTGCTGCAGGCCGGACTGACCCGGGCGCTGGTGCGCACGGCCGCCGCGGCCGCCGTGGACGGCACGCCGTTCCCGACGCCCCGGCCCGAGCTGGTCAGGGCGGCGCGGTGGGGCGCGGCGCGCCACGGGCTCGAGGACCGGCTGCTCGACCTGCACACGCTGTCCCGCCGTCCCGCTGCGGAGGTCGTCCGCTCCCTGCTGCACCGCCTGCGCGACGACCTCGAGAGCGCCGGGGAGTGGGACGAGGTGCACGCCCTGGCCGAGCAGGCGCTCGCCCGCGGCACCTCGGCGGCCGAGCAGCGACGCGCCCTCGCGCGCACCGGAGACCTCGCCGAGGTCGTCCGCGGCCTCGTGCGGCAGGCCGTCCCGGACTAGCGCCGGAACAGGTCGGCCGGGGGCCGCGGCGCCGAGCGCGCCGTGGCGTCGGTGACCGGGGCGGCCCCCCCGTGAAAGGCCACCAGGTCGTCGCCCGTCACGACCCGGGCCCGACCGGCGGCGCGGGCGGCCCGGCGTGCGAGGTCGTCGACGGGCAGCGGCGCGTCCGAGGCCGCGAGGACCAGGTTGGCGAAGCGCCGGCCGCGCAGCACGGACGGGTCGGCCAGCAGCACGACGTGCGGGAACGCCGCCAGCAGCGTCGCGACCTGCCCCTTGGCGAAGGCGAGCGGCTTGCCGTCCGCGACGTTCACGACGTACGCGCCACCGGGTCCCAGCAGCCGCCGCACGGCCGTGAGCCACTCCAGCGTCGTGACGTGCACGGGCTGCTGCGCGCTCTCGAACACGTCCGCGACGACCAGGTCGCTCTCGCCCTGCCGCAGCGCGGGCAGCTCCGCGCGCGCCTCACCCACTCGCAGCCGGAAGCCGGCGGTGCCGAAGCTCGAGCGGACCAGAGCGGCCAGCGGCTCGTCGGCCTCGACGACCAGCTGGCGGGAGCCGGGCCGGGTCGCGGCGACGTACCGCGCCAGCGTGCAGCCCCCGCCGCCGAGGTGCACGGCGGTCAGCGGACCGTCCGGCAGCACGTCGACGACGTCGCCCATCAGACGCACGTAGTCGAACTCGAGATGCGTCGGATCGGCCCGGTCGACGTAGGACTGCGCGACCCCGTCGACCGTGAGCAGCCAGCCGTCCTCGGCGTCGAGGTCGCGCAGCAGCTCGGCCTCGCCGAAGCCGACCGGCCAGCGCCCCGGGACCGGAGCTCCGGTCCTCACCCCGGCGGGCTCACGGCAGCAGGGCCTGCAGGGCCGGCCACGCCGCGGCGAACGCAGGGAGCAGCGGCAGCGAGGTCACCTCATCTGCGGGCACCCACAGCAGGGCGACGCTCTCCCGGTCCGGCACGACGGGCAGCCGCTCCGGCACCGTGGCCACGATCGTCGTGTAGCTCCACGTCCCGTGGTCGGCGACGTGCTCGCCGACCTGCGTCAGCCGGCTGACGTCCAGCGCGGTCTCCTCGACCGTCTCGCGCTCGGCAGCGACGCGGGCCGTCTCGGTCGAGCCGCGCGCACCTCCAGGCACGCCCCAGGTGTCACCGCCGTGGCTCCACGGCGCCCGGTGCTGCATGAGGACGTACGGGCGGCCGACCGTCACCGCCAGCAGTCCGGCGGCGCCGAACAGCCCCCAGTGCCGGTGGCCGAGCGTGCACTGCGTCCACCCGTCCCCGTCCCTCACGGCCTGCACCTGTCCCGGGCGTCCTCCACCGTCCCTGCCTACCCGTTCGCCCGCTCCTCGGCGAGCCGGACCGGTGCGGGCGGCCACCGTTACGCTGCGTCCGTGGTCGACCTGCCGGTGCAGCCGCGCCCCGCGAGCGCGCACGACGCGCTCGGCGGGCTGGCCGTCGAGCAGCTGCCCGGCGCGGTCATCGCCGTCGACCTGCAGGGCCGGGTCGTGCACTGGAGCGCCGGCGCCGAGGAGCTGTACGGCTGGTCGGCCGAGGAGGCCGCGGGCCGGTCGGTGCGCGAGCTCATCTCGCTGATCCCCGAGCGGGCGGACGAGGTGGCGACGGCGGTCCACGCGGGCCGGTCCTGGGCGGGGGAGTTCCGGACCGTGCGCAAGGACGGCACGGTGCTGCTCGTCTACGTCCGCAACGCGCCGGTGCGCGATCGCTCCGGTGACGTCGTGGGGGTCGTCGGCGTCTCGCTCGACATCACGGCGTACGCCGCCGCGGCGGCCTCGCGCACGCAGGAGCTCGAGCAGGCGAGCGCCCGCGCCGCGCGCCTGGCCGACCGCCACGCGCGCCTGGTGGAGGTGAGCGAGGCGCTGGGAGCCGCCCTGGACGCGCAGACCATCGGCGACATCGTGGTGACGCAGGCGGTCGCCGCCCTGGACCTCGACGCCGGCGGCATCGCCGTGGTGGACCACGGCGCGCTGCAGGTCCTCGCCACGGTCGGCTACGAGCCCGAGGTCGTCGCGACCTACGCAGCGCTGCCCCTGGACGCGGCGACGCCGCTCACCGACCTGCTGCGGGACGGCCGGCCGATGCGCACCGACCGGCAGTCGGAGCTGATCGACCTCTATCCCGACCTGCCGCACTCGTCGCTGAGCGCGTCGTTCGCCGGGATCCCGCTGGAGTTCGACGGCCGGGTGCTCGGCGTGATGGCCCTGTCCTCGGCGCGCGAGCACGCCTTCCCCGACGAGGACTTCGACTTCCCCCTGACGCTGGCCCGTCAGTGCGCGCAGGCCCTGGAGCGCGGCCGGCTGTTCGCGGCCGAGCGGGAGGCCCGCCGGCGCACGTCGTTCCTGGCGATGGCGAGCGCCCGCCTGGCGGAGTCGCTC
The DNA here is from genome assembly GCA_902805805.1 of uncultured Frankineae bacterium. Next base: position 12,254 of record CADCUE010000217.1, on the reverse strand, counting down.
GACTTCCACCGCACGCTCGACGCCGTGGCGGCGCTCGCCGTCCCAGCCGCGGGCGACTGGTGCTCGATCCACCTGCTCGACGGGACCGGCGCGCCGCAGCTCGTCACGGTCCACCACCGCAACGCCGAGCTGCAGGACCTGCTGAGCGAGCTGTTCGTGCGCTACCCCCCCGACCCCGACCGCGGGTCGGGCATCGGCCAGGCCGTGGGCGAGCGGCGCACCGTCCACCACCGGGCCTTCTCCGACGAGGTGCTGCGGGCGATCGCCCGCGACCCGTGGCACTACGACGCGCTGCGCCGGCTGGGCCTCGGCAGCGCGCTGGTCGTGCCGCTGGAGGTCGTCGGACGGGTCGTCGGCGTCCTGACGATCACCAGCGAGCGCCCCGACCACTACACCGACGCCGACATCGAGCTGGTCGAGGACCTCGCCCACCGCATGGCGGCCGCCGTCGACAACGCCCTGCGCTACCGGCAGGAGCGGCAGACGGCCCTGACGCTGCAGCGCTCGCTGCTGCCCAGCGTCCTGCCCGAGCTGCCGGGGCTGACCGTGGCGCACCGCTACCTGCCCGGGACGGCCGGTGCGGAGGTCGGTGGCGACTGGTACGACCTGGTGCCGCTCACCGGCGGACGCGTCGGTCTGGTCATCGGTGACGTCATGGGCCGGGGGATCGGCGCGGCCGCCGTCATGGGACAGCTGCGCGCCGCCGTACGCGCTTGCGCGCTCGTCGAGGACAGCCCGTCGGCGGTGCTGACGCTCGTCGACGCGGCCATGTCCTCGCTCGGCCAGACCTCGCTCACCACCTGCCTGTACGGCGTGCTCGACCCCACGACCGGCCGCCTGGTGCTCGCGAGCGCGGGTCACCTGCCGCCGCTGGTCGTGCACAGCGACGGCGGTGGCGAGTACGTCGAGCTGGAGCCCGGGCCGCCGCTCGGCGTCGGGAGCGCACCGGCTCCCGAGACGGTGGTGCAGCTGCCCGACGGCGCGCTGCTGCTGCTGTTCACCGACGGCCTGGTGGAGGGACGCGAGCAGCCGGTCGAGGTCGGGCTGCTGGCGCTGCGCAACGCGGTGGCGGAGATCGGCGAGCTCCGGCCGGGCCGGATCGAGCTGCTGTGCGACACGCTCCTGCGCCTCATGGGGCGGGACGGCCGCCCGGACGACGACAGCGCCCTGCTCGCCGTGCTCACCGGCGGTCAGGAGGCGCCGGAGACCGGCGGCCACCTCCACCTGGCCGGTCACCTGTCCGAGGTGGCCCGGGCCCGTCGGCTCACAGTGGAGTGGGCCGAGCACGTCGGCTGCGACACCGACGACGCCGCGCTGCTCGTCACGGAGCTGGCCACCAACGCCCTGCGGCACGGCGGCCCCGGTGTCGACCTGTGGGTGCGGCCGCTGGGTGCGGACGGGCTGCGCGTGGAGCTCATCGACGGCCGGGCCGACGCGCTGCCGCAGGTCCGGGACCCGGACTCCGACGAGGAGGGCGGCCGCGGACTGCTCATCGTCAGCGCCCTCGCGCGCTCCTGGGGGACCGAGCGGTTGTCGGCCGGCAAGTGCGTGTGGTTCGAGCTGGCGCCCGTCCTCTGAGGCCTGCTCACCGCTCGAAGCCGGGCAGGAACTCGCGCAGGACCGGGCGCACGGGGACCTCGGCCTCGAGCTGGCAGAGCACACCGACCATGCCGAGCCACACCCGGTGGGTGAACAGGTGCTCGGCCGGCAGGTCGAGCTTGAGCGCCACGCCGAACTCCGGGTTGCGCGGGTCGTTGACGCGGGCGAACTCGCCGCGCAGCCAGTCGCGCGAGAACCGGAAGCGCTCGGCCCGGGCCGGCACCGTGAACGGCGACATGTAGTCGACGAGCTTGGGCACGTCCACGGTGACGCCGGGACGCACGAAGCCCTCCTCGCGCAGTCGGCGCAGCACCTCGTCGGGGTCGTCGCCGAGCAGGGCGCTCAGGAGGCGGCCGAAGGTCGTCGGCATCGCCGGCAGCTCCAGGGACGAGCCGAAGTCGAGGACCCCGAGGCGGCCGTCGTCGAGCAGGCGGAAGTTGCCCGGGTGGGGATCGGTGTGCAGCAGCCCGGCGCGGGCCGGACCGCTGACGAGGAAGCGCTGGTAGAGCCCGGCGGCGCGGTCCCGGTCGGCCTGCGTCCCGCTGCGGGCGACCTGCGCGAGGGGCGTGCCGTCCATCCAGTCCATGACGAGCACCCGTGGCGCGGCCAGGTGCACCCGCGGGACGAGCACGTCGGCGTCATCGTCGTACGCGTCGGCGAAGCGCGTCTGCGTGCGTGCCTCGTGGAGGTAGTCGAGCTCCTCGGTCAGCCGGTCGCGCAGCTCGGCCACGAGCGGTGGCAGCGCCAGGCCGCGGGCCACGAGGGCCGCGGCCCGGGACATGGCCGACAGGGTGCGGACGTCGGACGCCAGGGCCTCCCGGACACCGGGGTACTGCACCTTGACCGCGACCGGGCGTCCCGAGTGGTCGACGGCGCGGTGCACCTGCCCGATCGAGGCGGCGGCCGTGGCCGACTCGTCGAGGTCCGGCAGCAGGTCGCGCCAGGCGGGGCCCAGGTCGGCCCGCAGGACCGGCTCGACGTCGCGGAACGGCAGCGCCTCGTTGCCGTCCTGCAGTCCGGCGAGCGTCTCGCGCCAGGTCGACTCCGGGTCCTGCGGGAACAGCGCCTCGACGGTCGACAGGAGCTGCCCGGCCTTGAGGGCGCCACCCTTGAGGCTGCCCAGGACCGTGCGGGTGCGGGCGGCGTTGCGCTCGCGCAGGGACCGGGACACCTGCTCGGGGTCCTGGCCGGCGAGCCGGCGGACGACGCCCTCGACGGCCAGTGCGGCGGCACCGGCGGGCAGCGAGACCAGCTGGGCGGTGCGGGCCAGGCGGGCGGTGGTCACGGGCATCCGACGAGCCTGCCCGCTCCGGCGGTCCCGATGCCGCCGGCAGCGGTGCCTGTCGTGCTGTCGGTCAGACGGCGCAGGTGTCGCCGTCGCAGCCGGGGGCGGAACCGCCGGCGGCGACCATCTGCAGGGGCGAGCGCTCGGCCCACGCCTGGGCGAGCACCTGCGCGAGCGCCTCGGCGGGCTGCGCGCCGGAGACGCCGTACCGGCCGTCGACGACGAAGAACGGGACGCCGCCGATGCCGTACGCGCGGGCCTGCGCCTCGTCGCCCCGGACCTCGGCGGCGTACCGGTCGCAGGCCAGCACGGCGCGGGCCTCGTCGGCGTCGAGGCCGGCCTCGGCTGCCAGGCGCACCAGCGCGTCGTGGTCGCCGATCGGCTCGCCCTCGGTGAAGGTGGCGCGCAGGAGCCGCTCCTTGACCGCGTCCTGGACGCCGCGCTCGGCGGCGAGGTGCAGCAGGCGGTGGGCGTCGAACGTGTTGCCGGGGCGCGCCGTCTCGAAGTGGAAGTCGAGCCCGTCCTGCGCGGCCGCTGCAGTCATGGTGGCGATCATCTGCTGCGCCTGCTCGAGCGGGACGCCGTACTTCGCGGCGAGGTTCTGGGCGTAGCCGCCGGTGCGCTCGGCCGGCGCTGCGCTGTCCAGCTCGAACGCCCGCCAGACGACCTCCACCTCGTCGCGGTGCGCGAAGCCGGCCAGCGCCTGCTCGAACCGGCGCTTGCCGATGTAGCACCAGGGGCACACGACGTCGGACCAGATCTCGACCTTCATGCCTGGGCCAACGACGGGCGCGAGTCGCCTCATTCCGGGCGGTCGCGGGGGGGGGTGCGGGCGGCGTGCGGTGGCGGGCTGCTCGACGCGCCGGCGTGTCGGAGCAGCAGCCCGCCCCGGGCGGGGGTCCGTGGCGGCGCCGGCCCGCCCCGGGGCGTTCGTGGTGGGGCTGCCGGGCGCCGGGCGGCCTGCGGTGATGGGCTGCTCGATGCGCCGGCATGTCCGAGCAGCAGCCCGCCCCGAGCGGGGGTCCGTGGCGGGGCCGCCGGGCCTGCGGTGCCGGGCTGCTCGACACGCCGGCGTGTCCGAGCAGCGGCCCACCTCAAGGCGGGCCGCAGCGGGACGGTCAGCGCCCGCGCGACGTGCGGCGTACGCGGATCGGGCCCTTGGCGGTCGAGCCGTCCACCACGTGCCCGCCCTGGGTGATCTCGACGAGGCCGCGGGCCACCAGCCGCCGGGCGGCCTCGCGGGCCGGTTCCATGAGCGGCCGCCAGTCGTCCCCGCCAACGGCCCGGGCCGCCTCCGACGGGCAGATCGTCGCGCCGCCGGCGCGCCGGGACAGCAGCTCGAGCACGCTCTGCTCGAGGGCCGCGTCGGTCGGGTCCGTCCGTGCGCGGCGGCAGGCCTCGGAGCACCAGCGCACCTCGTCCCAGTCGCGCTCCCACTTCTTGCGCCAGGTGATGCGCCGGCCGCAGGCCTGGCAGGTCTTGTCCGGTCTCACGTGACGGCGAGCCCGACGAGCCAGGTGGCGACCATGGCGACCCCTGCGGTGAGCTCGGCGAGCACACCGATCCCCACGGCCCTGAGGACCCGGACGGTCGAGCGACGCGCCTCCGGTCCCGCCCCGAGGCGCCGGGACTCGGCCAGGTAGGTGCCGGCGACGCCACCCAGGAGCAGTCCGAGCGGCGGCAGCACGGCGAAGCCGACGACGGCGCCCGCGCCGGCCAGCAGCAGGGTCGACCGCGGCAGCTCGCCGGCCAGCCGACGGCCGGGCAGGGCGTACTTGAGGACGAGTCCGGCGACGAACAACCCCGCCATGACCGCGACGACGACCCACCGGGCGACGCCGGTCTGGACCACCAGCGCCGCCCAGGCGACCCCGGCGGCGAGGACGAGCGCGGTCCCGGGCAGGACAGGGACCACCACGCCGATCAGGCCGACCAGCATCACCAGGCCGATGAGGACGCTGTCGACCACGGCGGCTAGACCGGGAGCGGGCTGTCGAGCACCTGCTCGGTGAGCTCCCACAGCCGGGCAGCGGTCGCGGGCTCCCGAGCCGAGGGGTAGACGTCCAGCAGCTCCGGACGTCCGCGCACCTGGCCGAGGTGGGCCGGGCCGACGAAGGCCCCGCTGGGGGTGGTGTGCGCGAGCCCGCGCAGGATCGGCAGCGCTCCGGCGGCGGCGGACTGCATCACCACCTTGCTCAGCAGGGTGGCGACCGGCACGAGGGGTGATCCGCCGCGCTCGCGCAGCAGCCGCGGGAACAGGTTGGTCGAGCTCACCCCCGGGTGGACGGCGACCGCGCTGACCGGCGAGCCCGCCAGACCGGCGCGGCGGTGCAGCTCACGGGCGAACAGCAGGTTGGCCTGCTTGGTGTTGCTGTAGACCTGCTGCGACCGGTAGGGGGAAGGATCGACGAGCTGCTCGCGCGTCGTGCCGGCCGACAGCGCGCCCGTGCGCGCAGCCAGGCTCGACACGAAGACGACCCGGGCGGCGCTGGCGTGCAGCACCGGCCACAGCTCACTCACCAGAGCCGCGTGCCCGAGGTGGTTGGTCGCCATCTGGCGCTCGAAGCCCTGCGGTGTGAGCAGGTGGGGACCGCCCATGACGCCCGCGTTGCAGACCAGGGCGGACACGTTCGGGAAGCGGTCGAGCAACGTCTTGGCGCAGGCGGCGACCGAGTCGAGGTCGGCGAGGTCGAGCTCGACGACGCTGGACTCGCCGTCGGACAGCGTCGCGCGGGCGCGCTCGCCCCTCTCGACGTCCCGCACGGCCAGGACGACGTGCGCTCCCCGCGCGACGAGGTCGCGGGCCGCTTCCAGGCCGATGCCGCTGTTGGCGCCGGTGATCACGACCGTCCGCCCCGTCTGCTGCGCGAGCTGCCGTGCGTCCCAGGTCATGGACTCGAGCGTACGGGCGCGGCGGTCCCCGCTCATCACGACGACGGCCGCCTCACCCCAGGCCCTCAGCTGTCGAGCGCCAGGACGAGGGGCAGGACCGGCCCGGCGCCGCCCTCGCGCAGGACCCGGGTGGCCTCGGTGAGCGTCCAGCCGGAGTCGACCAGGTCGTCGACGAGCAGCACCGGCCGACCGTCGAGCGCCATCCCTGCCGGGACGCCGAAGGCACCGTGGACGGCCTTGAGCCGCTGGGCGCTGTTGCTGCGCCCGGCGCCGGGCGGCACGTCGCGCAGCAGGTCGAGCGTGCCGAGCAGCGGCAGGCGGCCCACCTCGGCCAGGCGGGCGCCCAGACTGGAGACCAGCTGCGGCCTGGTCCGGGACGGGACCACGACGACCCCCGTCGGGCGGTCCTGCCAGCCCCAGCCCTTGAGCACCTCGATCACCGCGCGCAGGACCTCGTCGGGCACAGGTCCGTCGGGCCCTGCGAACAGCGCCCGCAGCCGGGTGCCCCAGCCGATGTCCGACAGGCGGCCGAGCGCTCGTCCGGTCTCGGCCTGGACCTCGGCGGGGATGCGGCCCTTGACCTCCCCCAGACCGGTCGGCCACATCTTGCGCGGCTCCACCTCCACCCCGGGCCGGCCGAGGGCCGCCTGCGCCGCCCCGAGCGACTCGGCACTGACCTCGATCGGCAGGGACCGCCCGGTGCAGCGGTCGCAGCGCCCGCACGGCCGTGCCGTCCCGTCCAGCACGCCCGGGTCGTCGAGCTGCCGCCGCAGGAACAGCATCCGGCAGTCGGAGCTGGTCGCGTAGTCGCGCATCGCCTGCTGCTCGGCGGCGCGGTCGGCGGAGACCCGGGCGTAGCGGTCCTCGTCGTAGGCCCAGTCCTGACCGGTGGCCGTCCAGCCGCCCGTCACCCGGTGCACCGCCCCGTCGACGTCGAGGACCTTGAGCATCGTCTCCAGCCGGGTGCGACGCAGGTCGACGTGCGCCTCGAGAGCGGCGGTGGACAGCGGCTTGGGACTGTCGGCCAGGACCGCGAGCACCGAGCGCACCTGCTCCTCGCTGGGGAAGCCCAGCGAGGCGAAGTAGCGCCAGATCGCCTCGTCCTCCGCGCCGGGCAGCAGCACGACCTCGGCCCGCTCGACACCGCGCCCGGCCCGGCCGACCTGCTGGTAGTAGGCGATCGGCGACTGCGGCGCGCCGACGTGGACCACGAAGCCGAGGTCGGGCTTGTCGAACCCCATGCCCAGCGCGCTCGTGGCGACCAGCGCCTTGATGCGGTTGCCGAGCAGGTCGTCCTCGGCGGCGCGGCGCTCGGCGTCGTCGGTGCGTCCGGAGTAGGCGGCGGCGGTCACCCCGCGGCTGCGCAGGAACGAGGCCAGCTCGTCGGTCGCGGCGACGGTCAGGCAGTAGACGATGCCGCTGCCCGGCAGGTCGCGCAGGTGGTCGGCCAGCCACGCCCAGCGGTGGGCCGCGCCGGGCAGGGACAGCACGGCCAGGTGCAGCGACTCGCGGTCGAGCCCGCCGCGCAGGACCAGCGTCGAGTCGCCGCCGGTCGCGAGCTGCTCGGCGACGTCGGCGACCACGCGGCCGTTGGCCGTGGCCGTCGTGGCGAGCACCGGCGTCCCGGGCGGCAGCTCGCCGAGCAGCGTCCGGATGCGGCGGTAGTCGGGGCGGAAGTCGTGGCCCCAGTCGGAGATGCAGTGGGCCTCGTCCACGACGAGCAGCCCCGCCGTCGCTGCCAGCCGGGGCAGGACGGCGTCCCGGAACCCCGGGTTGTTGAGCCGCTCGGGGCTGACCAGCAGCACGTCGACCGCGCCGCGGGCCACGTCGTCGTAGACGAGCTGCCAGTCGTCGACGTTGCTGGAGTTGACCGTCACGGCCGTGATGCCCGCCCGCTGGGCCGCGGCGATCTGGTTGCGCATCAGCGCCAGCAGCGGACTCACGATGACGGTCGGCCCCGCGCCGGCGGCGCGCAGCAGCGCCGTCGCGACGAAGTAGACCGCCGACTTGCCCCAGCCCGTGCGCTGCACGACCAGGGCCCGGCGCCGGCCGCTCACCAGCGCGTCGATGGCCGTCCACTGGTCCTCGCGCAGGACGGCGTCCTCGCCGGCGAGGGCGCGCAGGCTGCGCTCGGCGGCGTCTCGGGTGCTCACCCCGACGACCCTGCCAGAGGAGTCCGACGGACGGCGGAGCGGCGGCCCGGCGCTGTGGACGGGCGGACCGCGCCTGACCACCTCAGCGCGACCGGGGCGGGGGTGGGCGGCCGGGGCCGCCGTGCGCTACGAGGGCGGCAGGGAGAGCGTCCCGCCGCGGGCGAGCGGTCGTACGCCCGTCAGTCCGCGGCGCTCCACCTCGGCGAGGAAGTCCGACAGCGGACTGGTGAACACGCCGTAGTCGTCGTAGTGGATGGGGACGGTGGTGCGCGGTCGCACGATCTCGAGCAGGTCCGCGCCCTGCCTGCCGTCCATGGTGACCAGGACGCCGAGCCCCAGCACGCCGGGGATGCGGGTGCCGCCCAGGTGCCACAGGCCCAGGTCGAGGTCCGGGTGCCGGACCGGCACCTCGCGCAGGTCGTCGACCACCATCGTGTCGCCGGTGATGTAGACCGACAGGGGCGCGTCCCCGGCGGGTGCGAACTCGAGGACGTGGCCGTTCACCGGCGGCAGCAGCGCCTGCAGCGGCCCGCGCGCGTGGCGGCCGGGCGCGGCGTGGATGCGCAGGACGTCCCCGGCGGCCGACCGCAGCTCCGTGCTCTGCCAGGTCTGGAGGGACACCGCCGCCGAGAAGCCCCAGCTGCGCAGGGTGCGGGCGCCCGCGGCCGTCGTGATGACCGGGGTGCCCTTGGGCAGCCGGTCGCGGGCGACCCGGTCGAAGTGGTCCTCGTGCAGGTGCGAGAGCACGACGGCGTCCAGGGGCGGCAGGTCCTCGATCTCCATCGCCGGGTCGGTCCGCCGCGCCGAGAACAGGCCCTTGCCGAGATAGGCCCGCTGGCCCTTGTGCAGGAAGTTGGGATCGGTCAGCAGCGTGAAGCCGCCGTACTCGATGAGGGTGGTCGCCGTCCCGATGAAGGTGAGGGTGCCGGTCACCTGTGCGCGCTACCCGTACGGGTCCCGGCTAGACGCGACGGCCGCGTGCCGCCTAGGCCCGGCCGGACAGCAGGGCAGCCGCTGCGACCCCGGCGGCCACCGCGACCGCGGCCAGCGCGCGCACGAGGGTGCCGACGGGAGCCCCCTCGGGCCGCTTGGCGAGGACGACGGCCGCGGACACGCCCGCCTCGACGCAGAGCAGGGCCAGCGCGAGGCCCGGCAGCCCGACGGCCGCCAGGAACAGCACCGCTCCGGTCAGCGGGACGACGTAGAGCACGAGCACCAGGACGGTCTCGAAGCGGTCGGACCGGGGCTCGACGTCGCTCACCCGTCCAGTCTGTCCCGGGGGACGCGACCCCGCCCGGGCGCCGATCGGCGAGACTGGAGGCGCACGCGGTCTGGACAGGCTGCAGAGGCGCGCCGTACGGGCGCTCCGCGACACGAGGGTGAGCAGGATGAGCGAGTTCGGCAGGATCGACGACGACGGCACCGTCTACGTGAAGACGGCGGACGGCGAGCGCGCCGTGGGTTCCTGGCAGGCGGGCACGCCGGAGGAGGGGCTGGCCCACTTCGCCCGCAGGTACGAGGTGATCTCGACCGAGGTGGCGCTGCTCGAGCAGCGGCTGCGGTCGGGGGCCGGCGACCCGCAGCAGGTGGCGCAGAGCGCCTCGCGCCTCAAGACGACCATCCCGACCGCTGCGGCCGTCGGTGACCTCGCCGCCCTCGAGCGACGCGTCGACGCCCTGCTGGAGAAGACGGCCGACGCCGTCGAGGCCGGCAAGGCGGCCAAGGCCGAGGCGCGCGCCCGGGCGGCCGAGGTCAAGACCGGGCTCGTCGAGGAGGCCGAGCGCCTCGCGGGCACGTCCGAGTGGAAGACCAGCGGCGAGCGCCTGCGCACGATCGGCGACGACTGGAAGCGCCTGCCGCACCTGGACCGCAAGACCGAGGACGAGCTGTGGCAGCGGATCGCCGCGGCCCGCAAGCGCTTCACCGAGCGGCGCACCACGCACTTCGCGGCGCTCGAGCAGCAGCGCACCGTGTCGCAGGAGCGCAAGGAGAAGCTCATCGCCGAGGCGGAGGGGCTGTCCACGTCGACCGAGTGGGGGCCGACGGCCGGTCGGTACAAGCAGCTGATGACCGACTGGAAGACCGCCGGCCGGGCGCCGCGCGAGGTCGAGGACGCGCTCTGGAACCGCTTCAAGGCCGCTCAGGACGCCTTCTTCACCGCCCGCAACGCCCACTTCTCCGTGCAGGACGAGGAGCTCCGCGGCAACCAGAAGATCAAGGAGGAGATCCTCGCCGAGGCCGAGACGATCGATCCCGCGCAGGGCGTGGACAAGGCCAAGTCCCGGCTGCGGACGCTGCAGGAGCGCTGGGAGGCGGCCGGCAAGGTGCCCCGCGACGTGATGCGGTCGCTCGAGGACCGCATGGCTGCGGTCGAGGACAAGGTGCGCTCGGCGGGGGAGGCGCGGTTCGCCCGCTCGGACGAGTCGCCGTTCACCGCCAAGCTGCGCGAGAAGGTCGTCGAGCTCGAGGCCAAGCTGGAGAAGGCCCGCGCCGCCGGCCGCCCGACCGCTGAGCTCGAGGCCGCCCTGACCACGCAGCGGCAGTGGCTGGCGCAGGCGGGCGGCGGCAGCTCGGCCGGCGCGGCGCCGACCGCCGCGGCGCCGGCCCCGGCCGCCGCGAAGAAGAAGAGCACCAGCGGCTGGGTGCGCGCCGACTAGCCCTTCGTACGACCGGCGCAGCGGGGGTGGAGCCGGTCGGCTCGCCCCCGCTCGTGCTGAGCGGACGGTGAGGTGACCCTGGGTCTCGCCGGTCAGACGACCTTCGCCCGCAGGAGCTCGACCGTCCGCGACCAGGCCGTGCGGGCGTCCTCGGCGCTGTAGGTGCCGAGGGCGTTGGTGTCGTTGTGGAAGGCGTGCGCGGCGTCGTAGAAGTGGAACTCCACCTCGGCGCCGGACTCCGTGCGGATCTGCTCGGCCTGCGCCCGGGCGTCCGCCGCGGGGTAGAAGTCGTCGCGCTCGCCGTAGTGGCCCTGGACGGCGGCGGTCAGGCCCTCGTAGGTCTGGGGCACGGCCGGGCCGACCCCGTAGTAGGGCACCGCGGCGCTGACCCGGCCGTCCTGCTGGACGGCGAGCAGGAGCACGAAGCCGCCGCCCATGCAGAACCCGACGGCGCCGACGGTCGCGCTCGTCACCGCGTCGTGCCCGAGCAGGAAGTCGACCGCGCCGCCGAGGTCGCGCGCCGCCTGGTCGACCGGCAGCTCGCTCATCAGCTGACCGGCCTCGTCGGCGTCGTGGGTGGTCCGCCCGCCGAACAGGTCCGGTGCCAGGGCGACGAAGCCCTCCGCGGCGAGCCGGTCGGTGACGTCGGCGATGTGGTCGGTGAGCCCCCACCACTCCTGGATGACGATGACTCCCGGACCGCTGCCGGACGGGGGCAGGGCCAGGTAGCCGTGCGCCTGACCGCTCCCGCTCGGGAAGGAGGTGTTCTGGCGGGACGCGTTCTCGGTCATGGGTGCCTCTCGGGGTCGCGGACGGTCCTGTCTCTCTACACGGGCTCCGGCGCGGGCACGACGTCAGGGGAGGGCTCGAGCGGCGGGGGCGGCAGCAGGTCGGGCTCCTCGAGGGGCCCCGGGTCGTCCGGCACCGGCGTGTCCGGGTCCAGCGGCGGTGCTGTGCCGGGCGGCGGAGCGGGGGTCGGCTCGAGGGGACGGGCGTCGAGGGTCATGCGGGCAGCCTCCCCTGCGGTGCGGTCCGGTAGTCCCGGGCGAGGGGTGGACCGAGGGTCAAGCGGACGTCCGACCGTCCACCTCGGCGCAGGCAGCGCCGCCGGCCGGCGCAGCGGGCCGTCCGGGCAGCGAGGTGGACGGTGGAGCATCCGCGCACCCCTCCCGCAACGCGACGCGGCCGCCGTCCCGACAGGGAGAGCGGCCGCGAGGCGCGTGCGGAGGACTAGGCGACGTACTCCCGCAGCGCGTCGGCGCGACCGCCGGCGCGGATCTCGGCCAGGGTGTCGCGCTCGATCTGGCGGATGCGCTCACGGGTGAGACCGAGGTGCCGGCCGACCTCGTCGAGCGTGCGCGGGCGACCGTCCTCGAGGCCGAAGCGCATGCGCATGACGATGGCCGAGCGCTCGGGCAGCGAGTCGAGGACCTCGGACAGCTGGCCGTGCAGCATCTGGGTCTCGACCGCGGCCTGCGGGTCGATCGAGTCGACGTCGGTGATGAAGTCACCGAGGACGGCCTCGTCGTCGCCGACCGGCGCCTGCAGCGACAGGGTGTCGCGGCCGTGGCGCAGGATCTCCTCGACCTTCTCCGCGGTCATCGACAGCGGCTCGCCGATCTCCTCGGAGGACGGCTCGCGGCCGAGCGACTGCGTCAGGTCGCCCGG
>CADCUE010000216.1 GCA_902805805.1 uncultured Frankineae bacterium | reverse complement strand
GGAGGAACGCGGCTTCGGCTTCGTCGCGGTCGAGGGGGACTGGCCCGAGTGCTACGAGGTCAACCGCTGCGTCAAGCACCGACCGGGCGCGGCGTCGTCCCCCCGGGCTGTCCTCGACGCCTTCGACCGGTGGCCGACGTGGATGTGGGCCAACGAGGAGGTCGTGGCCTTCGCCGACTGGCTGCACGAGCTCAACCGCGGGCGGCCGGACCCGGACCGGGTCGGGTTCTACGGCCTGGACGTCTACAGCCTGACGAGCTCCATGCGGGCGCTGCTCGACTACCTCGCCGAGCACGAGCCGGAGCACCTCGAGGTCGCCCATCAGGCGGCCCGCTGCTTCGAGCCGTACGGCGAGGACCCGCAGGACTACGCCTTCGCCAGCCGCTTCGCCCCGGCGTCGTGCGAGCCGGCGGTCGTGGAGCTGCTCACCCGGCTGTGCCAGGAACGCGGAGCGGCGGCGGGCGACGACCCGGAGGCCCGCTTGTCAGCCGAGCAGAACGCCGCTGTCGCCGCGGGCGCCGAGCGCTACTACCGGGCGATGGTCGGCGGCCAGGCGCAGTCGTGGAACGTCCGGGACGTCCACATGGCCGACACCCTGGACCGGCTGCTCGACGTCAACGGCAGCAAGGCCGTGGTCTGGGAGCACAACACGCACATCGGCGATGCGCGGGCGACCGACATGGCGGGTGCCGGCATGGTGAACCTCGGCCAGCTGGCCCGCGAGCGGCACGGCGCGGACGTCGTGACCGTCGGCTTCGGCGGCCACCGCGGCACGGTCATCGCCGCTCCGCGGTGGGGATCCGCCATGCGCGCGATGCCGGTGCCGCCGGCGCGGGCAGGCAGTCTGGAGGCGCTGCTGCACGACGCGCTCGGGCGCGACAGCGTCTTGGTCTTCCCCAGGGCGGGGCAGCCGGAGTGGCTGCGGCGCCGGTCGGACCACCGGGCCATCGGCGTGGTGTACGCGCCGGAGCGCGAGGCGTGGGGCAACTACGTGCCCAGCGTCCTCGGGGACCGGTACGACGCCTTCCTCTGGTTCGAGGAGACCCGTGCTCTGCGCCCGCTGCACCTCGAGCCCGCTGCGACCGGTGAGGAGCTGACCTGGCCCTGGGCGGTCTGAGCGCAGCACGCCCGACCGGGCATGCTGCGTCCGGCGCGACCTGCGCCGCCGCCGACCTGAGGAGCTGTCGTGCCGTCCGACCCCACCGTGATCGTCTTCGACGTCAACGAGACCCTGTCCGACCTCGCGCCCATGGCGGACCGCTTCACCGACGTCGGCGCCCCTGCCACGTCGGCCGGCACGTGGTTCGCCTCGGTCCTGCGCGACGGCTTCGCGCTGACCGCCGCCGGTGGGCAGGAGAAGTTCGCCGTGATCGCGGGGGCGGTGCTGCGCACGATGCTCACCGGCCTGCCTCTCGACCGGGACCTGGACGCTGCGGTGGAGCACGTCATGAAGGGGTTCATGGCGCTGCCCGTCCACCCCGACGTGCCGGACGGCGTCCGGGCGCTGCGCGCGGCCGGGTACCGGCTGGTGACGCTGTCCAACGGCGGCGCCGGCGTGGCGCAGTCGCTGCTCGAGCGCGCGGGACTCCTCGAGGAGTTCGAGGCCCTGCTGTCCGTCGAGGACGCCGGGGCCTGGAAGCCGGCCCGCTCGGCCTACGAGCACGCCGCGCAGTCCTGCGGTGTCCCCGTGCAGGAGCTGCTGCTGGTGGCGGTGCACCCGTGGGACCTCGACGGAGCGGCTCGCGCCGGCATGTCGGCCGCGTGGATCGACCGGTCCGGCTCGCCCTATCCGGGCTTCTTCACGCCTCCCACGTGGACGGTGCGCAGCCTCGAGGAGCTGCCGGCCGCCCTCAGCGGCTGACGTCCCGGGTCAGGCCATCCGCAGCAGCGGGTTGCGCTCGGGAGGGACCGACCGCTCGGCCGGGACCGGCGCCGGGGGCGTCCCGTCGCCGAACGGCCGGCCGCCGAGCTCCTCGCGCCGGTGCTCGGTCAGCCAGCCCGACAGGTCGGGCCCGACGGGGACGATGCCGGTGGGGTTGAGATCGCGGTGGACCTCGTAGTAGTGCCGCTTGATGTCCGAGAAGTCCACCGTGTCACCGAACCCCGGCGTCTGGAACAGGTCCCGGGCGTACGCCCAGAGCACCGGCATCTCGGTGAGCTTGCTGCGGTTGCACTTGAAGTGGCCGTGGTAGACGGCGTCGAACCGCACGAGCGTCGTGAACAGCCGCACGTCCGCCTCGGTGACCGTCTCGCCGACCAGGTAGCGCCGGCGCGCCAGCCGGTCCGAGAGCCAGTCCAGCCGCTCGAACAGGCGGGCGTACGCCGACTCGTAGGCCTGCTGGCTGCCGGCGAACCCGCAGCGGTAGACGCCGTTGTTGACGTCCCGGTAGACGAGAGCGCTGACCTCGTCGATCTCGGCTCGCAGATGGTCGGGGTAGAGGTCGGGCGCGCCGTCGCGGTGGTGCTCGGACCACTGCGTGGACAGGTCGAGCGTGATCTGCGCGGGGTCGTTGGTGACGACCTGACCGGTCGCGACCTCCACGACGGCGGGCACGGTGATGCCCTTGTCGTAGTCGGGCGAGCGGGCGAGGTAGGCGTCCTGCAGCCGCTCGATCCCCAGCACCGGGTCGCGTCCGCCCGGGTCGTGGTCGAAGGTCCAGCTCCGGGCGTCGTGCGTGGGGCCCGGCGTCCCGAGCGAGAGGGCGTCCTCGAGCCCGAGCAGCCGGCGCACGACGATCGCCCGGCTCGCCCACGGACAGGCTCGGGCGGCGACCAGCCGGTAGCGGCCCGCCTCCACCGGGAAGCCGTCGCGACCGTCGGCGGTGATGCGCGTGGTGATGTAGGCGGAGTCGCGGGTGAACTCCCCCTGCGCTGCGACGGGGCTGCCCGGTGTCGCGGTGTCGGTCATCCCGGTGGCCTTCCCCCGGGGGCTCGTGCGACGCGTCGCCGGCTGGGTGCGCCCGGACGTGTGCGGTCTCAGCGCCGCGCGCCCAGCGGGGCGTCACCGCTGTGCAGCGAGTGCACGACGGCGTGCCCCCTGCCGCGGGCGATCAGCCAGCGGTTCACCGGCACGGTGACGACGAAGGCCACCGCGAGCGCGAAGGCCAGCGACCCCCAGAACAGCGGACCGGTGAGCCCCGCGTCCATCGCGCCGGGGACGAGCAGCATCACCGCGTTGTCCACGACCTCCATGACGGTGATCGACAGGGTGTCCGCAGCCAGAGCGACCCGGACCGCGGCGGCCAGCGGCAGGCCGGACCGCAGGACCGGCCGGATCGTCAGCGCGTAGCCGAAGAAGAAGGCGAGTCCGACCGCGAGCGCGACCGTCTGCAGGTCCGACCAGCCCAGGGCCGTCCCGATGACCATCCCGAGGACCTCGCCGATCGCGCATCCCGTCAGGCAGTGCAGCGTCGCCGACACCGCCAGCCGCGTGAGGGCTCGGCCGTCCTCCGTCTGTCCGTGCGAGCTGTGGTCCATGACGTCCTCCATCCGGCAGTGGGTGCTCGGACCGTACCCCTGGGGGGTACTATCGTCAATGCAGGGAGCACACCCGGAGGGGGTACCCGTTCACAGCTTGCGGTACCCCCCCGGGGTGTGCTAGACCAGGACGCAGTCCGCCGACGAGGAGGTCGCAGTGAGCACGAGCAGCACGCCCCGCAAGCCGGCCCGCGTCGGTCGCACCCCCGCCCGTCCGACGACGCCGGCCGACGCGACGCCTCCCGACCACACGCGCGGCTACAGCGCCGACAAGGACGCGCACCTCAAGCGGCTCGCCCGCATCGAGGGGCAGGTCCGCGGCATCGCGCGCATGGTGGAGCAGGACAAGTACTGCATCGACGTCCTCACCCAGGTGAGCGCGGCGACCAAGGCCCTGCAGGCCGTCTCGCTCGGGCTGCTCGAGGAGCACCTGGCGCACTGCGTCGCCAACGCCGTGGCAGCGGGCGGCGACGAGGGCGACCTGAAGCTCAAAGAGGCCTCCGACGCCATCGCCCGCCTGGTCCGCTCCTGACCCGACCTCCTGCCCGCCCGCACCCGCGGAGCGGGAGCACCGCCGCCCGACCGAGAGGGACCCCGATGAGCACCGAGACCTACACCGTCACCGGCATGACCTGCGGCCACTGCGTCGCCTCCGTGAGCGAGGAGGTCAGCGAGCTGCCCGGTGTCAGCGACGTCCAGGTCGACCTCGCGTCCGGCCGAGTGACGGTCACCAGCGACGCGCCGCTCGGTGCCGATCAGGTCCGCACGGCGGTCGAGGAAGCCGGCTACTCGCTCGCCGGCTGAGACACCTCCGCGAGACCCGAGGACCGGCTCGCCGCAGCCGCCACACCCCCGTCAGGAGCACGACATGAGACCAGCAGTCACCCTCGGGGTGTACGCCGCCGCGCTCGCGGCGGTCTTCGCCGCCGCGGTCGGGGTCGGCAACGCCGTCGGTCCGGTCGGGACCGCCGCCGGGTCGGACCGGGCCCACGCCGGCAGCGCGGGGCACGGCGCCACCGGGAAGGACGAGGCCCCCGGCGCTGCGGACCTCGCACCCGGCGGCCTGGCCGTGTCGCAGGACGGCTACACCCTGAGCCCGGCCGGCACCACCTTCCCGGTGGGGGCGGCCACCTTCCGCTTCACGATCGACGGGCCCGACGGGCGGCCCCTCACCGACTACACCCGCGAGCACGAGAAGGACCTGCACCTGGTCGTGGTCCGGCGCGATCTCACCGGCTACCAGCACGTGCACCCCGACCGCGCCCCCGACGGCACGTGGTCGGTGCCCCTCTCGTTCGCGCAGCCCGGTGCCTACAAGGCGTACGCCGACTTCGTCCCCGCCGGCCGCGACCGGCCGCTCACCCTGGCCGTCGACCTCACGGTCCCGGGTGCCTACGCACCGGCCCCGCTGCCGGAGGACAGCACGACCACGACCGTCGACGGCTACGACGTCTCCCTCGACGGGGCGCTCGTCGCAGGCACGAGCAGCCGGCTGACGTTCGACGTGGCGCAGCAGGGCCGGCCCGTCCGCGACCTGCAACCCCACCTCGGCGCGTACGGACACCTCGTCGCGCTGCGCGAGGGCGACCTGGCCTACCTGCACGTGCACCCCGACGGTGAGCTGGGCGACCCGGGCACCGAGCCCGGTCCCGAGGTCACCTTCTTCGCGGACGTCCCGGCGGCGGCGCGCTACCGGTTGTTCCTGGACTTCCGGCACGGCGACGTCGTCCGGACCGCCGCATTCACCGCGACGGCGGCCCGCAGCGGCGAGCAGGCGACGGACGACGCCGACAGCCCGCACGACCACTGACGATCACCTCCGGCCGGCGCCCAGCGCCGGCCACGACCCCTCTCGGAGGGCACATGAGCTCCCGCACCGGCACGAGGACCGGACCGGATCAGGCGGCGCCGGTCCGCACGGACGACGTCGAGCTGTCGATCAGCGGGATGACGTGCGCGTCGTGCGCCAACCGCATCGAGCGCAAGCTCAACAAGCTGGACGGCGTCCGCGCCACCGTCAACTACGCGACCGAGAAGGCGAAGGTCAGCTACCCGGCGGGGATGGCGGCCGAGGAGCTGCTGTCGGCGGTGGAGAAGGCCGGCTACGCCGCGCGCCTGCCCGCACCGGCCCGGCCGGCCGGCAGCGACGGCGCTCCGGGCGAGGGGCTGGTCGAGCGAGCCGCCGAGCCGGACCGGGTCGCCGAGCTGCGGCAGCGGCTGATCGTCGTGACGGCCCTGACCGTCCCGGTCATCGCCGTGTCCATGGTCTCCGCGCTGCAGTTCCGCGCCTGGCAGTGGATCGCGCTGACGCTGGCGGCGCCGGTCGTCGTGTGGGGCGCCTGGCCGTTCCACCGAGCCGCGGTCAAGAACCTGCGCAACGGCGCCGCCACGATGGACACGCTCGTCAGCGTCGGCACCCTCGCCGCCCTGGCCTGGTCGGTGTACGCCCTGCTGTTCGGCACCGCCGGCGAGCTCGGCATGAAGCACCCCTTCGAGCTGACCATCCGCCGCAGCGACGGCGCGGGCAACATCTACCTCGAGGCCGCGGCAGGCGTCACCATGTTCATCCTGGCCGGTCGCTATCTCGAGGCGCGGTCCAAGCGGGCTTCCGGCGCCGCGCTCCGTGCGCTGCTCGAGCTCGGCGCCAAGGACGTCGCGGTGCTGCGCGACGGCCCGGGCGGACCCGACGAGGTGCGGATCCCCACCGACCAGCTCGTCGTGGGCGACCTGTTCGTCGTCCGGCCCGGCGAGAAGATCGCCACCGACGGGACCGTGGTCGAGGGCAGCAGCGCCGTCGACGCCTCGCTGCTCACCGGCGAGTCCGTCCCGGTCGAGGTCGGCGTCGGCGACGCGGTCGCGGGAGCGACCGTCAACGCGGGTGGCCGGCTCGTCGTGCGCGCCACGCGGGTCGGCGCCGACACCTCGCTGGCGCAGATGGCGCGCCTGGTGGAGGACGCGCAGAACGGCAAGGCGCAGGTGCAGCGCCTGGCCGACCGGATCTCCGGCATCTTCGTGCCCGTCGTCATCGCCCTGGCCGTGGGCGTGCTCGGCTTCTGGATCGGCACCGGCAACGGACTGGGCGCGGCCTTCACCGCCGCCGTCGCGGTGCTGATCATCGCGTGCCCGTGCGCGCTCGGCCTGGCGACGCCGACCGCGCTGATGGTCGGCACCGGCCGTGGTGCGCAGCTCGGCATCCTCATCAAGGGACCGGAGGCGCTGGAGAGCACGCAGCGCATCGACACGGTGGTCCTCGACAAGACCGGCACGGTGACCAGCGGCGAGATGAGCCTGGTCGACGTCGTGCCGGCCGACGGGGAGGACGCCGGCGAGCTGCTGCGCCTGGCAGGAGCGCTCGAGGCGGGCAGCGAGCACCCGATCGCCCGCGCCCTGGCGACGGCCGCCGCGCAGCGGCTCGGCCGGCTGCCGGCCGTGGAGGACTTCACCAACCGGGAGGGCCTCGGCGTCCAGGGCGTCGTCGACGGCCACGCGGTCCTCGTCGGGCGCCGCCGGCTGCTGGCCGAGTGGTCGCAGCCGCTGACCGCCGAGCTGGAGACCGTCGCGGCCGCCGCCGAGGCCGACGGCCGTACCGCCGTCGTCGTCGCCTGGGACGGTCGGGCCCGCGGGGTGCTGACGGTCGCCGACACGGTCAAGCCCACGAGCGCCGCGGCGATCCGGCAGCTGCGCGCGCTCGGCCTGACCCCGGTCCTGCTGACCGGCGACAACCGCGCCGTCGCGCACGCCGTCGCCCGCGAGGTCGGGATCGACGTCAGCGACGAGACGGTGCTGGCCGAGGTGCTGCCCGCCGACAAGGTCGCGGTCGTCGCGCGGCTGCAGGCGCAGGGCAAGCGGGTCGCGATGGTCGGGGACGGCGTCAACGACGCCGCCGCGCTCGCCCAGGCCGATCTCGGCCTGGCCATGGGCACCGGCTCCGACGTCGCCATCCAGGCGAGCGACCTGACCCTGGTGCGCGGCGACCTGAGGGTGGCGGCGGACGCGATCCGGCTGGCCCGGCGCACGCTGCGGACCATCCAGGGCAACCTGGTCTGGGCCTTCGGCTACAACGTCGCGGCCATCCCGCTGGCCGCCGCCGGGCTGCTCAACCCGATGCTCGCCGGGGCGGCCATGGCGTTCAGCTCGGTGTTCGTGGTGACCAACAGCCTGCGCCTGCGCAGCTTCCGGGCCCTGGCGGAGAACGACCCGGCCCGCTGACGGTCAGCCGCCGAGCCGGCCCGCGGCGACGTCGGACCGCGGCGCCGAGTCCTCGGACACCCGGGTGACCTGACCGGAGGTGAAGTCGCGCAGCGAGCGCAGGACCGCCTCCGGCACGTCGGCGCGGGAGCCGAGCACGACGATGCTGCGGGGCTGCAGGTCGCGCAGCGCTCCGGCGGTGCTGTCCGGCACGCCCTGGGGCGTCACCAGCAGCACCGGGCTGTCCTCCCCTGCCGCGACCGAGCCGGCCAGCAGGAGCCCGCCGTTCCCCGACCCGTCCGCGACCAGGACGCGCTCCACCGGCCCCTCGAAGAAGGCTCGCGCGACCTCGGCAGCGGTGGACCAGCGGTCCGTGCCGGCCAGCCGGCTCACGGTCCCGCTCGTGAAGTCCTCGAGCTCCGCCGCCACCTCGGCGCTCACCGCCTCGGGCCCGCCGACGACGACGATGCGCGCGGGGTGCAGCCGGGCCAGCTCCTCGCGCGTCTCCGGCGTCAGACCCGCGCCGGCCAGGCGCAGGACGGGACCGC
>CADCUE010000215.1 GCA_902805805.1 uncultured Frankineae bacterium | reverse complement strand
CGAGGTCGACCCCGTCGCCGCTCCCGCCCCGACGGCGCCTCCGGCAGCCGGACCGACGCTCCCACCGACGCCGACGGCTCCCGCGGCGCCGTGGGCACCGGCTCCCGACGCGCCCTCCGGCGGCGCAGCCGCGCCGGTCGCCGCTTCTCCCGCGCCTGCCGCAGGCACCAGCCAGCCGTCGGTCGACGGCGCAGGAGCACCGTCTCTCGAAAGCCTGTTCCGCGGCACGGGGACGACCGGCTTGCTCACCCTGTCGTCCCTGCCGACGGCCGCACCGCTCGACCCTCCGACGGCGTCCACACCGGTGCCGGCGCCGGTCATCGCCCCGCCGGTCGGCGCCTCGCCGGCGTTGTCCGGCACCGCGCAGGAGCAGCCGTCGGCGCTGGAGGTGCTGCTGCCGACCCCGGTCAGCGCCGCCGTCGACAGCGAGCAGCCGGCGCTGGCCGCCCCGCGGCTGGCCACGACCATGACCGCCGACCCGGTGGCCGATCTGGTGCCCGCTGCCTTTGCGCTGTCGGCGATGCTCAGCGGCATGCTGATGACGCGCCGCCGACGGTCGGCCTGACCCTCAGCGGCAGCTCCTGACGCGCCGCCGACGCTCGGCCTGCCCTCAGCGCACCAGGACGTCGACCAGCCGGCTGAGCTCGGCCCCGGGGTCCTCGGTCAGCCCGCTGTGCACCGGACCGGTGTGCACCACGGTGCTGCGCGGCGCGGTGAGCCAGCGGAACCGCTGCCCCAGCGACGTCCCACCGGCCGGGCCCTGCCCCTCGCAGGTGCGCTGCAGCGCGGTCGCCGCGCCGACGACGCCCTCGACGTCGACCGCGCCGTCGAGCACCCGCAGCCGCTGCTCGTCGACGTGCACCTGCACGGCCAGGAAGTCCCGGGACTGGCAGTACAGGACCACGCCGACGTTGACGCACTCCCCGCGGTCCACCCGAGGTGCCGCGCGGACCAGCGCGTACTCGAAGACGACCCGGGTCACGGCTGCCACACCGAGCGTGCGGCGAGGCGGCGCAGCAGGTGGTCGACGTACGCCGCTCGGACGTCGTCGGGCCCGTCGAAGCCGGGCTCATCCACCAGCCACACGTCCGGCACGAGGGCGACAGCCTGCCGGACGAGCTCCGGGGTGATCAGCGGCGCGAGGTCCTCGGCCGCCTGCGCACGCTGCGTC
The DNA here is from genome assembly GCA_902805805.1 of uncultured Frankineae bacterium. Next base: position 7,044 of record CADCUE010000215.1, on the reverse strand, counting down.
GCCTGACCGGCGAGCACGTGGTCGCCGGCGGCGTACGGGCGCTCCGCCGCACGAGCGGCACGGGCCCAGTCGTGCGCGAAGACCAGGCAGGCCCCGTGGTCGATGAGGTGCAGCCTGCGGTGCCACAGCAGGAGGTTGGGGTTGCGCCAGCTGCGGTCGACGTTGCCCACCAGCGCGTCGAACCACAGGACCCGGCTGGCCAGCTCCGGCGCGACGGTGTGGGCGTTGGGGTCGAAGCCGAGCGCTCCGGGCAGGAAGTCCGTGCCGAGGTTGAGCCCGGGACTGGCCCGCAGGAGGTCCTGGACCTCCTCGTCCGGCTCGGCGCGCCCGAGCACCGGATCGACGTCGACGAGCACCAGCTCGGGCACGGGCAGACCCAGACGCCGGCCGAGCTCGCCGACGACGACCTCCGCCACGAGGACCTTGCGGCCCTGTCCGGCTCCGACGAACTTCACGACCCACGTCCCGAGGTCGTCGGCCTCCATGATCCCGGGCAGCGAGCCGCCCTCCCGCAACGGCATGACGTAGCGGAGGGCCGTCACGGTCCGGAGCACCGGGACATCGTGCCAGCCCCCGCCCGGAGCCCCCGGACCGATGGCGCATCATCGGCGTCGCGACCGCACGGGTCGCCCGGAGCAGTCAGGAGCGGTCGTGCAGCGATACGAGTACCTCGTCGTCGAGATCCGTGAGGGCCTGGTCGGCGGCAAGATGAGCGGCGGCAAGGTCGAGAAGGTCCTCAACACCCACGCCCAGGAGGGGTGGCAGCTCAAGGCGCTGACCTCCGTGACGGTCAAGGGCCGGATCGGACCGGGTGGGACCGAAGGGCTGCTCGTGACGTTCGAGCGCCCGGCCACCTGAGCCGAGCGTCCCCGGCGGGCGGAGCCCGGACGTCGGCCCGAGCGGACGAGCGGTGTCCGGTCAGGTGGCTGGTCCGGCCGTGTCCCCCGTGGGGCTGCTGGTGCCGGCCAGGCGGCTGCCGGTCGAGAACACGTGCTGCCCGCCGTACAGGTGCACGGTGGTGCCCACGCCGATCGCGTCGAGCAGGTGCTTGGCGTCGGCGCGCGTGACGCGCACGCACCCGTGGCTCGCCGGGAAGGCCGGGACGCTGTTCGAGCCGTGGATCGCCCAGCCCTCGTGGAAGTACTGCGGGTCGTACAGCGTCCCGAGATCGGCCTTGCGCACGCCCACGATCCGGCGCGTGATGGTGTACGTGCCGACCGGTGTCAGGGCGCGGGCCCGGCTGCCGTCCTTCTGCACGTAGCTCTCGCCGTTGCCCGAGCTCACCGGCATGATGCGTGCGATCGCGCCGTCCTCGACGACGTACAGGACCTGCCGGTCGAGGTCGACCTCCACCCGGTCGGCCGGCGCGGACCGGCGCAGGACCGGCGTGCGCGGGGCGGCGAGCGCGGCCAGGGTCCGCGGGCCGACGGCGCCGTCGGCGGCCAGCCCGTTCACCTTCTGGAACGCCATGACGGCACTGCGCATCGCCGGCCCGCTGCGACCGTCGACGGCGCCGCCGTAGTAGCGCAGCTCGGCCAGCCGTCGCTGCACCGCCTCGACGTCGACGGCGGCGCGAGGCCGGGCACTGCCGGCAGGTCCGGTCGTCGGCTGCGGCGAGGCCGACGGCGGGCTCGACGGCGGCTCCGCCTCGGCCGCCGGCGACGCGCTGGGCGACGCGCTGGGCGACGCGCTGGGCGACGGGCTGGGCGACAGGCTGGAGATCGGCACCGGTGCCGCCACGGACGCCGCGGGCTGCGCGACCGTGGCGACCGCGACCTCCCGGGCGGGCGTCGTGCCGACGCTGCAGCCAGTGGCAAGGGCCGCGAGGGCGAGAGCGACGGCCACGCGGGCCGTACGGGTCGGGACGGTCGGGCGGGGGTGCACAGCAGCTCCTCGAACGGGCGGGTCTTCCGTCGAGCAGGACGCCCGTCCCGGCCCGGAGGTTGCCTCGGCCCCCAGCACCTCCCCTGCGAGCGCGTACGCCCGGGGGCCTCCGGGCGTACTGCAGCGCAGGGGAAGCGGCGGAGCTCCCGCAGCGCAGGGGAAGCGGACGGAGCTCCCGCAGCGCAGGGGAAGCGGACGGAGCTCCCGTCAGGGGAGCAGGGCGTCCAGGGCCTTGCCGATCCGCTTCTCCGACACCGGACCGCGCGTGCGCATGGGCTGGGCGAACAGGCTGATCCGCAGCTCCTCGACCATCCACCGCACCTGCTCGAGCGCCGGGGACGGCGGCACGCGGCGCGCCACGTCGTCGACCTCGGCCTGCACGCGCGCGACCTGCGCCGTCCACAGCCGGTCGCGGGCCGGGTCGTCCGGCAGCCTGGTCAACCGCACCTCCAGCGCCTGCAGGCAGCGCAGCACGTCCGGCAGCCGGGCGTGACCGGTCGCGGCCACGAAGCCCGGGCGCACGAGCCGGTCGAGGTGCGCGCGCATGTCGGCCACGGACGTCGCGAGGGCGGGCCGCCGCTCGGCGTCCAGGCGGACGGTCAGGTCGTACCACGCCGACAGGACCCGGGTGACCAGGGCGAGGACCTGCTCGAGCGCTGGGACGAGCTCGGGTCGCACGGCCTCGCGCAACCGGTCGAAGCCCGCGGCGTCCCACACCGCCCCGCCGTGCGCCGCCATCAGCGCGTCCAGTGCCGCGACGGCGCAGTCCTCGAGCGTCGCGGCGACGCTGCCGTGCGGGTTGCGGGTCAGCGCCAGCTTGGTGGCGTTGGGGATGCGGCCCGAGACCGCCTTGACCGGCGAGGGCAGGGTCAGCAGCAGCAGCCGGCGCAGCCCGCGCCAGTGCGCCGCCGCCTGCTCGCCCGGCGTGCCGAGCACCCGCAGGCTGACCGACGCGCCGTCGTCGACCAGCGCCGGATAGCCCCGCACCGCTCCCTGCTGCACCTCACGCGGCAGCGTGCCGACGTCCCAGGTGGTCAGGCCGGTGCGCTCGAGGCTCCCGGACGCCGACGACAGCGCCTGCTGGACCTTCGGGCGCAGGGAGGCCTTGAGCGCTTCGAGGTCCTTGCCCTCGGCCAGGGTGCGGCCACGGGCGTCCTCGACCCGGAACGTCATCCGCAGGTGGTCCGGGACCGTGTCGAGCCGCCAGTCCTCGGCCCGGATGTCCACGCGCTTGCGGTTGAGCAGCTCGGTCTCGAGCGCGTCGAGCAGCGGACGGGTCCGAGGCTCGACCACGGCGAGGAACTGCGCGGCCGTGTCGGGCGCCGGGACGCAGCGCACCCGCAGCGGCTTGGGCAGCGACTTGATCAGCGCCGTGACCAGCTCGTGGCGCAGTCCGGGCACCTGCCAGTCGAAGCCCTCAGGGCTGACCTGGTTGAGGACGCCGACGGGGATGTGGACGGTCACGCCGTCGGCGTCGGAGCCGGGCTCGAACGAGTAGGTCAGCGGCAGCTGCAGGTCGCCCTGCACCCAGACGTCCGGGTGGTCCAGGGCGGACAGCGCGCCGGCCTCGCCGCTGACCAGGTCGCCCATCGTGAAGGTCAGCAGATCGGGGGTCTCGTGCCGTGCCTTCTTCCACCAGGCGTCGAAGTGCCGCCCGCTGACCACGTCCGCGGGCACCCGGGCGTCGTAGAAGGCGAACAGCGCCTCGTCGTCCACGACGATGTCGCGCCGGCGGGCGCGGTGCTCGAGGTCCTCGACGTCCTCGAGCAGCTCCCGGTTGGCCGCGAAGAACGCGTGGGAGGTGTCCCAGTCGCCCTCGACGAGAGCCGACCGGAGGAACATCTCCCGCGAGAGCACCGGCGCGATGCGGCCGAAGTCCACCTTGCGCTGCGCGACGACCGGGATGCCGTACAGCGTCACCCGCTCGTACGCCACCACACCGGCGCGCTTGCGCTCCCAGTGCGGCTCGGAGTACTGCCGCTTGACCAGATGGGCGCCGACGCGCTCGATCTCGCCCGGATCGACCCGCCCCGCGACCCGCCCCCACAGGCGGTTGGTCTCGACCAGCTCGGCCGCCATCACCCAGCGGGGGGCCTTCTTGGCGAGCGAGGAGCTGGGCACGAGGGCGAAGCGGGCGTTGCGCGCGCCGATGTACTCGCGCTTCTCGACGTCGCGCAGGCCGACGTGGCTGAGCAGTCCCGCCAGCAGCGACGCGTGGACCGCGTCGGCATCGGTCGGGCTGTGCTCGAGCCGCAGGTCCAGCTGCGACAGCGACCGGCGCAGCTGGCTGTGCAGGTCCTGCCACTCCCGCACGCGCAGGTGGTTGAGGAACTCCTTCTTGCACAGCCGGCGGAAGGCGCTGCTGGACAGCTCCTTCTGCGCGTCCTGGAGGTAGCGCCAGAGGTTGAGGTAGGCGAGGAAGTCCGAGGTCTCGTCGACGAAGCGGTTGTGGTGCTCCGCTGCTGCCTGCTGCCTGTCCTGCGGCCGCTCGCGCGGGTCCTGGATCGACAGCGCCGCCGCGATGACCAGCACGTCGCGCACGCAGCCGTTGCGGTCCGCCTCGACCACCATGCGCGCCAGTCGAGGGTCGACGGGCAGCTGCGCCAGGGTGCGGCCGATCGGGGTGAGCCGCTTGCGCGGGTCCTCCTGCGCCGGGTCGAGCGCGCCCAGCTCGACGAGCAGGTCGACGCCCGACTGCACGTTGCGCCGGTCCGGCGGCTCGACGAAGGGGAACGCGGGGAGGTCGCCGAGGCCCAGGGCCGTCATCTGCAGGATCACCGACGCCAGGTTGGTCCGCAGGATCTCGGGGTCGGTGAAGGCCGGCCGGGCCAGCAGGTCCTCCTCCTCGTAGAGACGGATGCAGATGCCGGGCGCCACACGACCGCAGCGGCCGGCGCGCTGGGTCGCGGAGGCCTGGCTGATCGGCTCGATGGGCAGCCGCTGCACCTTGGTGCGCTGGCTGTAGCGGGAGATGCGGGCTGTCCCGGGGTCGACGACGTAGCGGATCCCGGGCACGGTCAGCGACGTCTCGGCGACGTTGGTGGCGAGCACGACCCGCCGGCCCCGGTGAGGCGCGAACACCCGGTGCTGCTCGGCGGCGGACAGCCGGGCGAACAGCGGGACGACCTCCGTGCCCTCCGGCACGGAGCCCTTGAGCGCGTCGGCGGTGTCGCGGATCTCCCGCTCACCGGACAGGAACACCAGCACGTCGCCCGGTCCCTCGCCGGACAGCTCCTCGACCGCGTCGACGACGGCCTGCACCTGGTCGACGTCCTCGTCCACCATCGGCCGGTAGCGCACCTCGACCGGGAAGCTGCGACCGGACACCTCGAGCACGGGCGCGCCGCCGAAGTGGTCGGCGAAGCGCTGGGGGTCGATCGTCGCGCTGGTGATCACCAGCTTCAGCTCGGGCCGCCGCGCGAGCAGCTGCTTGAGGTAGCCGAGCAGGAAGTCGATGTTGAGCGACCGCTCGTGCGCCTCGTCCAGGATGATCGTGTCGTACGCCAGCAGGTCCCGGTCGCGGGTGATCTCGGCGAGCAGCACGCCGTCGGTCATGAGCTTGACGAGCGTGTCCTCGCCGACCTGGTCGTGGAAGCGCACGGTGTAGCCGACGGTCGAGCCGAGCGGCACCTCGAGCTCCTCGGCGATGCGCTCGGCGACCGAGCGCGCGGCCAGCCGGCGGGGCTGGGTGTGGCCGATCAGACCGCGCACGCCGCGGCCGAGCTCCAGGCAGATCTTCGGGATCTGGGTGGTCTTGCCGGAGCCGGTCTCCCCCGCGATGACGACGACCTGCGAGTCGCGGATCGCCGCCGCGATGTCGTCGCGGCGCTCGGAGACCGGCAGCGTCTCGGGGTAGTCGATGCGGTCGGGCACCGCCGCCTGCCGGCGCGCCAGGCGCTCCTCCGCAGCGAGCAGCTCCTGCGAGAGGGCGGCCCGGCGGCGCTCGTCCGGACGGCGGGCCAGCTCGTCGAGCCGACGGCCGAGCCGGCGGGCGTCGCGCAGCAGCAGCGGAGCCAGCCGCTCGCGCAGCTCCCGCGAGTCCTGCGCGGCTGAGCTGGGCATCTGGGTGCTCGACATCCTGGACACCACGATAAGCGGGCCTTTCCCTGGCATGATCGGCGCAACGTGCCCGAGGAGGTCGCCGTGCTCGGACTGCCCGAGGGTGTCAAGGCCTGCCTGTTCGACCTGGACGGCGTGCTGACCGACACGGCAGCGGTGCACAACGCCGCCTGGAAGAAGACCTTCGACGGCTTCCTGCGCTCCCGGGCGCAGGAGACGGGCGAGGCGTTCGTCGAGTTCGACCCCGGCGAGGACTACAACCGGTACGTCGACGGCAAGAAGCGCGAGGACGGCGTGCGCGACTTCCTCGCCAGCCGCGGGATCGTCCTCGACGAGGGCTCGCCGGACGACCCGCCGGGCGGAGCGACCGTGCACGGCGTCGGCAACCGGAAGAACGAGCTGCTGCTCGCGACGATCGCCCAGGACGGGGTGCGCGTCTACGAGGGCAGCCGGCGCTACCTGCAGGCGGCCCGCGACGCGGGGCTGCGCCGGGCCGTCGTCTCGAGCAGCGCCAACACCGCCCAGGTGCTCGAGGTGACCGGACTGGCCGAGCTCGTCGAGCTGCGCGTCGACGGCGTGACCGCCCGTCAGCGGGACCTGACGGGCAAGCCGGCGCCGGACACCTTCCTGGCCGCGGCGAGCGACCTCGGGGTCGACGCCACCGAATCGGTGGTGTTCGAGGACGCCCTGTCCGGTGTGGCGGCCGGCCGGGCCGGCGGCTTCGCGCTGGTCGTCGGGGTCGACCGCGTGGGCCAGGCCGAGGCGCTGCGGGCCGCGGGCGCGGACGTCGTCGTGCAGGACCTCGAGGAGCTGCTGCCGTGATCGGCCGTGGCACCTTCCCGGTCGACCCCTGGTCGGTGCGGGAGCCGTCTCTCGACCTCGGGGTGCTGGCGCAGACCGAGTCGGTCTTCGCGCTGTCGAACGGCCACATCGGCCTGCGCGGCAACCTGGACGAGGGGGAGCCGCACGCCATCCCCGGCACCTACCTCAACTCGTTCTACGAGAGCCGTCCCCTCCCCTACGCCGAGGCGGGCTTCGGCTACCCCGAGGACGGTCAGACCGTCGTCGACGTCACCAACGGCAAGCTCTTCCGGCTGCTCG
>CADCUE010000214.1 GCA_902805805.1 uncultured Frankineae bacterium | reverse complement strand
TGCTTTCGCTGCTGCTGCTGTGGCTGTCCTACCTGTCGTGGCCGGCGCTCGACGGCCGGGCCCGCGCCCTGCGTGCGGCCATGCTGCTGCTGATCGGCGTCGCACTGGCGCAGCGCGTGTTCGCCTGACCTGTCGAAGGAACCGTCGGTGCAGGGCGTCCTGCGAGACGGCAGCGCCACGAAGCGTGACATGCTCTGCGCCGACACCACGCGCCGGCGGATGCCGACGACGACACGGAGGACACAGTGAGCGAGACGCCGGACGCCATCCCGATGCAGACCGTCGAGGCCCCGACGCCCGAGCCGGCCCCGGAGGCGAAGCCGGCGCGCAAGAGCCCCGGTCGCCGTACGGGAGGACGCGCGTCCGGCAACGGCCGTCGCTCGTCCGGTCCGCGCGCTCCCCGCACCCCCGCCCGGGTGGAGGCTCCGGCGGCGGCCTCGGACGGCGGCTCGCTGGCCGCCGCGCTGCGCGGTCTGCTGAGCGGCATCGACGAGGAGGTCGCCGGGATCACCGCCCTGTCCGAGGAGATCGACGAGCACGTGCGCGCCCTGAACGAGCTGCGCTCGCAGGCGACCGAGCGGCTGCTGCACCTCGACGAGCTGCGCGCCGCGGCCGACGACGTCAACCTGACGGCGTTCCTCGACACCTCGATCTCGCCGCAGCTGCCGCAGATCGAGGAGGAGTTCCCGGACCGGATCTACGGCGGCTAGGCCGATCTCGGGCTGCGCGCCCTCACCGGAGCAGGCGGTCGGGCAGCAGCTCGTCCTCGACGGGCAGCGGGGCCGCGGTGCGCCGGCGCAGGACCTCTCGCAGCGCGGGTTGCTCGGCGGCGGCCACCAGCTCGTCGAGGCGCCCGAGCCGCTCGGCGGCCTGACGGCGGGCGGCGTTGAGCGCCGCGACCCGGGCGTCGATGCGCCTCGACAGGCTGCTGACGAGGGCGACCTCGATCTCGAGGCTGCACAGCAGGTCGCGCAGCGCCCAGCTCGAGGTCGGGACGCTCACGGGGGTGCGTCGACCGGGTCGGTCGCGTTCGGGACCGCTCCGCCGTAGCGGCGGTCGCGCGAGGCGTACTGCTCGACCGCCTGCCACAGGTGGCGCCGGTCGACGTCCGGCCAGAGCGCGTCGAGGAAGACCAGCTCGGCGTAGGCGGACTGCCAGAGCAGGAAGTTCGACGTGCGCTGCTCGCCGGAGGTGCGCAGGAACAGGTCGACGTCGGGCATGTCCGGCTCGTCGAGGTAGCGGGCGAGCACCTTCTCGTCGACCCGCGCCGGGTCGAGCCGGCCGTCCGCGACGTCCTGCGCCACGAGCCTTGCGGCATCGGCGATCTCGGCCCGCCCGCCGTAGTTGACGCACATCGTCAGCGTGCAGACGTCGTTGTCGCGGGTGAGCTCCTCGGCCTCCTCCAGCTCGCGCACGACCGACCGCCACAGCCGCGGTCGGCGGCCGGCCCACCGCACGCGCACGCCCAGGGCGTGCATCTCGTCGCGGCGGCGGCGGATGACGTCGCGGTTGAAGCCCATGAGGAAGCGCACCTCGTCCGGGGAGCGCTTCCAGTTCTCGGTCGAGAAGGCGTACGCCGAGACCCATCCCACGCCGAGCTCGATGGCGCCCTCGACGACGTCGAACAGCGACGACTCCCCCGCCTCGTGGCCGGCGGTCCGGGGCAGTCCCCGGTCCTTGGCCCAGCGGCCGTTGCCGTCCATGACGATCGCGACGTGGCGCGGCACGAGCTCGGGGGGCAGCACGGGAGCGACCGCGCCCGAGGGGTGGGCGGACGGCGGGCGCACCTCGCGGCGCTCGACCGGCCGACGGCCGCGGACCCTCATGCGCGCTCGACGAGCGGCAGGCTGCGCAGGCCGCGCTCGAGGTGCCACTGCAGGTGCGCGGCCACCAGCCCGCTGGCCTCGCGTCGGGTCCGCACGTCGGCCAGCTCGGCGGCGTCCCACTCGCCGTGGAGCAGGTCGAGCATCAGCTCCAGCGCAGCGGGCGCCGGTGAGGCCGCGCCCGCCGGTCGGCAGGCGGGGCACACGGTGCCCCCGGCCGGCACCGAGAACGCGCGGTGCGGACCGGCCGTGCCGCAGCGCGCGCAGTCCGACAGTGCGGGGGCGTAGCCGGCGACCGACATCGCGCGCAGCAGGAACGCGTCGAGCACGAGGGACGGGTCGCGCGCATCCGCCCCGGTGAGCGCGCGCAGGGCTCCGACGACGAGCAGGAACAGCCGCAGCGACGGCTCGCGCTCCTCGGCCGTCAGCCGTTCCGCCGTCTCGAGGACCGCGGTGCCGGCGGTGTAGCGCCCGTAGTCGGCGACCAGCTCGTGCCCGAACGGCGTGAGACCCTCGGCCTGCACGACGATGTCGAGGTTGCGGCCCGCGAACAGCTGCAGGTCGACGTGGCTGAACGGCTCGACCGACGCCCCGAACTTCGAGCGCGTCCGGCGCACCCCCTTGGCGACCGCACGGACGCGGCCGTGGCGCTTGGTCAGGATGGTGATGATCCGGTCGGCCTCGCCCAGCTTCTGCACGCGCAGGACGACGCCCTCGTCCCGGTACAGGGTCACGGCTCAACGTTAGTGCGGGAGCCGGCCGGAGTGGTCCACGTGAGGGCGTCGGGCAGGTCAGAAGCCGAGCTTCTTGAGCTGCTTGGGGTCCTTCTGCCAGTCCTTGGCCACGCTCACGCGCAGGTCGAGGTAGACGCGCATCCCGAGCAGGGCCTCGATCTGGTGACGGGCCGTGGTGCCGACGCCCTTGAGCCGGGCGCCGCCCGTTCCGAGGACGATCGCCTTCTGGCTGTCGCGCTCGACGTGCAGCGTGGCGTAGACGTCGAGCAGCGGCCGGTCGTCCGGCCGGTCCTCGCGCAGGCGCATCTCCTCCACGGTGACGGCGATGCTGTGCGGCAGCTCGTCGCGCACGCCCTCCAGCGCGGCCTCGCGGATGAGCTCGCCGATGAGCACCTGCTCGGGCTCGTCGGTCAGCTCGCCGTCGGGGTAGAGCACCGGACCCTCGGGCAGCCGGGCCACGAGCAGGTCGGCCAGCAGCTGCACCTGGAAGTCGGACACGGCGCTGGTGGGGACGATCTCGGCCCAGTCGCCGAGCTGCGACACCGCCAGGAGCTGCTCGCCGACCTGCTGCTTGGACGCCTTGTCCGTCTTCGTGACGACCGCGATGACGGGCGTCTTCAGCTCGGCCAGCTCCGCGGCGATGAAGCGGTCGCCCGGACCGATCTTGTCGTCGGCGGTGACGCAGAAGCAGACGACGTCGACCCCGGCGTAGGTCTCGCGCACGATGTCGTTGAGGCGCTGGCCGAGCAGGGTGCGGGGCTTGTGCAGTCCGGGCGTGTCCACGAGGACGAGCTGCGCGTCCGGGCGGTGCACGATCCCGCGCACGGCGTGCCGGGTCGTCTGGGGGCGGCTGCTCGTGATGGCGACCTTCGTCCCGGTCAGGGCGTTGGTCAGGGTGCTCTTGCCGGCGTTCGGACGGCCGACGAAGCAGGCGAAGCCGGACCGGTACGGCGCGCTCACGTCGTCACCACGTGGTGGACCTGACCGTCGTCGCCGGCGAGCAGCAGGGGCACGCCGACGCCGAACTCGCGGAGCACCGCCACGTCGGCCTCCGACAGCAGCACGCCGGTGACGACGGCCGCCGCCTCGAAGCTGCGGGCACCGCTGGACGCGGCGGCGGCCACCGCGGCCCGCAGCGCGGACGTCGTCAGCGCCGGGTCGGCGTTCTCGACGGTCGCGGCGGCGTACGTCCGGCCGTCGGTGTCGCGGACCGCAGCGCCCTCCGCGACGCCGCTGTGCGGTGCGTGCGCGCGCAGCCGGGTGGCGCGGGCCAAGGCGACGATCTTGAGGTCTTCGGGGTCGAGCTCACGCACGGTCGTGCTCCTCGGAGTCGTCGGGGGGGTCCAGCTGCTGCCTGCGGACGAGCACGGTGCCGATGCGGTTGCGGCGCCCCTTGGCGCTCTCCGCCACCAGGACCAGTCCGCCGAGCTCCGCCGTCGCGCCGGGGATGGGCACCCGGCCGAGGGCCATGGCGAGCAGGCCGCCCACCGTCTCGACGTCGTCGTGCGGCAGGTCGACGCCGTACAGCTCCTCGAGGTCGTCGACCGTCAGGCGGGCCGTGACCCGGCAGGTGCCGTCCCCGAGGTCCTCGACCGGCGGGGCCTCGCGGTCGTACTCGTCCTGGATCTCACCGACGATCTCCTCGAGGACGTCCTCGATGGTGACCAGACCGGCGGTGCCGCCGTACTCGTCGACGACGATCGCGATGTGCCCCAGGGAGGCCTGCATCTCGCGCAGCAGCTCGTCGACGGGCTTGCTCTCGGGCACGAAGACCGGCTCGCGCATGGCCTCCTCGACCCGCATCGCCCCGCCTCCCTCCTGCCGCTCGCGCCGCACGAGGTCCTTGAGGTAGGCGACGCCCAGGACGTCGTCGGCGTTCTCCCCCACGACGGGGATGCGGCTGAAGCCGCTGCGCAGGGCGAGGTTCAGCGCCTGGCGCACGGTCTTGCCGCGCTCGATGGTGAGGATGTCGGTGCGCGGCACCATGACCTCCCGCACGATCGTGTCGCCCAGCTCGAAGACGCTGTTGATCATGTCGCGCTCCGCGCGCTCGACGACCCCGCGCTCCTGCGCCAGCTCCACGAGGTCGCGCAGCTCGGCCTCGGAGGCGAACGGTCCCTCGCGGAAGCCCTTGCCCGGAGTGAGGGCGTTGCCGAGCAGGATGAGCAGCCGCGGGACCGGGCCGAACACCCGGGTGAGCAGCAGCGCGAGGCCGGCGCCGCGCAGCGCCACCCCCTCCGCCTGCTGGCGACCGATGGTGCGGGGCGCGACGCCGACGAAGACGTAGCTCACGACGGTCATGATGGCGACGGCGACGGCGACGGCGAGCGAGTCCCCCACCCGCATGCGGTCGAGCGCGTAGTCGACGACGACCCCGGTCGCGGCCAGCTCGAGCGCCGTGCGCAGCAGCAGGAGCAGGTTGAGCGAGCGGGGCGGGTCGGACAGGACCTGCTGCAGCCGCAGGGCGCCGGGGCGCCCGTCGCGCACGAGCTCCTCGACCCGCACCCGCGACACCCGGGACAGCGCCGCCTCGATGCAGGCCAGCACGCCGGCGAGCAGCACGAAGACGACCGCCCACAGCAGGGGCAGGACCGCGGCGAGGGTCACCGGCACGCCGGACGTGCGGACGTGCGGAGGCGGTCAGACATGTCGTGGTCCAGCCTACGGTCCGCCGCGTGCACTGCCGCGTCCTCGACCCCTAACGACAACCGTTGTCAACTCCGCTAGCGTGGTCGGCATGCGCACCGCCGCGGCCCGAACGCTGCTCGCCCTCACCGCAGCCGTCGCCGCCGCGGGCTGCTCGAGCTCCTCGGCGGTCGGAGGCAGCCCGGCGGCGGCCGGCAGCGGCTCCGTGTCGGCCGTCGTCGGCTTCTACCCGTACGAGTTCGTCACCGCGCGGGTCGGTGGCGACGCCGTCGAGGTGACCAACCTGACCGAGCCGGGGGCCGAGCCGCACGACCTGGAGCTCTCGCCGCGCCAGGTGGCCGCCGTCAGCGAGGCCGACCTCGTCGTCTACTCCGCCGGCTTCCAGCCCGCCGTCGACGAGGCGGTCGAGCAGCAGGCCGACGACCGGGCGCTCGACGTGCTGTCCGTCGTCGAGCTCCGCGACACGGCGGAGGACTCCGAGGAGGGCCACGCGCAGGAGGGCCACGCCGACGGCGACCCGCACGTCTGGCTGGACCCCGTACGCCTCGGCGCGATCGCGACGGAGGTCGCCGAGCGGCTGGCCGAGGTCGACGGGGCGAACGCCGAGGACCACCGGGCGCGGGCCGCGGAGCTGACGGCCGAGCTGACCGCACTCGACGAGGAGCTGCGCGCCGGGCTGGCCTCGTGCGAGCGTCGTTCCATCGTCACCAGCCACGACGCGTTCGGCTACCTCGCGCAGGCCTACGACCTCGAGCAGGTGGCCATCGCCGGGCTGTCACCGGACGACGAGGCCTCGCCACAGCGACTGGCGGAGGTGGCTGACCGGGCCGAGGCCGCCGGGGTGACCACCATCTTCTTCGAGGAGCTGGTCAGCCCCAAGGTCGCCGAGTCCCTGGCCCGCGAGGTGGGCGCGACCGCCGAGGTGCTGAGCCCGCTGGAGGGACCGCCGGACAGCGGCGACTACGTCACGGCCATGCGCTCGAACCTCCAGAAGCTGCGCGCAGCCCTCGGATGCACATGAGCCCCGTCGTGGCGCTGCACGGGGCGTCGGTCGCGTACGACGGGCGCACGGCGGTGTCCGGCGTGGACCTCGAGGTGCATGCCGGCGAGGTCGTCGCCGTGCTCGGTGCGAACGGCTCCGGCAAGAGCACGGTCATCCGCGCGGTCGTCGGGCTGCTGCCGCTCGTCACCGGCTCGCTGGCGCTGTTCGGCACGCCGCGCGAGCGCTTCTCGGAGTGGACACGGCTCGGGTACGTGCCGCAGCGCGGCGGCGCCGCGACCGGCGTGCCGGCGACCGTGCGGGAGGTCGTGCAGACCGGACGCCTGGCCCGCACCGGGCTGCGCCGCTCCCGGCCGGCGGACCGGAGGGCGGTCGAGGCGGCGCTGGAGACCGTCGGCCTGGCCGACCGCGCCCGCGACAGCGTCGGGACCCTGTCCGGCGGGCAGCAGCAGCGGGTCCTCATCGCGCGAGCGCTGACCTGCGAGCCCGAGCTGCTGGTGCTCGACGAGCCCACCGCCGGCGTCGACCTCGCCAGCCAGCAGGCGCTGGCCGACACGCTCGGCGTGCTGGTGGACCGGGGCACGACCGTCGTCCTCGTCGCGCACGAGCTCGGACCGATGCACCCCCTCATCACCCGCGCGGTCACGATGTCCGACGGGCGGGTGCTGCACGACGGAGCCCCTCCGGCGGCCGACCACCTGCACCTGCACGACCCGGAGCACGCGCACCCGGTGCACGACGTCCGCGAGACCACGTCCTCGGCCTGGGGACTGCGGTGAACCCGCTCGCTCTCGACTTCATGCGCCTGGCGCTGGTGTCGGCGCTGCTCGTCGGTCTGGTGGCGCCCGCGGTCGGGGTCTTCCTCGTGCAGCGGCGGCTCGCGCTCATGGGCGACGGGCTCGGCCACCTCGCGCTGACCGGCGTCGCGCTCGGCTTCCTCGTGGGCACCGCGCCGGTGCTGACGGCTGTCGTCGTCGCGACGCTCGGTGCCGTGGTGATCGAGCTGGTGCGGCAGCACGGGCGCACGAGCGGCGATGTCGCGCTGGCGCTGATGTTCTACGGCGGCATCGCCGGCGGGGTGCTGCTGATCGGCCTCGCGCCGGGCGGCACCAACGCCAACCTGCTGTCGTACCTGTTCGGCTCGCTGACCGCGGTGGCCCCCGGCGACGTGGTCGTGATCGCCGTGCTGTCCGCCGCCCTGCTGCTGTGCCTCGCGGTGTTCGGCCGGCAGCTGTTCGCCGTCTGCCACGACGAGGAGTACGCCCGCGTCGCCGGGCTGCCCGTCCGCTTCCTCAACCTGCTCCTGGCGGTGATGGCCGCCCTGACCGTCACGGTCGCGATGCGGGTCGTCGGGCTGCTGCTCGTCAGCGCCCTCATGGTGGTGCCGGTGGCGACGGCGCAGCAGCTCGTCCGCGGCTTCCGCGCCACGGTGGTCGTGTCGCTGACCGCCGGTGTGCTGGCCTCCGTCACGGGCGTGCTCGGCTCCTACTACGCCGACACCGCGCCGGGAGCGCTCATCGTCGTGGTCGCTCTCGCCGGCTTCGGCCTGGCCGCCGCGGTGGGTGCGCTGGCCCGGCGACGACCCCGGGGCGCCTTGGCGATGAGCCCGTCATGACCGACCCCAGCGCGCCGGGCGTGTCCGAGGGGTCGGGCAGCCCGTCCGAGGGGTCGGGCAGCCTGTCCGAGGCTGCCGGCCTGCCGGGCCTGCGCAGCACGCGGCAGCGCACCGCCGTCGCCGACGTCCTGAGCCGCGTCGACGGCTTCCGCAGCGCCCAGGAGCTGCACGACCTGCTGCGCCACGACGGCACCTCCGTCGGGCTGACCACCGTCTACCGGCACCTGCAGGCGCTGGCCGAGGCCGGGCACATCGACGTCCTGCGCACCGACGGCGGCGAGGCCGTGTACCGCCGCTGCCCGACCGCCGAGCACCACCACCACCTGGTGTGCCGGTCCTGCGGGCGCAGCGTCGAGGTCGACGGTCCTGAGGTCGAGGCGTGGGCCAGCGCCGTCGCGGAGCAGCACGGGTTCAT
>CADCUE010000213.1 GCA_902805805.1 uncultured Frankineae bacterium | reverse complement strand
CTGAACGCCTACCTGGTGCAGACCTACCGGCCGGGCGCGACGGCCCGCGGGCTCGTCCGCACGCTCCTGCCCGGGTAGCCGTCCTCAGCCCTGCGCCGTCGCGGACGGCGCCGCCGAGCCGCCCTGCCGCTCGCCGGCCGTCATGATCCGCACGATCTCGGCCTGGTCGGCCTCGGACGGCAGTCCCCAGCCCGGCTCGTAGCCGTAGACCTCGGCGAGCGGCGTCGAGGCCGTGCGGCCGTCGAGCACCTCCACCGCGTCCGTCGGGATGAGCCCGGGGTGCTCGACGCCGCACGCCTCCGCCACCTTCACGAGGTCACGGCGCAGCGTCCTGACGTAGCCGGCCGCGCGCACGGACTTCAGCGCCGGGTCGAGACCGCGGGTGAGCCAGGCGTTCTGGGTGGCGACGCCGGTCGGGCAGGTGTCGGTGTGGCACTTCTGCGCCTGGATGCAGCCGATGGCGAGCATGGCCTCGCGGGCGACGTTGACCATGTCGCAGCCGAGCGCGAAGGCCACGACCGCGTTGTCGGGCAGGCCCAGCTTGCCGGCGCCGACGAAGACGACGTCGTCCTGCAGCCCGCGCTCGGCGAAGGTCCGGTAGACGCGCGAGAAGCCGAGCTGGAACGGCAGCGAGACCGAGTCGGTGAAGATGAGCGGCGCCGCGCCCGTGCCGCCCTCCCCGCCGTCGACCGTCACGAAGTCCACCCCTCGACCGGTCTCGCTCATCAGCCGGGTCAGCTCGTGCCAGAAGTCGAGGTCGCCGACGGCCGACTTGATGCCGACCGGCAGGCCCGTCTCGGCGGCCAGCAGCTCGACCCAGTCGAGCAGGCTGTCGACGTCGGAGAACTCCGCGTGCCGCGAGGGGCTGATGCAGTCCTGCCCCTCCCGCACGCCGCGGGTCGCCGCGATCTCCGCCGAGACCTTCGCACCGGGCAGGACCCCGCCCAGCCCGGGCTTCGCGCCCTGGCTCAGCTTGACCTCGAGCGCCCGGACCGGTGCGGACGCCACGAGGTCCTTGAGCCGGGCCAGGTCGAAGCGCCCGTCCTCGTCCCGGCAGCCGAAGTAGGCGGTGCCGATCTGGAAGACCAGCTCGCCGCCCTTGCGGTGGTACGGCGAGACACCGCCCTCGCCCGTGTTGTGCAGGCAGCCCGCGAGCGCCGCACCGCGGTTCAGCGCCTCGACGGCCGCTCCCGACAGGGAGCCGAAGCTCATGGCGGAGATGTTGACGACCGACGCGGGGCGGAACGCCGCCCGGCGTCCCCGGGCGGCGCCGAGCACCTTCGCGCAGGGCAGGTCGACGTCGTGCCCTGCGGCCGGGGACGACGGCGGCACGGCGCGCCCGAACGTGCGGTGCTTGATGACGGGGTAGCCGGCGGTGTACTCGACGTCGTTGTCGGTGCCGAAGCCGAAGTAGTTGTTCTCGCCCTTCGAGGAGGCGTAGACCCACCGGCGCTGGTCGCGGGTGAAGGGGCGCTCCTCGTTGTTGCCCGCCACGAGGTACTGGCGCAGCTCCGGCCCGATGTCCTCCAGCAGGTAGCGGGCGCGCCCCAGCACGGGGAAGGTGCGCAGCAGGGCGTGCTCCCGCTGCAGCAGGTCGTGCACGGCGAGGCCGGCGAGTGCGGACAGCCCGGCGAGGGCGGATGCGGGTACGAGGCGGGTCACCTGCGCGATCGTCCTCGCAGCGGGCGCAGAAGGCCAGCGCCGTACCGCCCGGTGACAGCGGTCTCACCAGCCCGTGATCGCCCGAGTGGTGCCGCCGCCGGATCTTGGGTATGGGGGCGGCCACGACAACATCAGGAGGAGCGTGTGACGACGAGCCCGGGACAGGTCGCAGGTGCGACGCAGCAGGCTGCCGGAACGACGGCCACGACGGCCAAGGACGAGGCCGCCCAGGTCGGTCAGGTCGCGGCGTCCGCCGCGTCCGACGTGGCCGGCACCGCCAAGCAGCAGGCCGGCCAGGTGGCCGGCGAGGCGGTCAACCAGCTCAAGTCGCTCACCGACGACGCCCGCAACCAGGCGACGCAGCAGGCGAGCAACGCGACGGAGCAGCTCAGCAGCAGGGTCCGCACGCTGGCCACGGAGATGCGTGACCTCGGGCAGGGCAAGGGCGACGCCAACGGCACCATCGCCGGCCTCGTCCAGCAGCTCGCCGACCGTGGCGAGCAGCTGGCCGACCACATCTCGCAGCAGGGGCCCGGCGGGCTCGTGCAGGACCTGCGCACCTTCGCGGCGCGCAAGCCCGGCACGTTCCTGCTCGGCGCCCTCGCCGCAGGTGTCGTGACGGGACGCCTCGTGAAGGGCGCCACCGCCGACAGCAGCCCGAGCGGCACGGGCACCCGGACGGGCGGCACGGGGTACGCCTCCACGCCGTACCCCGAGGCGTCCGACCTCTCGCTCACCGCGGCGCCCCCGGTCGCCCCGGTGACGCCGGTGGCGACGACGCAGGAGACCACCTACCTCGGGGACGTCCCCGTCGCCCACAGCGACGACAGCGGCATCCTGGACGAGCCGGCCACGACGGCGGTCGGCCCGGTCTCCGGTGACGACCGCCTGCGCGCCGAGGGCGGGCTGGACGACATCCTCGACCGCGGCACGGAGCGGCGATGACCGAGCCGGACGTCAGCGCCGTCCGCGTCGAGCAGACGAGCGGCAGCACCAGCAGCGGCAGGATCGGCGCGGGGACCGACGTCTCCCAGCACAGCGTCGGTGAGCTGGTCAAGGAGGTCACCCAGGACCTCACCAAGCTGTTCAACCAGGAGCTGGCGCTCGCCAAGCTCGAGATCAGCAACGAGGCCAAGAAGGCCGGCAAGACCGCCGGTGCCTACGCGGGCGCCGGCGTGGCCGGCTACTTCCTGGTGCTGTTCGCGTCGCTGACCCTCATGTTCGCCCTGGCGAGCCTGTTCGACAGCTACGTGTGGGCCGCGCTCGCGGTGACCGTCCTGTGGGCGATCGCCGCCGCCGTCCTCTACAGCATGGCGAAGAAGACCGCCGCACAGCTCAACCCCAAGCCAGAGATGACCGTGCAGACCCTCAAGGAGGACGCGCAGTGGGCCAAGACCCGGAAGAGCTGAGGGCCGAGATCGCGCGCACCCGCGCGGAGCTCGG
>CADCUE010000212.1 GCA_902805805.1 uncultured Frankineae bacterium | reverse complement strand
TCCTCGGCGCCTGCCCGGTCTGAGGATCAAGCGCCCGCCCGTACCGGCTGCGCGACGGGGCGCAGGGCGCGCCGGTCGTCGAAGGGGCGCGCCGCGGCCCGGGCCTCCTGCGCCGCCTCGAGCCAGGCGCGGCGGCCGCCCGCGCCGAAGGCGGGTGAGGCGAACGTGCCCTGCAGGCGCACCAGGCGGGTGCCCGGGGTCTCGAGCCAGCGCAGGACGCACTCGACCTCCTCGGCCGTGGCGGCGGGCAGCGGGCCCGGACCGACGAGCACGGTCTCCGCGGTGGCCAGCAGGCCATCGACGTACGGCGCGGGGTGCGCGCCCCGCGGGATGGTCCCGGCGGCGGTCAACCGGCCTCGGCGCACCACGGCGACCTCCCAACCCAGCTCGGCCGTCGGTCGAGCGGCGACCAGCTCCGGGACGTCGGTCAGGGCGCGCAGCCGCTGCACGCGGGCGACGGCGCGCACGAAGGCCGTCAGCCGGTCGCGCTGCGCCGCTGCGTCCTCGTAGCGCTCGGCCGCGGCGAGGGCGGCGATGCGCGTGGTCAGCGCGTCGACGACGCGGCCCGGGTCGGCCGACACGGCGGTGCGGTAGGCGGTGGCGTGGGCGGCGTAGGCCTCGACCGACTCGCCCCTGTCCGGACCGAGGCAGGGAGCGCCGCAACGGCGCATCTCGGCGAGCACGCAGGCCGCGGACGGCCGGCGGGGGGACAGGCGCTGCGTGCACTGGCGCAGGGGCAGCGCCTCGTGCACGCCGGCGACGGCCAGCTCGGCGGTCGCCGTCCGCCCGAAGGGTCCGAGGTAGACGGCGCCGTCGTCGAGCACCGAGCGGACCAGGGACAGCCGGGGGAACGCCTCGACGGTCAGCTTGACCCACACGGCCTTGTCCGGGCGCTTGCTGCGGCGGTTGTAGCGCGGGCTGTGCTCGGCGATCAGGCGCAGCTCCCGCACCTCCGCCTCGAGCGCCGTGCTGCACACGACCGGGTCGACGCGCTCGGCCACCGCCACCATCTCCGCCATGCGGGTGCGGTTCTCGCTCGCCGTGAAGTACTGCCGCACGCGGGCCCGCAGGTTGGTGCTCTTGCCGACGTAGAGGACCCGCCCGCGGCTGTCGCGGAACAGGTAGACGCCCGGCAGCGCCGGCAGCGCGTCCGCGAGGTGGCGCTTGCGACGCTGCGCGGCGCTCACCTGGCTGGAGAAGGTGCGCAGCTCCTCCAGGCTGTGCACCCCCAGACCGCCGAGCCGGGCGAGCAGGCCGTGCAGGACGTCGACGGTCGCCCGTGCATCGGCCAGCGCCCGGTGGTTGGGCGTCGTCGAGGCCCGGAACAGCCGTGCGAGCGTGGCGAGCTTGCAGTTGGGCGCCTCGTCCCGGGTGAGGACGCGACGGGCGAGGCGCGCGGTGTCCAGCGAGTCGTGGCCCGGCCAGGGGATGCCCAGCCGGGCGCACCCCGCCTTGAGGAAGCCGAGGTCGAAGGGTGCGTTGTGCGCGACGAGCACGCTGCCCCGGCTGAACTCGAGGAACGCGGGCAGCGCCTGGTCCAGCCGGGGGCTGCCGGCGACCATCGCGTCGGTGATGCCGGTCAGGACGGCGATGAACGGGGGGATCGCCGCGCCGGGGTTGACCAGCGTCTGGAACTCGCCGACGACCTCGCCGCCCCGGACCTTGACCGCCCCGATCTCGGTGATCTCGCAGGCCTGTGCGGACCCGCCTGTGGTCTCGAGGTCCACGACGACGAAGGTCACCTCCCGCAGCGGGCTGCCCAGCTCGTCGAAGGTGGCCTGGACGGGGACGCGCGGCGTCGCGGGACGAGCGGAGGCGGCGAGCGCCGCGGGAGGTTGCAGCGGTGCGGCGGGCATGCAGCGGACGCTAGGGCCGGCGTACGACAGCCTTGTGGTTCGACGCGCCCGGACCCGGCCGACCGGTCAGAGCAGGCCGCGTCCGCTGGCCACACCGCGCACGACCAGTCCGAGCCCGACGAGCACCACGACCGCCGCCGTGCCGAGCGGCAGGAGCCGCGTCAGGGAGCGCCCCCGGCCGAGCGACCAGCCGCGCCGGTCGAGCGCGGCCTGTGCCCGCAGCAGGAGCAGCCCCGCGGCGGTCAGCGTGACGGCCATGCCGAGCCCGTAGACGACGACGAGCACGACGCCGAACCACGCGCGGCCGAGGGCGGTCGCGCTGAGCAGCACGAGCAGCGCGGACGGGCTGGGGACGAGCCCGCCGGCGACGCCCATCGCCGCCAGCGACTTCCACGACAGCGGGCCCTGCGGCAGCGGGGCGTGGGTGTGCGCTCGCCCCCCGTGCGTGTGCGTCACCGGGCGCACCGCCACGGCGACGCCGCCGTCCTCGGAGGTGTGGTCGTCGGAGGTCCGGTCCTCGTGCCCGTCGTGCCCACGGTGCCCGTGCGCGTCGTGGTCGTGGTCGTGGCTGTGGCCGTCGTGGTCGTGGTCGTGGTCGTGGCCGTCGTGCTCGTGGTCGTGCCCGTGGTGGTCGTGCCCGTGGTGGTCGTGCCCGTGGTCGTCGTGCCCGTGGTCGGGTCCATGACCCTCGACCTGACGTCCAGATCCCCAGCGGCGACCCGCCAGCACGAGCAGGTACAGGCCCACCGCCACCAGCAGCACGCCCGACAGGACCTCCGTGAACGGCACGACGAGCTCGGGGGCCGCGAGCGCGCCCAGGGCGAGGACCGCCCCCAGCAGCAGGACGCTCGCCGTGTGCGTGAACGTCACCACCGCTCCGAGCTGGAGCGCCTGCCGCCGGGTGCCCCGCTGACCGACGAGGTAGGCGGCCATGACGGTCTTGCCGTGCCCGGGTGCCAGGGCGTGGAGCACGCCGAAGACCAGCGCCGCGGCGAGCGAGAGCAGGGCGAACGGCACGGTGAGGTCAGGTCGACCGAGGAAGTCGGTGAAGGTTCGGGTGAGCCGGTCGACGCCGCGGGGCGCGACGTCGTCCCCGGCGACCGGACCTGTCGTCGTCGCGCCCGTGCAGGCAGCCCCCGCTCGCACCTCGAAGCGCGCGCCGGTCACGTCGACCGGGGACTGGAGCAGATCTGCCGGGTAGGACGTCAGCAGCTCGGAGGGGCTCTGCACAGGCACGCTGGACCCCTGGAGCGGGCCGCACTCCGAGTCCGCGGTGACCTCCCGCCACCCGTTGCGCTCGCCGGCTGCACGGTCGTCGAACTCGACCGACGAGCGCGGACGCTCGCCGGTCCGGAAGCTGCAGGTCAGGCGGGTGGTGGCGAGACCGGCCGTCCCCGGCCGTGACTCGGCGTCGGCCGCGCCGACGGTCAGCGCGGCGGGCTCGCCGTCGACCACCACCGACAGCAGGGGGGCGGTCCGGCGGCACTCGCGGTCGGCGTGGGCCGTCAGCTCCGCGGCGGACAGCACCCGGTCGCCGTCGGTGTCCACGCCCGCGCGTGCCTGGGCCAGCTGGACGGTGGGGATCTCCGCGAGGTCGACGACATGGGTGACGTCGAGGCCGTCCGCGGTCACGACGAGCCGATCGGCGGTGTTGACGGTGAAGTTGCCCAGGGGGTGGGCCGCGGCGGTCCCGGCGGGCAGCAGCGCCAGGACGGTCGCGCCGAGCACGACCGCCAGGCCGCGCCTCACCCGCCGAGGCTCTCGAGCAGCGCCGACGCCTCGGGCGCCTGGACCGGGTTGAACTTCGGGTTGAGGTCGAGTGCCCGCTGCAGCGCCCGACGCGCAGCCCCCTCGTCACCCGCGGCCGCCTCGATGGCGCCCAGGTGGTAGGCGAGGACGGGGGAGCGGAGTCCGAGACGGCTGGCGGCCCGGGCGATGGGCAGCGCCTGCTCGGAGCGTCCGGCCGCGTGCAGCGCCCAGGCGTACGCGTCCTGGGTCAGCACGGCGTCGGGCCGCTTGGCGTACGCCTTCTCGGCGCTGGCCACGGCGGCGGCCGGCGTCCCGTGGTCGGCCTCGAACAGCGCCAGCTCGGTGTCCACGTCCTGTCCGTTGGCGGCGAACAGCTGCTGGGTCGCACGCACGACGGCGTACTGCTCCTCGGCCTCTGCGGTGCGACCGGTCGACTCGAGCAGCTCGCCGAAGGCCACCAGGAACTCCGGCTGGGGCAGCCGCGCGACGACGCGCCGGTAGTCCTCGGCCGCCCCGTCCACGTCGCCGGTCGCGGCGAGCACCTTCGCGCGTCCTGCGACGAGGGACAGGGCGGTCGGGTCGGCGGCGAGCCCGGCGTCGTAGGCGGCCCGGGCGGCGGCGAAGTCGCCCTCGTTCCACGCCAGCTCGCCGAGGTAGTAGTGGGCGAAGGCCTGGTCGGCCGGTCGCAGGGCCACCTCGGCCGCCTGCTCGAGCATCTCCCGCGCCCGGACGACGTCGCCACGCAGCTCGAAGACGTACGACGCCCGCGTCAGGGCCTCGACACCGGTCGGGGACAGGTCGAGCAGCCGCTGCACGGCGGCCCGCGCCTCGTCGTAGCGGCCGAGCTCGGTGAGGGCGTCGCTGCGCACCGCCCACGTCGTCGGGCTGAAGTCGTTGATGGCCAGGGACCGGTCGGTCAGCGCCAGGGCCTCGGCGAAGTCGTGCTGCGCGGCGGCCAGCGTCGCCTGTCCGGTCAGGGCGGCGTCGTTGCCCTCGGGCCGCAGCTCCAGGGAGCGCTCGAAGGCACCGGCCGCCTTCTCGTACAGGGTGGGGTCGGCGCTCACCCGCGCCTGCTCGACGTAGGCCAGCCCGAGCGCCGACCAGGCGGGGTACTTCCCGGGGACCCGGTCGAGCTCGCGCTGCAGACCGGCGATGGACTGGCCGAGCGGGTCGGCGCGGTCGACCCCGACGGAGGCCGGCTCGGGCGCCGACGGCGGCGTCCCTGCGGCTGTCCCGATGGCCAGCAGACCTGCGGCGAGCCCCACGACGGCGGCGCCCGACAGGGCGGCGCGGGTCCAGCGCTGCATGCCTCGGAGGTCCCTCCTGCTCGTCGACGTCGTCGAGAGCCTTTCGGACCAGTGTGCCTGCCGGTTCACCCGAACCGGTGGTAGTTCACCCGAACCGGTGGCAGCGATGGCGCGAAGACCTCCCCGGGTGAACACTCGCCCAGCACGCCCACACTCCCTTGAATCATTGGAGCACCATGGCCCTACCGCAGAGGGCGACGACGCGACGACGCGTCATCGCCATCCTCGCCGCCGGCGCGACGGCGGCGTCCAGCGCCGCACTGCTGGCACCCGGCACCTCCTCGGCCTCCAGCCACCGCGAGGCGCCGTACACGCTGTCCGACCCCCTGGCGGACAACACCGACACGTACGCCTTCGTGTCGCCGGACAACCCGGACACCGTCACGCTGTCGGCGAACTTCAACGGCTTCCAGGAGCCGTCGCAGGGCCCGAACTTCTACCCGTTCGACAACAAGGCGCGCTACGAGATCCACATCGACAACGACGGCGACGCCAAGCAGGACATCACCTACCGCTGGACGTTCAAGGACATCGACAACCGTGGCACCGCCGAGCGCGGCGCGACGGACGGGACGTTCCTCTACAACGACGGCCCCGTCGGCTCGTTCGACGACGCCACCCTCAAGTTCAAGCAGTCCTACACGCTGCAGGGGATCCGCTACAACGCGGACGGCACGACGACGGTGAACGACCTCGTCACGAACGGCAAGGTCGCTCCGAGCAACGTCGGCAAGGCCTCCATGCCCGACTACGGCAAGCTGCGCAACGAGGCGATCATGCCCGTCACCCCACCCGGCGACAGCGGCCCCAGCGGCAAGGCCTTCGCCGGTCCGGCCGACGACCCCTTCTTCCTCGACCTGCGCATCTTCGACCTGCTGTACGGCGGCGACTTCTCCGAGGTCGGCTACGACGGGCTGTCCGGCTACAACGTCAACAACGTCAGCCTGCAGATCCCGAAGCGCCTGCTGGTCGCGAACGGCGACGCCACCAAGAACCCGGTCATCGGCGTCTGGTCGACCACGTCCCGCGCGAAGAACCGCGTCCTGCTGGACAACAACGCCGCACCCCGGACGGGCGTCAACGAGGACAGCGACACGGTGCAGGCCTCCGGCGACTTCGTCCAGGTCTCCCGGCTGGGCAACCCGCTGGTCAACGAGGCGGTCGTCCCGGCCAACCTCAAGGACTTCTTCAACCGGTCCACCCCTGACACGGACGCGAAGTTCCTCGCCAAGGTCCAGGACCCCGAGGTGCCGATCCTGGTCGAGTCGATCTACAAGATCCCGAACCCGAACAAGCTCGCGGGGCAGACCAACGACGACAAGCGCAACGACCTCGTCGCGGCCTTCCTCACCGGCTTCTCCCGGGACGTGTTCGCCGGCAGGACCTTCGGCGGTCTCGGCAAGGGCGTGCTTGACGCGGACCTCAACTCGCTGGACCTCAACGCGGTCAGCCCGAACCCCGCCCCGGCGGAGTACCTGCGGCTGAACGTCATGGTCCCGCCGAAGAAGCCGGGCGATGCCGGCTACAGCCGCCTCGGCGCCGTCGGTGGCGACCTCTCGGGCTTCCCGAACGGCCGCCGTCTGCAGGACGACGTCGTCGACATCGCGCTGCAGGTGCTCGAGGGCGTGCTCGTGCGTCCCGCCGGCGCCACCAAGAACGCGGTGGCCGGCCTCGGTGACGGGGTCATCCGCAGCGACCGGGCGCTGGCGGCGGCCTTCCCGTACGTCGCGCTCCCGCACTCCGGGTCGACCCCGCGTCGTGGGCAGGACCCGGTGCAGTTCCGTCAGCGCTTCACCAGCGCCAACGGCGTCGTCACGGCGTCGGCGTACGGCATCAGCCCCGGAGCCAAGGGCGGCACGGCGCAGCTCGTCGGCGTCATGGGCAACGGCGGCCTGAAGCACCTGGGCTACGCCAGGATCAACGCCGCCGGCACCGCCACGAGCAGCCTGCAGGTCCGGCAGCGTCCGGGTCTGCAGCTCACGCTGCTGTGGCGCATCCTGCCCGTGCGGGACGCGGTTGCCGGCGCGGTGTCCGGCCCGCCGACCACCATCACGGTCCGCTAGTCACTGCACTCCGTCTCACGACACCGGGGCGGTCCTTCGGGACCGCCCCGGTGGCGTGTCGTCCTGATCGAGGAGCTCCCGTGCGCCGAGCCCTGACCGTCCTGCTCGTCCTGCCGGTGCTCGCCGCCTGCTCGTCCTCCCCCGAGAAGCCGGCCGAGCCGGACCTGCCGGCCGAGTCCGCCTTCGCGGAGGGCACCTGCCGGGCCGCCGCACCTGACCTGCTCGAGCTCGGGCGCACGATCCCGCGGCTCGGGAAGGACGCCACCGTGGCGCCCGACGTCCAGGAGAGCCTGGCCACCACGCAGGACCGGCTGGCCCTGCTCGCCGAGGGCGTCGAGCCGCAGTACGCCGACGCGCTCGGCCAGGTCGTCGAGCGGATCGGCGGTGTGCGGATCCGGGCGGTCGGCAACACCTACGAGCCGGCGCTGGGCAAGGACCTGCAGGAGTCGTTCGACGAGGTCCTGGACCTCTGCACCGACCAGCCGTAGGCCGGACCCGGGCACCCTGCTCGCCTCGCCCCGTCCTGTCCGGTCTGCTCGCTACGCTCGGGCACCCGCCCCTCCGCACGAACGGCCGTCCCGATGCCCGTGTCCCGGCCTGTGCCGCAGCCCGGCCCCGACTCCCGCTGGCGCTGCACCTCGTGCGGCAACCTGACGCGGTTCGACGTGACGCGCACGACGCGGGCCCAGGAGTACGTGCACGTCGACCTCGCCGGTCAGCAGGTGGTCGAGGAGCGCGAGCTGCTGGTCGACGCCGTCGAGCGGGTCGTCTGCCGCTGGTGCAAGGCCGTCGACCAGGTGGAGGTCGTGCCCCGGCCGGCGGCCGGCGCCGGGTGAGCGCTCCGCTGCACGCCGCGGTCCGCACGCGCGTGGTGGCCCTGGCGGCGGACCGCCTGGGTGCCCTGTCCGACGACCAGATCCCCGCGGCGGTACGGCCGTTCCGCCGCTTCGCGCCGCGTCGCCGGGCCTCTGCGGCGGCCGTGCCGCTGGCGGCGGCGCTCGAGCAGGACCCGGTTTTCCGGCAGCTCGTCGCCGAGGGGCTCGCCGAGCCGCTCGCCTCGGCCCTGCGCAGCGGCCACCCGCCGCCGGCCGCGCCGCCCGACGAGGTGGCCGCCGCGGCGTACCTGCTGCGGCCCGAGGGCTGGGAGTCGCTCGTCGAGGCCGCCGCCGCCGAGCTGGCCGAGCGCGACCGGCTGGCCGCCGGCGTCGCGACCGTCGACGAGGTGCAGCGGCTGACCGAGCAGCTGGAGGCGCTGCGCACGCACGGCCGGCTGGAGGCCG
>CADCUE010000211.1 GCA_902805805.1 uncultured Frankineae bacterium | reverse complement strand
AGCCGGTGCCGCATGGCGACGTGGTGCCCGCCGACGCCGACCCGGCCCGGCGCGCGGTGCTGTCCGACACCGTCCGGCTCGCCTTCGTCGCGGCGCTGCAGGCGCTGCCGCCGCGCCAGCGGGCGGTCCTCATCCTGCGCGAGGTCCTGTGCTGGCAGGCCAGCGAGGTGGCCGAGCTGCTCGACACCACGGTCGCCTCGGTCAACAGCGCCCTGCAGCGGGCCCGCGCGACGCTCGGCGACCGCGACCCGGAGCAGCCGCCCGCGGCGCTCACCGAGTCCGACCGCGCGCTGCTGGCCCGCTACGTCGCGGCGTTCGAGGCGTACGACATCCCGTCGCTGGTCGCGCTGCTGCACGAGGACGCGAGCATCTCCATGCCGCCGCTGGCGCTGTGGCTGCGCGGCCGCGAGGACCTGTCGGCGTGGTACCTCGGCTACGGCATCGGCTGCCGCGGCTCGCGGCTGCTCGCGGCGTCGGTCAGCACGACCGAGGCGGTGTTCGGGCAGTACCGGCCGGGCCCGGACGGCACCCACGAGCCGTGGGCGCTGCAGGTCGTCGAGCTGTCAGGCGGGCGGGTCCAGCACGTCCACCACTTCCTCGACCCGGCGCTGTTCACCCGCTTCGGCCTGCCCGAGCGGCTGCACGACCAGGCCTAGCCCGGTCAGCCGGACGAGCCCGGCCAGGTCCTCGCCGCCCCGCACCTCGAGGCGCGCACCGCCCGCGGACGCCGCCCGGCCAGGCTCCGGCACCGAGGTGGACGCCCGTCCGTCCGCCCCCGCCGGGGGTCGGCTGGCTAGGGGACGCGGACCTCGCCGGCGGCGGCGGCGCGGGCGATGTCGGTGCGCCAGTGGGCACCGCGCAGCCGCACGGCGGCCACCCCCTCGTAGGCCCGGTCGCGGGCCGCCCCCAGGTCCGGCGCGACGGCGGTGACGGACAGCACGCGGCCGCCGGACGACACGACGCGGTCCCCGTCGCGCCGCGTGCCGGCGTGCAGGACCGCGACCCCGGGTGGCAGCGGGCCGATCTCGACCTCGTCGCCGGTGACCGGCGCGGCCGGGTAGTGCTCGGCGGCCACGACGACCGTCACGGCGGCGCCGTCGGTCCAGGCGAGGTCGTCGGCGCGGTCGAGCGTGCCCGTGGCGCAGGCGTGCAGCAGCCCGGCGAGCGGGGTCTCGAGCAGGGCCAGCACGACCTGCGTCTCCGGATCGCCGAAGCGGCAGTTGAACTCGATGACCTGCGGGCCCTGCGACGTCATCGCGAGCCCGGCGTAGAGCAGACCGCTGAACGGCGTGCCGCGCCGGGCCAGCTCGTCGACGACCGGCTGCAGGACGTCGCGCCGCACCTGCTCGACGGTCCCGGCCGGCAGCCACGGCAGAGGTGCGTAGGCCCCCATGCCACCGGTGTTGGGGCCCTCGTCACCGTCGCGCACGCGCTTGAAGTCCTGGGCCGGCAGCAGCGGGACGACGGTCCGCCCGTCCGACAGCGCGAACAGCGACACCTCCGGCCCGTCGAGGTAGGCCTCGACCACCGCGGACGAGCCCGGCTCGGCCAGCACGTCGCGCGCGAAGGCGGTGGCGACGGCGAGGTCGCTGCCGACGTGGACGCCCTTGCCGGCGGCCAGCCCGTCCGCCTTGACGACGTACGGCGGCGGCGCCGCAGCCAGGTGCGCGGCGCACGCGTCGGCGTCGGTGAGCAGCACCGCCGCGGCGGTCGCGACGCCGGCGTCGGCCATGACCTGCTTGGCGAAGCTCTTGCTGCCCTCGATCCGCGCTGCGGCGGCGGACGGGCCGAAGCAGGCGATCCCGGCGGCCCGCAGGTGGTCGGCGACCCCTGCCACGAGCGGCACCTCCGGGCCGACGACGACCAGGTCGGCGGCCACGGCCCGCGCCAGCCCCACCACCGCCGGTCCGTCCGTGACCTCGACCGGGCGCGCCTCGGCGAGCCCCGCCGTCCCGGCGTTGCCCGG
Source organism: uncultured Frankineae bacterium (assembly GCA_902805805.1). The sequence continues at coordinate 27,523 of CADCUE010000211.1, read as the reverse complement.
CGCGCACACCAGCCCGTGGACGGCCGGGTCGCGGGACAGCGCGAGCAGCAGGGCGTGCTCACGGGCCCCGGAGCCGAGGACGAGGACTCTCACGGCGACAGACGCTATCGGGCGAGCGCGGCGCGCAGCATCGCCGCCTTCGGCGCGCTCGCCATCACCGCGAGGTCCTCGCGCAGGGACGTCGACCCGTCGAGGAAGCGCAGCACCCGCTCGGTCGGCTGGTTCGCGAACAGCTCGGACAGGAAGTCCGCCCCCCGCAGGAAGCCGCCGTCGAGCGCGCGCAGGAGCAGCGCGTCCATGCGCAGGTGCCGGGCCGAGTAGGCCGGCGGCGGGCACGGGTCGCGGCCGTCCCCCAGCGCCGCGGCCACGGCCCGGGCCTGCCGCTGCGCCGCCGAGAAGGTGTAGCCGGTCGACGGCCGCGTCGCGCCGCCCGCGGCGCCGAGACGGAACACCCGCTCGCCGACCCGCCGCGGGAACGGCGCGTCGGTCATCGGGATCGCGCCCTGCTCGACGTCGAGCACCTCGAACGGGCCGAGCTCGAGGTGCGCGCCGGTCCACTCGTGCAGCGCCGACTCGTACTGCCCCGCCGTCAGGACCGAGCGGCTGAACTCGGTGTACTCGACCAGCGCCTCGCGGCGGGAGGTCGGCAGGACGTAGCCGAAGGCGACCCCGCCGGGCGGCTGCGGCGGGCGGAAGTCCATGAGACCGGCGACCTGCGGGTCGAAGCGGTCCTGCGGGGTGCGCACGAACCACCCGCGGAAGTGCTGCAGCAGCGCCACCCGGCCGGGACGGGCGGGGGGCACCGGCCGGGTGTCGAAGACCCAGCGCCCGGCCACGTCGGCGCCCGCGACGACGCCGTCGGGGTGCACCGTCCCGACCGTCGCCTCGACCCGCTGCACGCCGGTGCGGGCCAGCCGCTCGGCCGCCACCCGCTCGTAGTCGCGGGACCGGATCATCGTGTAGTCGAAGGGCGCGAGCGCGTAGGTCCTCGCCGTCCCGCGGTGGTCGTGCACCTGCACGCGGTCCCACCGGGCGGTGACGGCGTCCTCCCAGCCCGTCGGACCGGTCTGCCAGGAGCACCACGTGCGCTCGGGTGCGCGCGCCGGACCGGGCGGGGCGTCGACGAGGACGACGTCCGCCGTCCCCTGCTCGCCGAGCAGGCAGGCCAGCGCCAGCCCGGCGGCCCCCGCGCCGACGACCACGACCTCGGCGCGCCGCACGCCGCTAGCCCCTGATCGCGTGGACGCGGGCGTGCAGCACGTTGCGCTGCGCCAGCGCGCACCGCAGCGCCCGGTGCAGGCCGTCCTCGAGGTAGAGCTCGCCGCGCCACTGCACGACGTGGGCGAACATGTCGCCGTAGAAGGTCGAGTCCTCCGCGAGCAGCACGTCGAGGTCCAGCGTCTTCTTGACGGTGGTCAGGTGGTCGAGCTGCACCTGCGTCGGCGGGATCGCCGCCCAGCCGCGACCGGTCAGCCCGTGGTCCGGGTAGGGCCTGCCCTCCCCGACCGCACGGAAGATCACCGCCGGCTCACGGCAGCAGGCTCCGCAGCTCCAGCGTCTGCTCCCGGTCCGGCCCCACGCCGATGGAGGCGAACGGCGCGCCGCTCATCTCCTCGAGCGCCGAGACGTACGCCTGAGCGGTCTTGGGCAGGTCGTCGAAGGTGCGGGCACCGGTGATGTCCTCGGTCCAGCCGTCGAAGTGCTCGTAGACCGGCGTCGCGTGGTGGAAGTCGGTCTGCGACATCGGCATCTCGTCGAACCGCCGGCCGTCCACCTCGTACGCCACGCAGACCGGGATGCGCTCCCAGCCGGTGAGGACGTCGAGCTTGGTGAGCACGAAGTCGGTCACCCCGTTGACGCGGGCGGCGTACCGCGCGATGACCGCGTCGTACCAGCCGCAGCGACGGGGCCGACCGGTCGTCGTGCCGTACTCGTGGCCGTTCGCCCGCAGGCGCTCGCCGTCGGCGTCGAGCAGCTCGGTGGGGAACGGCCCCTCCCCGACGCGGGTCGTGTAGGCCTTGACCACGGCGATGACCTTGTCGACGCGGCGGGGGCCGATGCCGCTGCCGGTGCAGGCACCGCCCGCGGTCGCCGACGACGAGGTGACGAACGGGTAGGTGCCGTGGTCGACGTCGAGCAGCGTCGCCTGACCGCCCTCGAGCAGGACCGTCTCGCCCCGGTCGAGCGCCGCGTTGAGCAGCAGCGACGTGTCGGCGACCATCGGCCGGACCCGGTCGACGTAGGACAGCAGCTCCTCGACGACCGCGTCCGGCTCCACCGCCTTGCGGTTGTAGACCTTGACCAGCACCTGGTTCTTCAGCTCGAGGGCGCCCTCCACCTTCTGGCGCAGGATGCCCTCGTCGAACAGGTCCTGGACGCGGATGCCCAGGCGGTTCATCTTGTCGGCGTAGGTCGGGCCGATGCCGCGGCCGGTGGTCCCGATGCGGCGCTTGCCGAGGAAGCGCTCGGCGACCCGGTCCAGCGTGGAGTTGTAGGACGCGATGAGGTGCGCGTCCGCCGACAGCACCAGCCGCTCGCAGGAGACGCCGCGCGCCTCGAGGGCGTCGATCTCCTCGAACAGCACGGACAGGTCGACCACGACGCCGTTGCCGATCACCGGCGTGCAGCCGGGCGACAGGATCCCGCTCGGCAGGAGGTGGAGTGCGTAGGTCTGCTCGCCGATGACGACGGTGTGCCCCGCGTTGTTGCCGCCGTTGAACTTGACGACGTAGTCGACGGAGCCGCCGAGCTGGTCGGTGGCCTTGCCCTTGCCCTCGTCACCCCACTGGGCACCGACGAGCACGAGTGCAGGCATGATCGCTCCCCAGGGAGTCTGTGGGTCCGCCACAGGACGAAGCCCCGGGCGCAGGCGCCTGGGGCTCTTGCAGAGGAAGGCTAGCCGACATGGGCTCCTCGGACGACGGTCACCTGCTGGTGGTCAGCCAGCGGGCGGGCAGCACGGACGTGGACGAGGTCTGCGCCGCGGTGGACGTCCTGGGGGCCGAGATGGCCACCTGCCGGGCGCCGGAGGACCTCGACGGCGCCCTCGACCGGCTCGACGGGCGCACGCTCGTCATCGCCGGCGGCGACGGCAGCCTGCACCTGGCCGTGACCAAGCTGCACCTGCGCGGCGTTCTGGCCGCCACGCGCATCGGCCTCGTGCCGCTCGGCACCGGCAACGACCTCGCGCGCGCGCTCGACATCCCCCTCGACACGACCGACGCCGCCCGGCTGATCCGCGACGGGCGGGCACGGCCGATCGACCTGCTGCTGGACGACGCCGGCGGGATCGTCGTCAACGCCGCGCACGTGGGCATCGGCGCGGACGCGGCCGAGCACGCCGGTCAGCTCAAGCCGCGGCTCGGTCCGCTCGCCTACCCGGTCGGCGCCGTGCGGGCAGGTCTGCGGACCACGGGCTGGCGGCTGCGCGTGGCGGTGGACGGGACGATCCTGTCCGACGCCCACCGCCGCACGCTGATGGTCGGCATCGGCAACGGGCGGGGCATCGGCGGCGGCACCCCGCTGCTGCCGCGCGCGGTGCCGGACGACGGCCTGCTCGACGTCGTGGTGTCCAAGGCGACGGGACCGTTCGCGCGCGTCCGGTACGGCGCGGCGCTCGCCTCGGGCCAGCACCTGATGGACCGCGACGTCCGCTACGCCCGCGGGACCACCGTCACCGTCTCGGGCGAGCCGGTCGGCGTGAACAGCGACGGGGAGACGGGGGTCGCGGTGCAGCGGCGCACCTGGACCGTCTCCCCGGGGGCCTGGCAGCTGATCCGGCCCTGAGCCGCGGGGGCGCTCAGAAGAAGTGGTGCGCGACGACCGTCGCCTTCTCCGACACCTTCTGGCGCAGCGGCCGGTCCTGCCAGCGGCGCGGCTCGATCCGCACGCAGCGCGGCAGCTCGGCGTCGAAGTCGTCCTCGAGCCGGCGCGTCACCGCCGGGTCGAGGACCGACATCACGACCTCCTCGTCGTGGTGCAGCGACCGGCGGTTCATGTTGGCCGAGCCGACGACCGACGCGATCCCGTCGATGGTCAGCACCTTGGCGTGCAGCATGGACGGCTGGAACGCCCAGATGCGGACCCCGCCCTCGACGAGCGTCGAGTAGATCGACTCGCTCGCCAGCTGGCAGACGCGCTTGTCGGCGTGCGGTCCAGGCAGCATCACGTCCACCTGCACCCCCCGCGCCACGGCGTCCAGCATGAGCTGCTGGAAGAAGTCGTCGGGCACGAAGTAGGCCGTCATCATGCGGATCCGCTGCTGCGCCGACTCCAGCATCACGCGGAAGACGGTGGCCATGTCGTTCCAGCTGACGCTGGCGCTGCCGCGGGCGACCTGGACGACCGAGCCGCCTTCGGTCAGCTCGTGGTCGGGGAACCGGCGCTCCTGGTCGATGAGCGGGTGGCCCGTCTCCGCCCAGTTCTGCGCGAACGACGCCGACAGCCCGTCGACCGCCGGTCCGACGACGCGCACGTGCGTGTCCCGCCACTCCTTCTCGTCGCGGGCGTCACCACACCACTCCTCCGCGATGCCGACCCCGCCGGTGAAGCCGACGACCTCGTCGCAGATGAGGACCTTGCGGTGCGTGCGGTGGTTGTGCTTCCACGGCGAGAGCGCCTGGCCCTGCCAGACCGGCTTGCGGAACCACTCGACCTGGACACCGCAGTCGGTCATGTGCTCGATGAGGTCGCTGTCGATCAGGCGGCCGCCGACGGCGTCGATGAGGACCCGGACGTCGAGCCCGGCCTGCGCCCGCTCGGCGAGGGCGCGTGCGAACTCCGCGGCGATGTCGCCCTTCCAGTAGACGAACGTCAGGAAGTCGATCGTCCGCTGCGCCTCGCGGACGGCGCTCAGCATCGCCGGGAAGATCTGGTCGCCGTTCTTGAGCAGCGTGAGGGAGTTGCCCTCGCTCGCCGGGATGCCCAGCAGCGCCTCGAGGCGCCGGCGCAGGTCCCGCACGCGCTCCTCCGGGCTGTCGCGCGGGTCGAGCTGGTTGCCGGCGACCGTGTCCGGCGCCGCGCTGTCGTCCATGGTCCGCACGCGGGCCTCCCTGAGAGTGTGGATGGTGCCCTACCCCTCTTCCCCGTACGGCCCGCCCGCCGTTCGGGTGACGCTCGAGTCCGTAGGCTCGGACTGTGGCACGCATACCCGGCATCGACGGCCTGTTCGCGGCCCTCCAGGCCCAGACCGAGTCCCTGGCGTCGCTGCCCACGGCCGTCGCCGGGCTGACCGGCGCCGTGCGGCAGCTCGGCGAGGTCGTCGGGGAGGCCCGCGAGACGCTCGCCGCGGTGCACCGGCTCGCCGTCCGGATGGACAGCGTCGCCGAGGAGCTCGAGGAGCCGCTGCGGGCCCTGCGTCCCGGACTGCAGCGCCTCGCGGTCGTGCTCGACGACCCGGTGGTCGAGGAGCTGCCCGAGACGCTGCGCAAGGTGCAGAGCGACGTCCTGCCGGTGCTGCAGACCCTCGCCGACACGCACGCCCGCGTCGCCTTCATCGCCGGCTCGACCGAGCGGATCATGACCTTCGTCGACGACACCAGCCGCACGTTCGGCGGGCTGCCCGGTGCCGCGCTGCTGGGTCGCCGGCGGCCGGTCCCGCGCCCGGGGGCGGAGCCGCCGACCGATCCGGTCTGAGCGCCCCGCCCGCGGACGCCGGTCGGTCAGGCGCCGCCGAGGGCGGCGCCTGCCGACGGGTCGCTGTCGTCGAGGAACTGCCGGATGCGCGTGGCCTCGTCGTCCTCGCCGATCGCGGCCGCCGCCCGGCCGAGCGCGTGCAGGGCCCGCAGGAAGCCGCGGTTGGGCTCGTGCGACCACGGCACGGGTCCGTAGCCCTTCCAGCCCGACCGGCGCAGGGCGTCGAGCCCCCGGTGGTAGCCCGTGCGGGCGTACGCGTAGGCCTCGACGACGGCGCCGCGGTCGAGCGCCCCCTCGGCGAGCAGCGCCCAGGCCAGCGAGCTGGTCGGGTGCGCCGCGGCGACCTCCGCCGCCGCGGCGCCGCTCTCGAGCTGCAGGCGGGGGCCCGCCTCGTCGGGGAGCAGGGTGGGCGGCGGTCCGCCGAGCAGGTCCTTGCCGGTCAGGCTCATGCCCCCATCCTGCCTGCGTCCCGGCCCGGCGAGAGGCTCAGGTGACGGGGGTGGTCCAGGCGGCGTTCCACACGGCCCTGTCCACGATGCCCGGCACCCGCGTCCGGATGCCCTTCTCGCGGGCGAACGCGCGGGCGACGGCGGAGCTGCGCGGCCCGAAGTAGCCGTCGGCGCGGATCGCCCAGCCGCGCGCCGCCATGCGGGCCTGCCACACCTGAACGGCGGTCCGGTACGTCCGCACGTCCCGGACGGTCATCTCCCGACCGTCGAAGGCCGGCGCGGTGCCGGGCCGCAGGGTGCGGAGCCGGGCGACCCGGGTCGCCCGGGCCACGGCCGGCGTCCCGCGCACGGTCTTGCCGACGGCGACGGCGACGGGTGCCGGTGCCGGCCGGCGAGCGCGGCTGGCCGCCTCCGTGCGCGCCGGCGCGACCGGCGCTGCCTGGCCGGAGCCGCTGTAGCCGCCGTTGCCGGACAGGCCCAGCTTGCGCGAGCAGGCCGGCCACGGCTGCCAGCCCCGCTGGCTGTGCAGCTTCTGCCCGGCGGCGATCTGCTGCGCCTTGCTGGCCTGGTGCGGGTAGCCGCTGAGGCCGAGCCCACGCCACGTCGCCAGGTTGAACTGCAGCCCGCCGTAGTAGCCGTTGCCGGTGTTGATGGCCCAGTTGCCGCCGCTCTCGCAGCGGGCCAGCCGCTCGAACTGCGCGATCGAGCCCCCGGCCGAGGCGGAGGTCTGCACGAGCGCGGCGTCGGCGACCGCGAGCGCGGCGGCCAGACCGCCGGCGGCCAGCAGCGGCGCTGTCCTCGAGGGCCGGGCGTGCCGGGCGGAGCGGCGAGGGGCGAGCCACGGCGTCAGGACAGCGGGCAGCAGAGCAGGCACGGGCGGGGTCCTCTCCTCACGCCTGCGGGGTCAGCTGTCGGGTTCAGGCCCGGCCTCCCGCGCGTGGAGCGCGGTCGGGCGGTGAGGGTCTGCCTGGCCTCGGTCAGGAGGCTTCACCCCGAGGAGGGCGCCGTCCGGGGACGGGCCGACCGGTGGGACGTGTGGGTCCCCCGCTCCTGCCCTTCGCACGTCGAGGTGACCGGCTCCCCAGGACAGGACTCGGCGGGAAGGAGCCGGTCGCCGCCCCGGTCCGGCGCGGCCCGGCGAAGGTAACGGACCGACCGCGGAAGCGCTAGAGGTGATCCGTGCAGGACGGACGGGCGCGGCCGTACCGCCTCAGGACAGCCGCGTCCCGGCGCTGCGCAGGTCCTCGCAGGCACGCACGACCCGGGCGGCCATGCCCGCCTCCGCCGCCTTGCCCCAGGTCCGCGGGTCGTACTGCTTCTTGTTGCCGACCTCGCCGTCGACCTTCAGCACGCCGTCGTACGAGCGGAACATGTGGTCCACGACAGGACGCGTGAAGGCGTACTGGGTGTCGGTGTCGACGTTCATCTTCACGACGCCGTAGTCGAGGGCCTCGCGGATCTCCTCCAGCAGCGAGCCGGAGCCGCCGTGGAAGACGAGGTCGAACGGGCGCTCGGTGCCGGTCTTCTCGCCGACCGCCTTCTGGATGTCGTCCAGGATCGACGGCTTGAGCTTGACGTTGCCGGGCTTGTAGACGCCGTGCACGTTGCCGAACGTCGCCGCCAGCATGTAGCGGCCCTTGTCCCCCGTGCCGATGAGCTCGGCGGTGCGCAGGGCGTCCTCGGGTGTCGTGTAGAGCTTCTCGTTGATGGCGTTCTCGACGCCGTCCTCCTCGCCGCCGACGACGCCGATCTCGAGCTCCATGACGATGCGGGCCCTCGCGCACTGCTCGAGCAGCTCCTGGGCGATCGACAGGTTCTCCTCGAGCTCGACCGCCGACCCGTCCCACATGTGGGACTGGAACAGCGGCTCGCGACCGGCGTCCACCCGCTCCTGGCTGATCGCGATGAGCGGGCGCATGTAGCCGTCGAGCTTGTCCTTGGGGCAGTGGTCGGTGTGCAGCGCGATGGTCACGTCGTAGCCCTTGGCGACGTGGTGGGCGTACTCCGCGAGGGCCTCGGCGCCGAGCACCATGTCCTTGACCGTGCTGCCGGACAGGTACTCCGCGCCGCCGGTGGAGACCTGGACGATGCCGTCGGACTGCGCCTCGGCGAAGCCCCGCAGGGCCGCTGTCAGCGTCTGCGAGCTCGTGACGTTGATCGCCGGGTAGGCGAAGCGTCCCTCCTTCGCGCGGTCGAGCATCTCGGCGTAGGCCTCGGGAGTGGCGATCGGCACGGCGTTCCTCGCTCCATCGTCAGGTGCCGCGCGTGCGACGCACGGCTCTGTCGGCCGCGAGCATGCCAGAAGCCGGGACCCGGGCGTCGTCCTGTCGTTGCGTTGCGGAGCGGTCACAGTCTGCTAGTACGGCTGACGCGGCGGTCCCGCGGCTGATAGGACTCGACGGCCGGGCGGGTGTCCGGTGCCTCCTCGGAAGGACGACGGATGACCTCCCCCTCGACGCGGTGCAGGATCGGGCTGGCCGGTGCGGCTGTGGCCGCCCTGGTCGCCCCGCTCGCCGTGGCGCTCCCGGCGCACGCCAGCTCGACCCGCAACGAGATCGTCTACACGGCGGACGACGACAACGACGGCCTCTACAGCATCGTGCTGCGCGACCTCGAGACGAGGACGAGCCGGACCGTCGCGCCGGCGGACACCGGCGCCGAGACGCTGTACGACGACCCGGAGCTCTCCCCGACCGGTGACCGGATCGTCTTCTCGACCGACCGCGGGTCGACGCAGTTCGACGAGGGCATCGCCGTCATGGACCGGGACGGCAGCGACTTCCGCCGCCTCACCTTCCCGCCGGCCGCCGGCGACACGACCTACACGATCGACGTCGCCCCGGCCTGGTCGCCCGACGGCACCCGGATCCTGTTCACCCGGATCACGACCGACGTCGCCGACTCGGCCAACATCAGCGCCACCACGGCGCTCTACACGGTCCCGGTCGCCGGTGGCACGCCCACGGCGGTCCCGAACGCCGGCGACGGCTACCTCGGCGACTGGAACCCCGACGGCTCGCAGATCGTGTTCGCGTCGCTCACCGCCGACGAGCAGACCGGCCCCCTCGTCATCGTGCGCGCCGACGGCACGCAGCGGCGGACGCTCACCGGCACCGAGGGCCTCATGCCGGCCTGGTCGCCGGACGGGACGACCATCGCCTTCTCGATGGTCACCTCGCTCGACACCGACCGCGCCCGGGCGCACGACGTCGCCCAGATCGCGACCGTGCCCGCCGCGGGCGGCACCGTGCGCGTGCTCCCGGCCACCCGGCCCAGCAGCGCCCGCACGGTCGCCGGCTACCCCAGCTGGTCGCCGGACGGCGAGAGCCTGTTCTTCGACCTGTTCGGCTACAGCTCGACCGACGACTTCCCGCCCGGTGACATCTGGGCGGTGGACAAGGCCGGGCTGCGGGCGGGTCGGGTGACCGCCACCGGCGGCGACGACGCGCAGCCCCACGCGCATGGACCGGCGCCGACGGCCGTCAGCAACGGCCTGGCCTCCACGTACACGCCGGTGACGCCCCGACGTGTCCTGGACACGCGCAACGGGACCGGCGTGCGGGCCGGCAAGGTCGGTCAGGGCGGGACGGTCGACCTGCCCGTCCGCGGGGTCCCGACCGAGCAGGGCGTCGTCCCGGCGACCGCCACGGCCGTCGTCCTCAACGTCACCGTCACCGGCACGACCGCGGGCACCGACGTCCGCGCCTACCCCACCGGCACGCCCGTCCCGCTGGCGAGCAACCTCAACGCCGCCGCAGGCGCCACGGTGCCCAACCTGGTCACCGTCCGCATCGGGGCGGACGGCGGAGTGACGCTGCGCAACGGCCTCGGGTCCGTGCACCTGATCGGCGACATCGCCGGCTACTACACGCCCGACACCGCGGGGGTGGGCTTCGCGGCCGTCGACCCGAGCCGCATCCTCGACACCCGCGTCGGCGTGGGCGCCCCCCGGGCCAAGCTCGGGCAGGGCGGCGTCGCGGACCTCCAGGTCACCGGAGCGCTCCGCACGGCCGACGGGACCACCGTCACGGTGCCGGCGGACGCCCGCGCAGTGGTCCTGAACGTCACGGCCACCTCGGTCACCGGGGTCAGCACCGACGTGCGCGTCTACCCGCCCAGCCCGACGGCCCCCCTGGTCAGCAACCTCAACCTGCGTGGCGGCCAGACGGCGGCCAACCTGGTCACCGTCGCCGTGGGCGCGGGCGGCAAGGTGCGCCTGCGCAACAGCCTCGGCTCGCTGCACCTGATCGCCGACCTGGCCGGCTACTACGCCCCCGGCGCGACCGGCCGCTTCGTGCCCGTCACGCCCACCCGCTTCCTCGACACCCGGTCGGGGATCGGCGCGGCGGTGATCCCGACGACGGCGAACGGCTTCGTCGACCTGCGCGTCGCGGGCCGGCGGGGTGTGCCGACCACGGCGACTGCCGCGGTGCTCAACCTGACCGGCACGGCCGTGAGCGGCACGGTCAGCACCGACGTGCGCGCCTACCCGCTGGGCGCCCCGCGCGTCCCGACGGTCAGCAACGTCAACCTGAGGGCGGGCGAGACCCGCGCGAACCTCGCCATCGTCCGCATCGGGACGGACGGCCGGGTGCGGCTGCTGAACAAGACCGGTCAGCTGCAGCTCGTCGCCGACCTGGCCGGCTACATGGTCGGCTGACCTCCTCCGCTCGGCACCGGGCCGGTCACCCCCGCGGGGTGACCGGCCCGCGCCGTACCGGCGCTCAGCCGTGCGTGCCGGCGCGGACGTCGCGCCGGATGTCGGCCTCCACCGCCTCGAAGGCCTTGCGTGCCGCGATCAGCACCGGGTCCCACACCGGGGCGAAGGGCGGCGCGTACGACAGGTCCAGGCCCAGCACCTCGTCGACGCTCATCTCGTTCCAGATCGCCGTCGCCAGCACGTCGATGCGCTTGGCGGCGCCCTCGCGGCCGGCGATCTGCGCGCCGATCAGCCGTCCGCTGCGCTTCTCCGCCGTCAGCTTCACGCGGATCGGCTTCGCGCCGGGGAAGTAGCCGGCGCGGGTGGTGGAGTCGACGGAGGCCGTGACGAAGCAGTAGCCGGCCGCCTCCGCCTCGGCCTCGGACAGGCCGGTCCGCGCCACCTCGAGATCGCAGACCTTCGTGACGGCCGTGCCGATGACCCCGGGGAACGTCGCGTAGCCGCCGCCGAGGTTGATGCCGACGACCCGGCCCTGCTTGTTCGCGTGCGTCCCGAGCGCCACGACCACCCGCTGGCCCGACAGGCGGTGGACGCTCTCGACGCAGTCGCCGGCGGCCCAGACGCCGGGTGCCCCGGTGCGCATCCGGCTGTCGACGGCGACGCCGCCGGAGGTCCCGAGGGGCAGGCCCGCGGCCCGGGCCAGGGCGACGTTCGGACGCACCCCGAGGCCCAGGATGACCAGGTCGGCCGGCAGGCGCGTGCCGCCGGCGGTGACGACGGCGCGGGCCCGACCGTCGGGGCCGGTCTCGACGTGGGACGCCGGCTCGCCGAGCACCAGTCGGATGCCGAGATCGGTGACGGCGTCGGCGATGAACCTGCCGATGTCGGGGTCGAAGGTGCCGACCGGGGTCGGCGACCGGTCCACCACCGTCACGTCCAGCCCCCGGACCTGGCAGGCCTCAGCGAGCTCGAGCCCGATGTAGCCCCCGCCGACCACCACGACGCGCTCCACGCCGCCACCGTCGAGGTGGGCGATGAGGTCACGCCCGTCGTCGAGGGTCTGCACCCCGTGCACGCCCGGGGCGTCGAACCCGTCCGCCTGCGGACGCATCGGCACGCTGCCCGTCGCGTAGACCAGCGCGTCGTACGGCTCGTCGTACTCCCGCCCGGTCTCGAGGTCCCGGGCGGTGACCGTCCTGGCGGACAGGTCGAGGGCGACCACCTCGGTGCGCATGCGCAGGTCGATGTCGTTGGCGCGGTGCTGCTCCGGCGAGCGGGAGATCAGCTCGGCCTCGGTGTCGACGGCGCCACCCACCCAGTAGGGGATGCCGCACGCGGAGTACGACGTGGCGCGGCCGCGCTCGAACGCGACGATCTCGAGGTCGTCGACGTCCCGCCGCTTGCGTGCCTGGCTGGCCGCGCTCATGCCCGCGGCGTCGCCTCCGATGACCACCAGACGCTCTCGTGCCATGGCCAGGACGGTACTGGCGGCTAGCCTGGTCCGGTGTCCGTGACCCCGTCCTCCGCGCCCGTGCAGCTCGCTCTGGGACCGGAGTGGCTGTCGCCCGAGGCCCTCGTGGGCGCCGGCCTGCTGGCCCTGCTCGTCGTGGTCTTCGTCGAGAGCGGCCTGCTCGTCGGCTTCTTCCTGCCGGGCGACTCGCTGCTGTTCACCGCCGGGCTGCTCATCAACACGCAGGACGTGCTGCCGCTGTGGCTGGTGCTGCTCACGGTGCCGATGGCGGCGATCGCCGGTGACCAGGTCGGCTACCTCATCGGCCGCAAGGCCGGACCGCACATCTTCAACCGCCCCGACTCCCGGTTCTTCCAGCAGGAGTACGTCGACAAGGCCTACGACTACTTCGAGCGGTACGGCGCGCGCACCATCGTGGTGGCGCGCTTCGTCCCGATCGTGCGCACCTTCGCCCCGGTCGTCGCGGGCGTCAGCCGGATGCGCTACCGCACCTTCGTCGTCTACAACATCGTCGGCGGGGTGCTGTGGGGAGCCGGCGTCGTCCTGCTCGGCTACTTCCTCGGAGGGATCGAGTTCGTCGCGGAGAACGTCGAGCCGATCATCCTCGGCATCGTCGCGCTGTCGGTGATGCCGATCGTCGTCGAGATCCTGCGCGCCCGCCGCGAGCACCGCGCGGGCCCGCCGCCGGACTCGGCCCGGACGCTGCCGGACGACGTCACGACGGACTGAGCCCCAGGTCCTCCAGGGAGTACAGGAACCGGTAGGGCACGCCCTCGGCCTCGATCTTCTCGCCCGCGCCGGTCGCCCGGTCCGCGATCGTGGCGACCGCGACCGGCACGGCTCCGGCTGCCCGCACGGCCTCGAGCGCCGTGAGCGGGGAGCCGCCCGTCGTCGTCGTGTCCTCCACGACCAGGACGCGGCGGCCGTCGATCTCCGGCCCCTCCACCCGCCGCTGCAGGCCGTGGGCCTTGGCCGACTTGCGGACGACGAAGGCGTCCAGCCGCCGGCCCTGGACCGCGGCCGCGTGCAGCATCGCCGCGGCGATCGGGTCGGCGCCCATGGTCAGGCCGCCGACCGCCTCGTAGTCGAGGTCGGCGGTGAGCTCGAGCAGCGTCCGGCCGACCAGCGGTGCGGCCAGGCCGCTCAGCGTGATCCGGCGCAGGTCCACGTAGTAGTCCGCCTCGCGACCGGAGGACAGCGTCACGCGGCCGTGGACCACGGCCAGCTCGCGGACGAGGGACAGCAGCTGCTCGCGGTCGGTCACGCGGGTGGAGCCTAGTCAGCCGGCTCGAGGAGCGACCGCCGACCTGGGTGCTCGAGGCCCCGCAGCCACCCCTCTCAGCCACCCCTCACAGCCAGGTGAAGACCTCGTAGTACTCCGGGAACACCCGCCCGTCGGTGAGCCACCAGTAGGCGCCCCAGCCGACGAGCTGCACCAGGGCGAGGCCGAAGCAGGCCACCCACAGCGTCCCGCCTCGGGTGCGCCCGCGCAGGCCCCAGGCGGTGAAGCCGGCGGCTGCTGCCAGGCCGAGCCACGGCGTGCGCCCCTCGATCCACGTGTTGGCCAGGCTGAAGCCCGTCAGCAGCGCCAGGACCACGCCGGCAGCGCCGGTGCGCACCCCGGCGCCGCGACCGTCGAGCACCGCCCGCGTCACGGCAGCCACGACGAGCAGCAGCCCGAGGTACCAGATCCAGTGGCCGACGCCTTCGTCCCACAGGTGGGCGACGTCGGCCGCCGCTCCGGTGGGGGCCGTGTTGCCGACCGAGTTGGCGGCCAGGTGCAGTCCCTTGCCCTCGGCGAAGGCCAGGCCCCCGACCGCCAGCAGCCCCCAGGCCAGCCGGTCGGGGGGAGCGCCGACGGTCGCGGCCCGGCAGCGGACGAGCACCCAGGCCGCAGCGCCGACCACCGCCCACGGAGTGAGCAGGTCGAGCCAGTCGGCGGCGCGGACGGCCCCGACGTCGCCCAGCGGCCGGGCGAAGGTGCCGATCTGCATGAACACGACGACGGCGAGGGCCAGCGCTGCCAGGGGCCGGCCCACCCCGTGCCCGGCCTGGACGGGCTCGGTCGGCCCGGTCGGTCGGCGACGGACGGTGGAGGGAGGCTGACGGGTCATGTCCCGCATCGTCTCCGCTCGCTCGGACGGTCCGCCTGAGCAGTTCTACGCGTCAGCGCGCACCACCGGTGCGACCACCAGTCCGTCGCCCTCGGGCGCGCGGTCCACGGCGACCTCGTCCCCGTCACGGATCTCGCCGTTCAGCAGCGCCCGAGCCAGCGTGTCGCCGATGGACTTCTGCACCAGCCGACGCAGGGGCCGTGCGCCGTACACCGGGTCGAAACCGGTGAGCGTCAACCAGTCCCGAGCAGCGTCGGTCACCGTCAGGGTCAGCCGGCGTGCGGTCAGCCGCCGCGCGAGGGACGCGACCTGCAGGTCGACGATCCGCGACAGCTCGTCCGTGCCGAGGGCGTCGAAGACGACCACCTCGTCGAGCCGGTTGAGGAACTCCGGCTTGAACGTCGAGCGCACGACGTCCATGACCTTGTCCCGGCGCTGGTCCGGCGTCAGCAGCGGATCGCTGACGTACGCCGAGCCCAGGTTGCTCGTCAGGATCAGGATGGCGTTGCGGAAGTCCACCGTGCGGCCCTGACCGTCGGTGAGCCGTCCGTCGTCGAGCACCTGCAGCAGCACGTCGAAGACGTCCGCGTGCGCCTTCTCGACCTCGTCGAGCAGCACGACGGTGTACGGCCTGCGGCGCACCGCCTCGGTCAGCTGACCGCCGGACTCGTAGCCGACGTAGCCGGGGGGCGCGCCGACGAGCCTTGCGACGGAGTGCTTCTCGCCGTACTCGCTCATGTCGATGCGGGTCATCGCACGCTCGTCGTCGAACAGGAACTCCGCCAGCGCCTTGGCCAGCTCGGTCTTGCCGACGCCGGTCGGGCCGAGGAACAGGAACGAGCCCGTGGGCCGGTCGGGGTCGGAGATGCCGGCCCGCGCCCGGCGCACCGCGTCGGAGACCGCCTGCACGGCGGCGTGCTGACCCACGAGGCGGGTGCCCAGGGCGTCCTCCATGCGCAGCAGCTTGCCGGTCTCGCCCTCGAGCATCCGGCCGGCTGGGATGCCGGTCCAGGCGCTCACGACCTGGGCGATGTCGTCCGGGCTGACGTGCTCCTCCACCATCCGGTCGCCCCCCTCGGCGGCCGCCGCCTGCGCCAGCTCCTTCTGCAGCGCGGGGATCTCGCCGTAGGACAGGCGCGAGGCCGTGGTGAGGTCGCCG
Source organism: uncultured Frankineae bacterium (assembly GCA_902805805.1). The sequence continues at coordinate 12,036 of CADCUE010000211.1, read as the reverse complement.
TCGCGCTGAGCGCGCTCGACCTCTCCCTGCAGGAGGTCCAGCTGCTGCTTGAGCTCGCCGACCCGGTTGAGGCCGGCCTGCTCGCGCTCCCAGCGCGCCGTCAGCGCGGCCAGCTCGGTGGACCGGTCGGCCATGTCGCGGCGCAGCTGCGCGAGGCGCTCCTGCGAGGCCTCGTCGGTCTCCCGCTCGAGCGCGAGCTCCTCCATCTTCATGCGGTCCACGGCGCGGTGCAGCTCGTCGATCTCGACGGGCCGGCTGTCGATCTCCATCCGCAGCCGCGACGCCGCCTCGTCGACGAGGTCGATGGCCTTGTCCGGCAGGAAGCGGGCGGGGATGTAGCGGTCGGACAGCGTCGCGGCGGCGACGAGGGCGGAGTCGGCGATCTCGACCTTGTGGTGCGCCTCGTAACGGCTCTTGAGCCCCCGCAGGATGGCGATCGTGTCCTCCACCGACGGCTCGCCGACGAGGACCTGCTGGAAGCGCCGCTCGAGCGCGGGGTCCTTCTCGATGCCGGTCCGGTACTCGTCGAGCGTCGTCGCGCCGACCATGCGCAGCTCGCCGCGCGCCAGCATCGGCTTGAGCATGTTGGAGGCGTCCATGGAGCCCTCCGCCTTGCCCGCGCCGACGAGGGTGTGCAGCTCGTCGAGGAACGTGATGACCTGCCCCTCGCTCTGCTTGATCTCCTCCAGCACCGCCTTGAGCCGCTCCTCGAACTGCCCGCGGTACTGCGCACCCGCGACCATGCCCGCGAGGTCGAGCGCCACGATGCTCTTGCCGCGCAGCGACTCGGGCACGTCGCCCTCGACGATGCGCCGCGCGAGACCCTCGACGACAGCGGTCTTCCCGACACCGGGCTCGCCGATGAGCACCGGGTTGTTCTTCGTCCGCCGGCTCAGGACCTGGATGACGCGGCGGATCTCGTTGTCACGTCCGATGACCGGGTCCAGCTCACCACGACGGGCGCGGTCGGTCAGGTCGACGCCGTACTTCTCCAGCGCCTTGTAGGTCGCCTCCGGGTCCTGCGTGGTGACGCGTCGCATGCCCCCGCGCACCTTGGCGAAGGCGTCGACGAGGGACTTGGGCAGCGCCTGCTGCTGCTTGAGCAGCTCGGCGACGTCGCCGCCGGAGTCGGCCAGGCCGACGAGCAGGTGCTCGGTCGACACGTAGTCGTCGCCGACCTCCTTGGCCTTGGTCTGCGCGACGTTCATCACGGCCATGAGGGACCGCGACAGCCCGGGGGCCGCCACGCTCGAGCCGCTCGCCGTGGGCAGGCCGCTGAGCAGGGCCTCGGCCCGGCTCCGGACGGTCCTGGGGTCGGCACCCACCGCGGACAGCAGCGGGCCGGTGATGCCGTCGCCCTGGTCGAGCAGGGCGAGCAGCAGGTGCACGGGTGCGACCTCGGGGTGTCCCTCGGCGGCAGCCCGGCGGACAGCCGTCGAGACGGCCTCCTGGCTCTTGGTGGTCAGGCGGTCGGCATCCACGGGCGTCTCCTCTCGGTCACGTGGGTCGTCGATCGGGACAACGCCGTCAGGGTTGAGCGTGTTCCGCTCAGGTCGAGCGTCGTCGTCGTCATGTCGCGGCCGTCGCCGTGCCCCGCAGAGCCGGCTCGACCGTAGCCTGCGCCCGGTGGACCTGGACCCGACCGTGCTGCTGCTGACCGGCCTGGCCGTGCTGGCCGGCGCCGCCGTGCAGGGCTCGGTCGGGCTCGGCCTCGGCCTCATCGCCGCACCCGTCATGGCGCTGCTCGACCCCACGCTCGTTCCGGCGACCATCCTGCTCGTCACCAGCCTGCTGCCGGTGCTGACGTCGGTGCGCGAGCTGCACGACGTGGACTGGTCGGGCCTCGGCTTCGCGCTGACCGGGCGCCTGCCCGGGATCGCGCTCGGCTCCTGGGTCGTCGTCACGCAGCCCGCACGGACGACGGCGATCGTCGTCGCCGTCGTCGTGCTCGGTGCCGTGGTCCTGTCCGTCACATCGTGGGACGCACGTCCGACACCGCGGGCGCTGCTGGTCGCGGGGGCGGTCAGCGGCGTCAGCGGCACCGCCACGTCCATCGGCGGACCGCCGGTCGCGATGCTGTACCAGCACGCGAGCGGAGCCCGGCTGCGCTCGACGATGGGCCTGTACTTCCTGGTCGGCAACGTGCTGTCCGGCGGCGCCCTGGCGCTCGCCGGGGAGATCGGTCAACGGGAGCTGCTGCGGGCGCTGGCGCTGCTGCCGTTCCTCGTGGCGGGGTTCCTGCTCTCGGGACCCGTGCGCACGCGCATCGACGGCCCTCGCCTGCGGGCGGCGGTGCTGCTGCTGTCGGCGACGGGCGCCCTCGTGCTCCTGGCGCGCACCCTCCTGGGCTGACGGTCCGCGCACGGGTTCGCGTCAGCGGAAGACGACGGTCCGGTGGCCGTCGAGAGCCCCGCCGCTCGGCGTGCCACAGGACGGCGCGCCTCAGCCCTGCGGGCGCGGCGCGGGCTTCCAGACGACCAGCGCTGCGTCGCGCACCGGGACGAGGTCGCGCCGCATGCTGGCCACGACGCTGTCGCGGGCAGCGCCGAGCGCGGCGTGCGCCTCCGCGAGGTCCTGGCGCAGCTCGGCGACGCGGGACTGCAGGGCCTGCACCTGGTTCTCGAGGTCGATGATGCGCTTGATGCCGGCGAGGTTGACGCCCTCCTCCTGGCTCAGGCGCTGGACCTCGCGCAGCAGGGCGACGTCGCGGGACGAGTAGCGCCGCCCGCCGCCCCCGGAGCGCCCGGGGGTGACGAGGCCCAGCCGGTCGTACTGCCGCAGCGTCTGCGGGTGCATCCCCGACAGCTCCGCGGCCACCGAGATGACGAAGACGGGCGCGTCGTCGTCCATCACGACAGCCCTGCCGCCAGGTGGGCCCGCGGGTCGTCCGGCGCCGCCGCGGCGAAGGCCTCGAGGTGCTTGCGCGCCTCACCCGAGATCTTCTGCGGGACCGCGACGTCGACGGTGACCAGCAGGTCGCCGCCCTTGCCCGGCACCCCCCGCCCCCGGACGCGCAGCGTGCGCCCGCTCGAGGTCCCCGGCGGGATCTTCACCGTCACCGGCCCGTCCAGGGTCGGGACGCTCACCTGCGCGCCGAGGACCGCCTCCGGGAAGGTGATGGGCACGGTGATCGTCAGGTGGTCGTCCTTGCGGCCGAGGTACGGGTGCGGCGTGACGTGCACGTTCACGAGCAGGTCCCCCGCCGGCCCGCCCCGCTCGCCCTCCCCGCCGCGACCGGCGAGGCGCACCTTCTGCCCGTCAGCGACTCCGGCGGGGATGCGCACGTTGAGCGTCTTGCCACTGATGGCACGCCCCTCGCCGCGGCACCCGGGGCACGGCGTCTCGACCGTGCGGCCGGTGCCGCGACAGGCGCGGCAGGGCTCGCTGAAGGCGAAACCGCCCTGGCTGCGGGAGGTCACGCCGGCGCCGTCGCACGTGGCGCACGTCTTGGGCGACGTGCCGGGTGCGGCTCCGGTGCCGCCGCAGGTGGTGCACGGCCCGGTGGTGGTCAGGCGCAGCGGCACCGTCGCGCCGCGCAGCGCGTCGAGGAACGACAGCGTGACGTCCGCCTCCACGTCGCTGCCCCGGCGCGGGGCCCGGCCGGCGGTGCCGGTCGAGCGCCCGCCGCCGAACAGCCCGCCGAAGACGTCGCCCAGACCTCCGGACTGCCCGCCGGCCCGCGCGAACAGGTCTCCCAGGTCGAAGCCCGGAACCCCTCCACCGGCGTAGCTGCCGGACCGGTAGCCCCCGGACCCGAACAGCGACCGGGCCTCGTCGTACTCCTTGCGCTTGTCGGGGTCGGAGAGCACGTCGTAGGCCTCGGAGACCTCCTTGAAGCGCGCCTCCCCGCCCGGGTTCGTGTCCGGGTGCAGGTCGCGGGCGAGCTTGCGGTAGGCCTTCTTGATGTCCGCCGCGTCGGCGTCCTGGGGGACGCCGAGAGCGGCGTAGTAGTCCTTCTCGACGTAGTCGCGAGCGCTCACGGCGTCCCCTCCCTCAGACCTCGGCTGCCTCGACCGGGGCCGGCGCCCCGGGCTCGGCGACGGACACGCGGGCGGGCCGCAGGACCCGCCCACCGGACAACCGGTAGCCCGGGGAGAACACCGCCGCGCACACCGCGACGGACGCCGTCGGGTCGGCCTCGGCCGCCATGAGCGCCTCGTGCACCGACGGGTCGAACGGCTCGCCGACCTCGCCGAAGCGCTCGAGCCCGAGCTTGGCCGTCAGCGCCTCGAGCGCCTCGCCGACGGCGAGGAAGCCGCCGGTGAGATCCCCGTGCTGGCGTGCGCGCTCGACGTCGTCGAGGACGGGAAGCAGTCCGGAGAGCAGCCCGGCGGTGGCCATCTCGACGACGGCCACCCGGTCGCGCTCCACGCGCTTGCGGTAGTTGGCGTACTCCGCCGAGAGCCGCTGGAGATCGGCGGTCAGCTCGGCGACCCGGTCGGGCTCGGGTCCGGGCTGGGGGTCCGGCTCGGGCGCCGCGGCCGGGGCCGCCTCCTCGGGGGAGACGGCCACCGGCTCGCGCACCGCACCGGACTCGGGATCGAGCCGCCGCTTGTCGCGGACGACGACGCGGTCGGGGTCGTCGACCAGCGGCTCGTCGGGACGGGAGGGGCTGCTCACTTGCCCTCGTCCTCCACGACCTCCGCGTCGACCACGCCGTCGTCGTCCGCGGAGCCGGCCGCTCCGGCGCTTCCGGGGGCGTCCGCGGCCTGCTGGGCGTACAGCGCACCGCCGAGCTCCTGGCTCTTGGTGGCGAGCTTCTCGGCCGCGGACTTGATGGCCGCCGTGTCGCTGCCGCCGAGCACGGAGCGCAGGTCGGTCAGCGCTGCCTCGGCGTCGGCCTTGCCCTCGGCGGGCAGCTTGTCGCCGTTCTCGCCCAGGAACTTCTCGGTCTGGAAGACGAGAGCCTCCGCGGAGTTGCGGGTCTCGGCCTCGTCGCGGCGCTTGCGGTCCTCCTCGGCGTACTCCTCCGCCTCGCGCATCATGCGCTCGACCTCGTCCTTGGGCAGCGCGCTGCCGCCGGAGATGGTCATGCGCTGCTCCTTGCCCGTCCCCAGGTCCTTGGCGGAGACGTGCACGATGCCGTTGGCGTCGATGTCGAAGACGACCTCGATCTGCGGGACACCGCGCGGCGCCGGCGGCAGACCGGTCAGCTCGAACATGCCGAGCTTCTTGTTGTAGGCGGCCATCTCGCGCTCGCCCTGGAAGACCTGGATCTGGACGGACGGCTGGTTGTCGTCGGCCGTGGTGAAGACCTCGGAGCGCTTGGTCGGGATGGTCGTGTTGCGCTCGATCAGCTTGGTCATGATGCCGCCCTTGGTCTCGATGCCCAGGGACAGCGGCGTGACGTCGAGCAGCAGGACGTCCTTGACCTCGCCCTTCAGGACACCGGCCTGCAGGGCGGCGCCCACGGCGACGACCTCGTCGGGGTTGACGCCCTTGTTCGGCTCCTTGCCGGCGAGCTCGCGCACCAGCTCGGACACGGCCGGCATGCGGGTGGAGCCGCCGACGAGCACGACGTGGTCGATCTGGCCGATGGAGATGCCGGCGTCCTTGATGGCCTGCTGGAACGGGCCCTTGCAGCGGTCGAGCAGGTCCTGCGTCATGCGCTGGAACTCCGCCCGGGTGAGCGTGACGTCGAGGTGCAGCGGGCCCTCGGGGCTCGCGGTGATGTAGGGCAGGTTGATGCCGGTCGACTGCGACGCCGACAGCTCGATCTTGGCCTTCTCGGCCGCCTCGCGCAGGCGCTGCATCGCCATCTTGTCGCCGGACAGGTCGATCCCGTTGTTCGACAGCTGGAACTGCTTGACGAGGTGCTCGACGACGCGCTGGTCCCAGTCGTCACCACCGAGCTTGTTGTCGCCGGAGGTCGCCTTGACCTCGATCACGCCGTCGCCGATCTCGAGCAGCGACACGTCGAAGGTGCCGCCACCGAGGTCGAAGACGAGGATGGTCTGCTCGCGCTCGCCCTTGTCCAGGCCGTACGCCAGCGCCGCCGCGGTGGGCTCGTTGACGATGCGCAGGACGTTCAGGCCGGCGATCTCGCCCGCCTCCTTGGTGGCCTGGCGCTCGGCGTCGGAGAAGTACGCCGGCACGGTGATCACCGCGTCGGTGACCGGCTCGCCGAGGTAGCTCTCGGCGTCGCGCTTGAGCTTCTGCAGCACGAAGGCGCTGATCTGCTGGGGGGTGAAGTCCTTGCCGTCCAGGCTCTGCTTCCACGAGGTGCCCATGTGGCGCTTGACCGAGCGGATGGTGCGCTCGACGTTGGTGACCGCCTGGCGCTTGGCGACCTCGCCGACGAGCACCTCGCCGTTCTTGGCGAAGGCGACGATCGACGGGGTGGTGCGCGAGCCCTCGGCGTTGGCGATGACCGAGGGCTCACCGCCCTCGAGGACGGCGACGCAGGAGTTGGTGGTGCCGAGGTCGATGCCGACGGCGCGTGCCATGGATGTGCCCTTCCGTTGTGCGGCGTCCGACGTCCGGGTGGACGCGATGTTGAGTGGCTGGCACTCAGGATAGTGCCCACGACGGACAACCGTCGAACCGGCTTGAGCCTTCCCGACTCAGCCCTGCCCGACGGGTTCGTCCTGCGTCGGCGTGCCGCGCGGGGGTAGGTCGGCCACCGCCAGGGACGACGGACGACGCTCGAAGGAGAGCCCATGCAGTACCGCACGCTCGGCCGCAGCGGGACCTCGGTCTCGACCCTGTGCCTGGGCACCATGACGTTCGGCGACGAGACCGACGAGGCGGGCGCCCACGAGCAGCTCGACGTGTTCGTCGAGGCCGGCGGCACGCTCGTCGACACCGCCGACGTCTACTCCACCGGGGTGTCCGAGACGATCATCGGCCGCTGGCTGGCCTCCCGCCCGGCCGAGGTGCGCGACCGGGTCGTGCTGGCCACCAAGGGCCGGTTCCCGATGGCCGACGAGCCCAACGGCGTCGGCACCTCGCGGCGCCACCTGCGGCGCGCCCTCGACGCCTCCCTGAGCCGCCTGGGCGTCGAGCACGTCGACCTCTACCAGCTGCACGCCTGGGACCCGCTGACCCCGCTCGAGGAGACGCTGCGCTTCCTCGACGACGCGGTGCACGCCGGCAAGATCGGCTACCCCGGGCTGTCGAACTTCACCGGCTGGCAGGTGCAGAAGGCGGTCGACGTGGCGGAGCGGGAGCACCTGGCCGTGCCCGTGACGCTCCAGCCTGCCTACAGCCTGCTGGTGCGCGACATCGAGCACGAGATCGTCCCTGCCTGCGAGCACAACGGGCTCGGCCTGCTCCCCTGGAGCCCGCTCGGTGGCGGGTGGCTGTCGGGCAAGTACACCCGCGACCAGCGCCCCACCGGGGCCACCCGGCTGGGCGACGACCCCGATCGCGGCATCGAGGCGTACGACCGGGTCGGCGGCCGGGAGCGGACCTGGGACGTCCTCGAGGCGGTGCAGGACGTCGCCGAGGCGCACGGCGCCCCCATGGCGCAGGTGGCCCTGGCCTGGCTGGCCGCCCGGCCGGCCGTCTCGTCGGTCATCCTCGGGGCCCGCACCACCGAGCAGCTGCGCCAGAACCTCGGCGCGGCCGAGCTGGTGCTGACGGAGCAGGAGCACGCGCGGCTGGAGCAGGTCAGCGCCCCGGCCGTGGCCGACTACCCGTACGGCGAGCCCGGGCGGCAGCAGCGCAGCCGCCGCATCGAGGGCGGGCGCTGAGCCCGCGACGACAGGGGCGCAGGCGTGGCAGGCTCGCCCTGTGCTCTCCGAGATGCGGGACCGCCGCGGCGGACCCAACCGCCGCATGCGCGCGCTCGCGCTCGTGCTGGTGCTGCTGCTGGCCGGGCCACTGACGGCGCTGGTCCTGCAGGGCGCCGCACGAGTGGTCTCGGCCGTCTACTGACGCCACCGCCCGAGGAGCGGCTCGGGGTCACGGCGGGCGGGCAGGCAGCGCGCCCGAGCGGCTCCAGCACCGCTCGGCGGACGGCCGAGCGGCCGGTTACCGACCGGTAGGAACGGACCCCGGACGAGTCGTAGGCTGCCCGGTGCTGCGGTGTGCCCTGTGCGCCGCCCGTTCTCGGAGGTCCCGTGGAAACGCACATGATCGTGCGCCTCGTGCTCGGTCTGCTCATCACGGCGGTGGCGCTGGCCATCGCCGGGCGCCGGGTGTGGTTCCTCGCTCGCATGATCCAGGCCGGCCAGCCGTCGCCGGGTCGGCTCGACGACTGGCCCAAGCGCCTGCTGGGGCAGGTGACCGAGGTGCTCGGCCAGGCCCGCCTGCTCAAGTGGAACGTCCCCGGGATCGCCCACTTCCTCGTGTTCTGGGGCTTCATCGTCCTGTTCCTGACGATCATCGAGGCGTACGGCCACCTGTTCACCGAGACCTTCGCCATCCCGCTCATCGGTCGCAGCCCCGTCCTCGGCTTCCTCGAGGACTTCTTCGCCGTCGCCGTGGGACTGGGCCTGATCGCCTTCGCGGTCATCCGCAAGCGCAACGAACCCAAGCGGCTGAAGCGCGACTCGCGCTTCTACGGCTCGCACACGCAGGCGGCCTGGGTCGTGCTCGGGCTCATCGGGCTCGTCATCGCGACGCTGTTCGGCATCCGTGCCGCGCAGCTCGCCCACGGCACGTCGCCGTGGCAGGAGAACGAGTGGGCGCCGTTCTTCAGCAAGCTCCTGAGCCTGGCGATCGAGCCGCTCGGGGAGACGTTCGCAGCGCGGTTGGAGGACGTCATGATCCTCGCCCACATCGCCGTCATCATGGGCTTCCTCGTGCTGGTCGTGCACTCCAAGCACCTGCACATCGCCACCGCGCCGATCAACGTGCTGACCAAGCGCAATCCCGAGGGCACCGCGCTCGGCGGTCTGCTGCCCATGATGAGCAAGGGCAAGGTCCTCGAGCTCGAGGAGGCCGACCCCGAGGTCGACACCTTCGGCGTCGCCAAGGTCGAGGACTTCAAATGGACCGCCATGCTCGACATGGCCACGTGCACCGAGTGCGGACGCTGCCAGTCGCAGTGCCCGGCCTGGAACACCGGCAAGCCGCTGTCGCCGAAGCTGCTGATCATGAACCTGCGCGACCACCTGTTCGCCAAGGCGCCGTACATCCTCGGCTCGCAGACCGCGCCGGAGGACCACGTCCCCGACTTCCACGACGCCGGCACGCATCGCGGTCACGACGTCCCCGAGGACGGCTACGCCCGGGTCAAGGGCACCAACCACGACCAGGCCGTCCGCCCGCTCGTCGGGACCGCCGAGGAGGGCGGGGTCATCGACCCCGACGTCCTGTGGAGCTGCACGACGTGCGGCGCCTGCGTCGAGCAGTGCCCGGTCGACATCGAGCACGTCGACCACATCCTCGACATGCGCCGCTACCAGGTGCTGATCGAGAGCGCGTTCCCCAGCGAGGCCGGCGTGATGCTGCGCAACCTCGAGAACGCCGGCAACCCCTGGGGTCTGAACAACAAGGCCCGCAACGACTGGATGGAGGGGCTGCCCTTCCCGGTGCGCGTCGTCGACGGCGAGATCCCCGACGAGGTGGAGTACCTGTTCTGGGTCGGCTGCGCCGGCGCCCTGGAGGACCGCAGCAAGAAGGTCACCCGCGCCGTCGCCGAGCTGCTGCACACCGCCGGCGTCGAGTACGCCGTGCTCGGCTCGGGCGAGACCTGCTCCGGCGACCCGGCCCGGCGCCTGGGCAACGAGTTCGTCTTCCAGATGCTGGCGGCCGAGAACGTCGAGACGCTGAACAGCGTCGGTGCGACGCGCGAGAACGACGTCAAGATCGTCGCGACGTGCCCGCACTGCTTCAACACCCTCGCCAACGAGTACCCGCAGCTCGGCGGGCACTACGAGGTCGTCCACCACACCCAGCTGCTCGCGTCACTGCTCGCCGACGGGCACCTCGTCCCGGTCAGCCCGGTCGACGAGAAGGTCACCTACCACGACCCGTGCTACCTCGGCCGGCACAACAAGGTCTACACGCCTCCGCGCGAGATCCTCGACGCCATCAACGGTCTGAGCAGCTCGGAGATGCCGCGCTGCAAGGAGCGCGGCTTCTGCTGCGGCGCCGGCGGCGCCCGCATGTGGATGGAGGAGAAGATCGGCAAGTCCATCAACGTGGAGCGCACCGACGAGGCGCTCGGGCTGGACCCCGACATCGTGTCGACCGCCTGCCCGTTCTGCATGGTCATGCTGTCGGACGCCGTCACCGCCAAGCAGCAGTCCGGCGAGGCCAAGGACGGCGTGCAGGTGCTCGACGTGTCGCAGATCCTCGCCCGCTCCCTGGTCGCTCCCCAGCCGGCCCTCGTCGGCGCCGGTGCGGACGCCTCCGAGATCGGCAGCAGCCGGATCGGGGGCGCGCCCGGGATCACGCCGGACGTCACGGTCGAGGCCCCCAAGCCGGTGGGTGCGACGCCCGCCGAGACGGCGCAGATCGACCAGGCCATGCTCGCCCAGGTCGACCCGAGCAGCGCTCCGCCGGTGACCAGCGACCCGGCCAGCTCCGGCGCGACCCTGCAGACGCCGTCGGTCACCTCTGCGCCGGCCGGACCGCCGCCGTCCGACTCGGCCCCCGCCCGGACCCCCGAGGGCCACGGTCCCACCCCCGGGCAGGGGCCGGCGCACAGCACCGGCAGCCCGGGCGACGCACCGGGCGGCGCGACGGAGGGGCAGGGGCCGGGCAGCCCCCGCCGCCCCGACCCGCAGCCGTAGGACCACGGCCCACCACCCCGCCGTCCGTCCCGGCCCCCGGCCGTCCGGCAGGATGGCGGTGTGCCGGGCCTGACCTCCTTCGTCGACGCGCTGGCCCGGGGGGTCGTCGCCCTCGACGGGGGGCTGTCCACCGAGCTCGAGGCGGCCGGCCACGACGTCGGCTCGTCGCTGTGGTCGGCCCGGCTGGTCGAGCAGGACCCTGCCGCGGTGGTGGCGGCGCACACGCGCTTCTTCGCGGCCGGAGCGCGTGTCGCCACGACGGCGAGCTACCAGGTCAGCGCCCAGGGGTTCGCCGCGGCCGGGCTCGGAGCCGAGGCGGCCGAGCGGTCGCTGCGGCGCTCCGTCGCGCTCGCGCAGGACGCACGCGACCGCTCCGGTCTGGCCGGCCGGGCGTGGGTGGCCGGCTCCGTCGGGCCGTACGGCGCGGTGCTCGCCGACGGCTCGGAGTACACCGGTGCGTACGCCGGCTCGGGCGGTCTCGACCTCGAGGCGCTGCGCCGGTTCCACCGGCCGCGCCTGCAGGCGCTGGCCGACGCCGGGGCCGACGTCCTCGCCTGCGAGACGATCCCCGCCGCGCTGGAGGTCGAGGCCCTGCTGCTCGAGCTGGCCGACGTCGACGTCCCGGCCTGGATCTCGCTGACGACCGAGCTCGACGCGACCGGGACCGTCCGGACGCGGCGGGGTGAGCGCGCGCAGGACGTGTTCACGATGGTGCGCGATGCCCCGTCCGTCGTCGCGGCGGGCGTCAACTGCCTGGCTCCCGGCGACGTCACCGCCTCCGTCGAGGTCGCGCGCGCCAGCGGCCGTCCTGTGGTCGTCTACCCCAACAGCGGCGAGCGCTGGGACGCAGCGGCCCGCGCGTGGGCCGGCGACCCGCGGCTGTCCCCAGCGGACGTGCAGCGCTGGGTCGACGGGGGCGCACGCCTGGTCGGTGGCTGCTGTCGGGTCGGCCCCGAGCTGCTCGCCGACCTCGTGCAGCGACTGCCCGCGACGCCTGCGCAGGCCGGGTAGGGTGACCTCCGCACCGCTGCGGGCGTAGTTCAGCGGCAGAACATCAGCTTCCCAAGCTGAGAACGCGGGTTCGATTCCCGTCGCCCGCTCCACCCGGTCTTCGCACGTCAGAGGCGACGACTCGATGCGTACGGCGAGGACTACCGCCCGACCGGACAGGGCGACGCCATGGTCGAGGACATCGCGGACATGGTCCGGAAGCGGGGCGCGGAGAAGACCTGCCACGTCATCTCGCCGATGAGGTCGTGGATGGACAGGCGCTGCCGTTGGCCCCGGCGCTGTTCGCATCCACGCCGTACGCGCCCTCGGGTGCGTTCGAGGCCCGATGCTCACGACGCTC
>CADCUE010000210.1 GCA_902805805.1 uncultured Frankineae bacterium | reverse complement strand
CCCCCCGACCCGCAGCTCGCCGCCCGCATGCTCGACCGGGCAGCTCGGCTCGTGCCGGAGCTGCGCGGCGCCCCGGTCCGTGCGCACCGCGTCGGCCTGCGGCCCGCCCGCTCGTCCGTGCGGCTGGACGTGGATCGGCGCGACGACGGTGCGGTCGTGCACTGCTACGGCCACGGCGGCGCCGGGATCACGCTGTCCTGGGGGTGCGCGGACGAGGTGTTGCGCGAGGTCACCGCGCTCGCGACGACGGCCTGACCGGACGGGCGGCTACGACGGGACGTACGGGCAGTGCCGGCAGCCCAGGCCGCAGCAGGTGCCGCGGTCGGCCAGCGTCCGCGCTGTCAGCACCCGGTAGCCGGTGATCGGGTCGCGGTAGGTCGCCTCGCCGGCGGCCAGCGCCGCCGCGTGCGCCGCCAGCGCCTCGTCCGCACGCGGCTGGCGCCGGTCGAAGCGGTCGGCCCGGGGCTCGCTCAGCGGCCGGTCGTCGAGGGGGAGCGTGCGCACCTGCCCATCCTGCCCCGACCGACACCTCGCCGAGGTTCCCCGCCGGAGCGCAGGGGCAGGGCTGCTCGCATGACGGTGATCGGCTTCCACGCCTCCCACGAGCAGGTCCACCCCTCGAAGCTGGTCGAGGCGGCGCAGCACGCCGAGCAGGTCGGCTTCACGGCCGCGATGTGCTCGGACCACTTCTCGCCGTGGAGCGAGCGGCAGGGGCAGTCGGCCTTCGCCTGGGCCTGGCTCGGTGCGGCGCTGCAGGCGACGAGCCTGCCGTTCGGTGTCGTCAACGCGCCCGGGCAGCGCTACCACCCGGCGATCATCGCGCAGGCCGCCTCCACCCTGACCGCCATGTACCCCGGTCGCTTCTGGGCCGCGCTGGGCACGGGGGAGGCGTCCAACGAGCACATCACCGGCGCGGTCTGGCCGCGCAAGGACGTCCGCAACGCCCGGCTGGGGGAGTGCGTGGACGTCATGCGCCGGCTGCTGGCCGGTGAGGAGGTCAGCCACGACGGGCTGGTCACCGTCGACCGCGCGCGGCTGTGGACCCTGCCGGAGGAGCCTCCGCCCTTCCTGGCCGCCGCCGTCAGCCCGGCGACCGCCGCCTGGGCCGCGCGGTGGGCGGACGGCCTCGCCACGGTCCTGCAGCCGCACGACGACCTGAAGCGCACGATCGACGCCTACCGCAGCGCCGGGGGGCGCGGGCCGCTCGCCCTGCAGGTCCACCTGTCGTGGGCCGAGGACGACGAGACCGCGCTCGACATCGCGCACGACCAGTGGCGCAGCAACGTCTTCGCGCCGGTCGTCAACTGGAACCTCGACCACGTGTCGCTGTTCGACGAGGCGTCCAAGCACGTGCCCCGGGAGGCGATGCACGGACCGGTGCTCGTCTCGTCCGACCCCGGTCGCCACGTGGCCTGGCTGCAGGACCTCGTCGCGCTCGGGTTCGACGAGGTCTACCTGCACCACGTCGGGCAGGAGCAGCTGCGCTGGCTCGACGTCTTCGGCGAGAAGGTGCTGCCGCAGCTCGACGTCACGGCCAAGGTGCGCGCGGCATGAGGGTCACCGACACGGCGGACCTGTGGTGGAAGACCGCCGTCGTCTACTGCCTCGACGTCGAGACGTGGTTCGACTCCGACGGCGACGGGACCGGCGACCTCGCGGGGCTGGCGCAGCGCCTGGACCACCTGGCCGGTCTCGGCGTCACCTGCCTGTGGCTGATGCCGGTCTACCCGACACCGGACCGCGACGACGGCTACGACATCGTCGACTTCTACGGCGTCGACCGCCGCCTCGGCAGCCTGGGCGACTTCGTCGAGGTCGTGCGCACGGCCAAGGACCGCGGGATGCGCGTCATCGCCGACCTGGTCGTCAACCACACCAGCGACCAGCACCCGTGGTTCCAGTCGGCCCGCTCGAGCCCCGACTCGCCCTACCGCGACTACTACGTCTGGCGGGACGAGCCGCCTGCGGAGCAGGCCGAGGTGGTGTTCCCCGACCAGGAGGACAGCGTCTGGGAGTACGACGAGCAGGCCGGCCAGTACTACCTGCACCAGTTCTACAAGCACCAGCCAGACCTCAACGTCACCAACCCGAAGGTGCGCGACGAGGTGGCGAAGATCATGGGCTTCTGGCTGCAGCTCGGCCTGTCCGGCTTCCGGGTCGACGCGGTGCCGTTCTTCCTGCAGACCAACGGCGTCGACGATGCGGAGCAGGCCCTGCCCGACCCGCACGGCTACCTGCGCGACCTGCGGTCCTTCCTCGGCCGGCGCACGGGCGACGGCGTCCTGCTCGGCGAGGTCAACCTGCCCCACGAGCAGCAGCAGACGTTCTTCGGCGGCACCGACGGCGACGAGCTCACGATGCAGTTCGACTTCATCGCGATGCAGAAGCTGTACCTCTCGCTGGCCCGCGAGGACGCCGGACCGGTCGCCGAGGCGCTGCTCGAGCGGCCGGTGGTGTCGCCCCTCAACCAGTGGGCGACGTTCGTGCGCAACCACGACGAGCTCACCCTGGACAAGCTCGACGACGGCGAGCGCGAGGAGGTCTTCGCCGCCTTCGGCCCGGACCCCGACATGCAGCTGTACGGCCGCGGGCTGCGCCGCCGGCTGCCCCCGATGCTCGGCGGTGACCCGCGCCGCGTCCGGATGGCGTACAGCCTGCTGTTCTCCCTGCCCGGCACGCCGGTGCTGTTCTACGGCGAGGAGATCGGCATGGGGGAGAACCTCGCCGTCCCCGGTCGCATGGCGGTGCGCACGCCGATGCAGTGGTCGACCGGGCCGAACGGCGGCTTCTCGACCGCGGCCGCCGCCGACCTGCCGGCGGCGGTCGTCGAGGGCGGGTACGCGCCCGAGTTCGTCAACGTGGAGGCGCAGCGCCGGGACCCCGACTCCCTGCTGTCGTTCGTCACGCTGCTCGTCCGGCGCTACCGCGAGTGCCCCGAGCTGGGCTGGGGCGAGTTCGTCGTCCTCGAGCAGCCGCACCCGCAGGTCCTCGCGCACTCGGTCACCTGGGAGGACGCCTGCCTCGTGGCGCTGCACAACCTGGCCGCCTCGGCGGTCACCGTGCCGCTCGTCCTGCCGGACGTGCCCGAGGGCACGCGGCTGGCCGACCTGCTCTGCGACGGCGCGCACGAGGTCGCGCAGGACGGATCGGTCGAGGTGCCGCTGGAGGCGTACGGCTTCCGCTGGCTGCGCGTGGTGCGTCCCGGCGACCGGCGTCTGGTCTGACCGTCCGCCTAGGGTCGTCCCCATGGAGACACGCAGGCTGGGACGGACAGGACGCGACGTGTCGGTGGTCGGGCTCGGCTGCTGGCAGCTGGGCGGCGACTGGGGCACGGTGAGCGAGGACGACGCCATGGGCGTCCTGCACGCCGCCGTCGACGCCGGCGTCACCCTGCTCGACACCGCCGACGTCTACGGCGACGGCCGCAGCGAGCGGCTCGTCGGCCGCCTGCTGCGCGAGCGCCCGGACGCCGACGTCACCGTCGCGACCAAGGCCGGCCGGCGGGCCGACCCGCACGTCCCCGAGGCCTTCACCCTGGACGCGCTGCGGGCGTGGACCGACCGCAGCCGGGACAACCTCGGCGTCGAGACGCTCGACCTGGTGCAGCTGCACTGCCCGCCGACCCCGGTGTACGCCGACGACGCGGTCTTCGACGCCCTCGACACGCTGGTGCAGGAAGGCCGGCTGGCGGCGTACGGCGTGTCGGTCGAGACCGTCGACGAGGCCCTGCGGGCGATCGCCCGGCCGCACGTCGCCAGCGTGCAGATCATCCTCAACGTCTTCCGCCGCAAGCCGCTCGAGCAGGTCCTGCCCGCCGCCGCGCAGGCGGGTGTCGGCATCCTGGCCCGGGTCCCGCTGGCCAGCGGCCTGCTGTCGGGCAAGTACGACGAGAGCACGGTCTTCGGCGAGGACGACCACCGGCAGTACAACCGGTCCGGCGAGGCCTTCGACGTCGGCGAGACCTTCAGCGGCGTGCCGTACGACGTCGGTGTCCGCGCGGCGCGGCAGGTGGCGGCGATGACGCCGGACGGGGCCACCACCGCGCAGCTCGCGCTGCGCTGGCTGATCGACCAGCCGGGGGTGACCACGGTGATCCCCGGCGCGCGCAACGCCGAGCAGGCCAGGGGCAACGCCGCCGCCGCCTCGCTGCCGCCGCTGTCGCAGGAGCAGCTGGACGCGCTGCGCGAGGTCTACGACGGCAGCGTCCGGGAGCACGTCCACGACCGCTGGTGAGCCCGGGGGCGGACCAGCTCAGGCGGAGGCGACCTCGGCGGACGGCGGAGCGGAGGCGGCCAGGCCGTCGGCGAGCACGCCGATGAGGCGGGCCGCGTCCGCGGGAGTCAGCCGGACCGTGCCGACGCAGCCCTCGCCCCGCCAGGCGCTGAGCACGACGCAGCCCAGCTCGGCGTGCCAGGAGGCGCGCAGCGCGCGGTCCCCGTCGCGCGCATCGGGGAACCACTCGCCACGAGGCGGCAACGGGACGACGGTCACGGCCCGAGCGTGACCGAGCCCGCGGCCGCTGGCAAGACATCCGGGGCGGCCGTGCCCCCGGCCGCCGGGACGTGCCACCGTGGACGTCCGTCCGCACACGAGGAGGAGGCCCCACCGTGCTCGACCTCGCCGGTGTCCGCGTGCTCGCGCAGGCGGGTCTGCTGGCCCCGGTGCGCCCGGACAAGCTGCTCGGCATGGGGCTGTCGCTCGCGCGGTACGGGATCTCGCCGGCCACCGGCTACGCGATCGGAGCGCTGCGCCACCCGCGCCGGCCGGCCCTCGTCGACGACGACGGGGCGCTGACCTACCGCGAGGTCGACCGGCGCACCGACCGGATCGCCGGCGAGCTGCGGGCCAGGGGTCTGCGCGAGGGGGACGCCGTCGGACTGCTGGCCCGCAACGGGCGCGGACTGCTCGAGACCGCCGTCGGCCTGGCCAAGGTCGGCGCCGACGTCCTCTACCTCAACACCAGCCTGGCGGCGGCTCCGCTGGCCGGCGTGCTGCGCCGGGAGCGCGCCCGCGCGGTGCTGCACGACGCGGAGTTCGCCGACGTGGTCGCCGGCGCGCGGGCGGGACGGATCGCCCTGACCACCGAGCAGCTCGGCGCGCTGGCGGCGACCTCGTCGACCGGACCGCTGCCCAAGCCGGGCCGCGTCTCGCGCCAGGTGATCCTCACCAGCGGGACGACCGGCCTGCCGCGCGGAGCCGCCCGCAGCGGCGCCACCGTCGAGGACGCCGTCGCGGCGCTGTCCCGCCTGCCGCTGCGCGTCGGCGAGACGACCGTCGTCGCCGCCCCGGCGTTCCACGCGTGGGGACTCGGTCACCTCTCGCTCGCCCTGCTGCTCGGCTCCACCGTCGTGCTGCAGCGCCGCTTCGAGCCCGAGCGGGTCCTGGCGGCGGTGGAGCAGCACCGGGCCAGCGCGCTCGTCGTCGTCCCCGTCATGCTGGAGGGCCTGCTGGCCGCCCCCGGCCGCCACGACGCGTCCAGCCTGCGGATCATCGCCAGCAGCGGCAGCGCGCTGCCGGGCGACCTGGTGCAGCGGGTGCAGGCGCGCTTCGGCCCGGTGCTGCACAACCTCTACGGCTCGACCGAGGTCGCGTACGCCGCCGTCGCCACCCCCGAGGACCTCGCCGCCGACCCGCGGACCGCCGGCCGGCCGCCGCACGGCGTCACCCTGCGGGTGGTGGACGAGCAAGGGCACGACGTGCCGCCGGGCACGCCGGGCCGGGTCTTCGTCGGGAGCGGCCTGACCTTCGGCGGCTACACCGACGGCACGGACAAGGACCGGCTCGACGGTCTGGTCGCCACGGGCGACCTCGGTGTGCTCGACGAGGCCGGCCGGCTGACGGTGCTCGGCCGCGAGGACGACATGGCGGTGATCGGGGGCGAGAACGTCTACCCCGGGCAGGTCGAGGACGTGCTCGCCCAGGACCCGTCCGTCGCCGAGGTGGCCGTCGTCGCCGTCGACGACCCGGCGTACGGTGCCCGTCTCGTGGCCCACGTCGTCCCTGCCGCCGGAGCCGGCGTCGACCCCGCCCACCTGCAGTCGCTCGTGCGCAGCACGCTGGCGCGGTACGCCGTGCCGCGCGAGGTGCGGGTCGTCGACGCGCTGCCGCGCGGGGCGACCGGCAAGGTCCTGACGCGGGAGCTGCGAGAGGAGACGCCATGACCGCACCGGTGCCGACCGCACCCGTCCTGACCGCACCGGCCCAGCTCGACCGGCCGGAGGTCGACGACGTCACCACGCCCGACCGGCCCTGGGTCGCGATCGTCTGGAACGACCCGGTCAACCTCATGAGCTACGTGACGCACGTGCTCATGGAGCTGTTCGGCTATCCGCGCGAGAAGGCCGAGGCGATGATGCTCGACGTGCACCACAAGGGCCGGGCCGCGGTGAGCAGCGGCACCCGGGAGTCCGTCGAGCACGACGTCGCCCGTCTGCACGCCAAGGGCCTGTGGGCCACCCTGCAGCAGGACTGATGCGCTTCCGGCGACGGCGGGGGCACGTGACGGCGGAGCTCGACGCCGGTGAGGCCGAGCTCCTGAGCGCGATGGCGGGCGACCTGCTGGTGCTGCTCGGGGCGGACGAGCCGGCCGACGAGGACCCGCTGGTGGCTCTGGTCGGTCTGAGCTCCACGCCGGTCGAGCGGCCCGGCGACCCGGCACTGGCCCGGCTGCTGCCGGACGCCTACTCCGACGACGACGAGGCCGCGTCGGAGTTCCGCCGCTTCACCGAGCAGGACCTGCGCACGGGCAAGCGGACCAGCGCGGGCACCGTGCTGGCGACGCTGGCGCCGTACCTCGACCGGGGCGGCAAGGTGCCGCTCGACCGCGACCAGGTCGACGCCTGGCTCGGGACGCTCAACGACCTGCGGCTGGTGCTGGCCACCCGGCTCGGGGTGACCGAGGAGACCGACCTCGACCCGGGGCCCGACGACCCGCACGCCCAGGCGCTCATGGTCTACGGCTGGCTGGGCTGGCTGCAGGAGTCGCTGCTGTCGTGCGTGGACCCGCGAGGGCCGTCGGCCCGGTAGGCCGGATCGGTAGCCTCGGCGCGTGCTGACGCTCCCTCAGGCGATGGTCGACCAGGTGCTGGCGCACGCCCGCCGCGACCATCCCGACGAGTGCTGCGGCGTGATCGCCGGCAAGGACGGCGTCGCCACGCGGCTGTTCGAGATGACCAACGCCGAGCGCTCGCCGACCGGCTTCGTGTTCGACAGCGCGGAGTGGCTGCGGGTCTACCGCGACCTCGACGACGCCGACGAGGATCTGCTGGTGGTCTACCACTCGCACACCATGACCGAGGCGTACCCGTCCCGCACGGACGTCCGCTGGTCGGTGAACACCCCCGGCACCTCGTGGCTGCTGGTCTCGACGCGGGCCGAGCAGGACGAGGTCCGGTCCTACCGCATCGAGGACGGCGTCGTGACCGAGGAAGAGGTCCGCATCACCTGAGCGGCACCCCGCCCGAGGAACAAGCGCCCGCGCGCTGCCTGTTGACCCCTCTAGTCGCCCCCTTCGAACCAGGAGTCCCCCCGCATGGCCATCGAGGTCCGCATCCCGACCATCCTGCGCACGTACACCGGTGGCGAGAAGGCCGTCCAGGGCTCGGGCAGCACGCTCACCGCGCTGCTCGACGACCTCGACAGCCGGCACAGCGGCCTGCGCGGGCGCCTGGTGACCGAGCAGGGCGCGCTGCACCGCTTCGTCAACGTCTACGTCAACGACGAGGACGTCCGCTTCCTCGGCGGTCTCGACACCCAGCTCAGCGACGGCGACAGCGTGACCGTGCTGCCCGCGGTCGCTGGTGGGTCGCGCTAGCGCATGCGCTTCGACTCGCTGCTGGACTCCGTCGGGCGGACTCCGCTCGTCGGGCTCCCGCGGCTGTCCCCGTCGCCGGACGTGCGGCTCTGGGCCAAGCTGGAGACCGACAACCCCACCGGCTCGGTCAAGGACCGCGCGGCGCTCTACATGATCGCCCAGGCCGAGAAGGAGGGCCTGCTGCGGCCGGGGGTCACCGTCCTCGAGCCGACCTCGGGCAACACCGGCATCTCGCTGGCGATGGTGTGCCGCATGCGCGGCTACCGGCTGATCTGCGTCATGCCGGAGAACACCTCGATCGAGCGCCGCCAGCTGCTCACGATGTACGGCGCGGAGATCGTCACCTCGCCGGCCGCCGGCGGGTCCAACCAGGCGGTCGCGGTCGCAAAGCAGCTGTCGGCCGAGAACCCCGACTGGGTCATGCTCTACCAGTACGGCAACCCCGCCAACGCGCTCGCCCACTACGAGACCACCGGCCCCGAGCTGCTCGAGGACCTGCCGACGATCACCCACTTCGTCGCCGGGCTCGGCACCACCGGCACGCTCATGGGCACCGGGCGCTACCTGCGCGAGCACAAGCCGGGCGTGCGGATCATCGCCGCCGAACCGCGTTACGGC
>CADCUE010000209.1 GCA_902805805.1 uncultured Frankineae bacterium | reverse complement strand
CCGGCGGCGGGACCGCCGTCGCCACGCGACCTCTCACCCACTCCCACGGCGGCCGCGCCCACACGCACGCCCCCCTGCCGGACGGACCGCTGTCCTGGCGGTCCCTCGCCGCCATGGGCGTCGCGGGCGGGCTCGTGCCGAGCCCGTCCGCACTGCTGGTGCTGCTGAGCGCCTCGGCGCTCGGCCGCGCCTGGTTCGGGGTCGTGCTGGTGGTCGCGTACGGCCTCGGCATGGCCGTGACCCTCACCGCCGCAGGGCTGCTCCTGCTGCGCGCGCGTGCGGCGCTCGACCGCCGCGGCTGGTCCCTCGGTCCCGGACGCTCGCTGGCGCGCCTCGTCCCGCTCGGCACGGCCGGCGTGGTCGTCCTCGTGGGGCTCGGGCTCGTCCTGCGCGGGCTGGCGTCGGGCCGCGGGCTGCTCTGAGGCCTGCGCACGTCCTCCGGAGCGGGGCGGCGCGTCGCGGCGCTGCCTTGTCGTAGGGCGCCCCTACCGTCCGACCCATGCCCGCCGCACCACTGCTGCACCCCCCGCTCCCCCGCCCGCCCGGGCCGTCGACCCCGCTCGCGCTCCCGGTGCAGTCGACCTTCGACGAGCTCGGCAGTCCCTTGCGGGACACGACCTTCGTGGTGGTCGACCTCGAGACGACGGGCGGCTCGGCGCAGTCGTGCGAGATCACCGAGATCGGTGCGGTCAAGGTCCGTGGCGGCGAGGTGCTCGGCGAGTTCCAGACCCTCGTCAACCCGGGTGCGGCCATCCCGCCGTTCATCGCCGTGCTCACCGGCATCACCGACGCCATGGTCGCCGGCAGCCCACGGCTCGACCAGGCACTGCCCGCGTTCCTCGAGTTCAGCCGCGGCGCCGTCCTGGTCGCCCACAACGCGCCCTTCGACCTCGGCTTCCTCAAGGCCGGGTGCGCGCGGCTCGACATCCCCTGGCCCGGCCCCGACTCCGTCGACACCGCGCGGCTCGCACGGCGCGTCCTCACGCGCGACGAGGCGGCCAACTGCAAGCTGGCCACGCTCGCCCGGCTGTTCCGCTCCCCCACGACCCCCGACCACCGGGCGCTCACCGACGCCCGGGCCACGGTCGACGTCCTGCACGGGCTGGTCGCCCGGCTCGGTGGTCTGGGCGTCCACAGCCTCGAGGAGCTGCGGACCTTCTCCAGCCAGGTCAGCGCCGCGCAGCGCCGCAAGCGCCACCTCGCCGACGGGCTCCCCGCGCTGCCGGGCGTCTACCTCTTCCGCGACGCACGCGGGCGGGTGCTCTACGTCGGGAAGAGCACGAACCTGCGCGGCCGCGTCCGGCAGTACTTCACGGCCAGCGAGCAGCGCACCCGCATGGCCGAGATGGTGGCCGTCGCCGAGCGGGTCGACCCGGTCGTCTGCAGCACGGCGCTCGAGGCCGAGGTGCGTGAGCTGCGGCTGATCGCCGAGCACAGCCCGCGCTACAACCGCCGCAGCAAGCGCCCCGACAAGGCCGTCTGGGTCAAGCTGACGGTCGAGGCCTTCCCGCGCCTGTCGCTGGTCCGCCAGGTGCTCGACGACGGCGCCTGCTACCTCGGCCCGTTCGGCCGCAGCTCGACGGCCGAGCTGGCGGTCGCCGCCGTCCACGAGGCCCTGCCGCTGCGCCAGTGCACCACCCGGCTGTCCCCGCGCCGGCCGTCCGCCGCGTGCGTGCTCGCCGAGATGCGGCGCTGCGGCGCACCCTGCCGCGGGCCGGAGGGGGGCGAGTCGGTCGAGGCCTACGCCGCCCACGCGTCGTCCTACCGCACTGCCGTCGGCGGCGACCCGGCCGCCGTCGTCGACGCGCTGACCGCCCGCATCACCGCGCTCGCGGCCGACGAGCGCTTCGAGGACGCCGCCGCGCAGCGCGACCGCCTGACCGCGTTCGTCCGCGCCGCCGCGCGGCTGCAGCGCCTGCAGGCCCTCACGGACGTCCCCGAGCTCGTCGCTGCCCGCCCGACCGGCGACCTCGGGTGGGAGGTCGCCGTGGTGCGCCGGGGTCGGCTCGTCGCCGCCGGCACCATCCCGCGGGGCGCCCACCCGGCGCCCTACGTCGACGCGCTGCTCGCCACGGCGGAGACCGTCGTCACCGGACCGGGCCCCCTGCCGGCGGCGACCGCCGAGGAGGTCGAGTGCGTCCTGCGCTGGCTCGAGACCTCCGGCACGCGCCTGGTCCGCCTGACGGGCACCTTCGCCTCCCCTGCGCGGGGCGCCGGCGGCCACCGGGGCCGGCTCGAGGCGGCGCAGGACGCCCGGGCCGCCGTCCGCCCCTTCGACGACCGGCGGGGGCTGCGCCCGGTCGCCCAGCCGGCTCGCGCCTCCGCCTGAGACCCGCGCCGCACCGTCCACCGGGTGTGGAGGACCGGCCCGGCGGATACCTTCCTGGGGTGATCACCGCGATCGTCATGATCAACGCCGCCGTCGACCAGATCCCCGAAGTGGCCCAGCGCATCGCCGACCTCGACGGGGTGAGCGAGGTCTACTCCGTGGCCGGTGAGGTCGACCTGGTCGCGCTGGTGCGGGTACGCCGTCACGAGGAGCTCCACGAGGTCATCGCGGGGCAGGTCAACAAGGTCCCCGGGGTGCAGGCGACCGAGACCCTGATCGCGTTCCAGGCCTACAGCAAGCACGACCTCGAAGCCACCTTCTCCCTGGGGAGCGAGCAGTGACCGCACAGTTCGCGGAGGTGAAGGACGGCTCGTTCGTCCGGCAGCCCAACCGCTTCACCGACCGCATCACCGCCGACGGCAGCAGCGGCTACCCCGTCGAGGCCGGGCGCTACGTGCTCTACGTCTGCATGGCCTGCCCGTGGGCCCACCGGTCGGTCATCGTGCGGAGCCTGCTCGGCCTCGAGGACGCGATCGCGCTGCGGGTCGTCGACCCGATCCGTGACGAGCAGGGCTGGCGCTTCACCCTCGACGAGGGCGGCGTCGACCCGGTCACCGGGGCGTCGTACGTCATGGAGCTCTACCGGCGCTCCGACCCCGACTTCGAGGGCCGCGCCACGGTCCCCTTCCTCTGGGACACCCAGACCGAGCGCATCGTCAGCAACGACTACCCGCAGATCACGCTCGACCTGTCGACCGAGTGGACGGCGCTGCACCGCGAGGACGCCCCGGCGCTCTACCCGGAGCACGCTCGTGACGCCATCGACGACATGGCCGAG
>CADCUE010000208.1 GCA_902805805.1 uncultured Frankineae bacterium | reverse complement strand
GGATGCCGGAGATGCGAGGGTCGGTGTTCAGCCCACCGACGACGGCGAGCAGGTCGGCCTGCTCGGCGTCGACGTCCAGACGCGCGCTGACGTAGTGGCATCCCACCGACTCCGCGAGCATCCGCACCCGCCGCTCGTAGGCGAGCGAGGCGTAGTCACTGCCCACCAGAACGGTCGCCAGGCCCGGCGCCACGTGGCTGTCCCGCAGCGCCTTGACCTCGCGCTCGAGCCCGACGTGCAGCTCGCGGGCTGCTGCCGCACCGTCGATGACAAGAGCCCGCATGTCGCCTACGACCATGAGTCGGCGAGCGCTCTCGCGCGCAGCTGTGGAGGCGTCCCCTCGGGCACGTTCGCCTCGACCAGTTCCACCGCCGCCCGGCAACCGGCTTCGGCGAGGAGCCGACCCGTGACCGCATCGCCTCGCAGGTTCGCGTTGCCCTCGACCTCCAGGCGGCGCGCCATCTGTCCCACCTCGACCGCAGCCTCCGCCACGGCCAGCGGCGGCTCGGCGGCAGCGGACAGGGCAGCCTCGATCTTCTGCCGGCGCCCGTCCGGGTCGGGCTGCCTCGGGAGCTTGAAGGCCTGCAGCACCTGCGTGTAGGCCTCCGCGTCCTGCTGCGCCAGCCCCTGCACCCGCTGCCGCAACGCCTCCGCGCGCTCCACCACCGCCGCCGCGTCGGCGACGGTGGTGGAGCTGAAGCGGGCCGCCATGGCACACAGACCGGCGGCGAGGCTCACGGTGACAGCGGCACACGCACCGCCGCCGGGAGCCGGCTCGTCGCTGGCCACTCGGTCGAGGAACACCGACAGCGGCTCGTCCAGGAAGGCGTAGCTCATCGGGCGCCCACGGGGCCGGCTCTCACGAGAGGCCGACGATCTCGCCGTTCGCATCGATGTCGATGCGCTCGGCGGCGGCAGAGGTGCCGAGCCCGGGCATGGTCCGCATGTCACCGCAGATCGGGTAGATGAACCCGGCACCGACGTTGGCGCGGACCTCGCGCACCGGCAGGCGCCAGCCGGTCGGGGCACCCAGCAGGGTCGGGTCCGACGAGATCGACAGGTGCGTCTTCGCGACGCAGATGGGCAGCGTGCCGAACCCGTTCCTCTCGTAGTTGGCGAGCTGCTTGGCGGCAGCCGGCGCGTAGTCGACGCCGTCAGCGCCGTACACCTGAGTCGCCAGGGCCTCGATCTTGTCCCGCAGCGACGCCTCGTCGGGGTAGAGGAAGCGGAAGTCCGACGGCTCGTCGCAGGCCTCTGCCACGGCCTCGGCCAGCTCGGTGGCGCCCTTGCCGCCCTCGCCGAAGTGCGTGCACACGGCGGACCGGACACCCAGCTCCGCCGCGATCTGCCGCACCGCCTCGTGCTCGGACGGGAAGTCGTCCGGGAAGGCGTTGATCGCGACGACCGGCGTGACGCCGTGCAGCTTGATGTTCTCGAGCTGCTTGCGCAGGTTCGACGCCCCCATGCGGACCTCGTCCGGGTTCTCCTTGAGCAGGTCCGGCGGCAGCGCGCGCCCGGCCACGATCTTGTGGCGGCCGGAGTGCGCCTTCATGGCGCGGATGGTCGTGACCACGACCGCCGCATCGGGCGTCAGCCCGGAGTTGCGGCACTTGATGTTGAAGAACTTCTCGGCGCCGATGTCAGCCCCGAAGCCGGCTTCCGTGACCAGGTAGTCGCCACCGTGGATGCCGACCCGGTCGGCCACGACGGAGGAGTTGCCGTGCGCGATGTTGCCGAAGGGTCCGGCGTGCACGAGGACCGGGGTGTTCTCCAGGGTCTGCATGAGGTTCGGCTTGATCGCCTCGCGCATGATCACTGTCATGGCGCCACCGGCCTTGAGGTCGTCGGCCGTCACCGGCTCGCCCTGAGCGGTGTAGCCGACGACGATGCGGCCCAGGCGGGTGCGCAGGTCGGACAGCGACGTCGCCAGGGCGAGCACGGCCATGACCTCGCTGGCCGCCGTGATGTCGAAGCCCGTCTCGCGCGGCACGCCGTCGAGCCGGCTGCCGAGACCGATGACGGTGTTGCGCAGGGCGCGGTCGTTCACGTCCAGCACCCGCCGCCACGTCACGTCGTGCTGCGACAGGCCGGTCGGGTTGCCCTGGTAGAGCGAGTTGTCGAGCATCGCCGACAGCAGGTTGTGCGCCGCCGTGACGGCGTGGGAGTCACCGGTGAGGTGCAGGTTGAGCTGCTCCATCGGCACCACCTGGCTGTAGCCACCGCCGGCCGCGCCGCCCTTGATGCCGAAGGTCGGGCCCATCGAGGGCTGCCGGATCGCGATGGTCGCCGTCTTGCCGATGTGGGTGAACGCCTGGCCCAAGCCCACCGTGGTGGTGGTCTTGCCCTCGCCCAGCGGCGTCGGCGTGACGGCGCTGACGACGACGTACTTGGCCTTCGGCCGGTCCGCGAGCTCCTCGATGGCCTCGAGCTTGATCTTGGCGACGGAGGCGCCGTACGGCTCGAGCAGGTGATCACCGATGCCGATGCTCGCCGCCACCTCGTCCAGGGGCTTCAGCGTGGCGCCCCTCGCGATCTCCAGGTCTGAAGGCATTGCCACGTCAGGCTCCCTTTCCGTCGAGGTCCGAGCCGGCCGGCTCGATACCGAACTCCCTGCCGGCGTCGAGCAGGCAGTCGAACAGGTACTGACCGGACGAGCGCTCGCAGTGCAAGAGGTACGAGGCCGCGCCAGCAGCGGCCCCCGCGTCGTCACGGACGACGTCCGTGGCGATCTTCGCGACCGAGGTGCGGAAGGCGGTCCCTTCGGGCGTCACCGTGTCGTCGAGGTCGATCGCGCAGATCTTGGCGAGCGCCCGGGCCGCGTCGCGACCCGTCATGCGCATCAGCGCCCGGCCGTGGGTGAGGTCGACCGTGTGCACCAGGTCGTCAGCGCCCCGGCTCTGCACCCACTCGCGCAGCCGCTCCACCGAGCCGGCAGCGCCGACGAGCAGCCACTCCCCCGGCGCACTGCCGACGACAAGGACGTCGTCCTCCCGTCGGGTGTGCCGGAACGGCACGTCCACCGCGCGGGCGAACGCCCCGTCGGCGTCTGCTCGCACGGCGAGCTTGGCCAGCGGGCTGGCGTCGGCCAGTCGGAGGGCCGCACCGCTGCGGCGCGTGCTGACCTCCCAGCCGTGCACGAGGGAGCGCGGCCCGGGGACCGTGATCGGACTGCGCGCGACGGGCGCC
>CADCUE010000207.1 GCA_902805805.1 uncultured Frankineae bacterium | reverse complement strand
GCCGACGTCACCGGAGCGCAGCGCCATGTCGAACGACCGGGCCGCAGCCTCGGCCGCAGCCTCCTGGTCGGAAGCGCAGCCGACCAGCGCCAGGGCGGCGACCAGGCAGAGCACGGGGCGCACGGCTGCCTCCCTGATCACCGACGTGGCCAGCACGCACCTCATGATCGCGCCGGTCGGGATGAAACCTGCCGTGCGACGCGACGGCGGGGGACGGTGAGCGAGGCCCGAGACGTCGTCTGACGGTGCGCAGCGGCGTCCGAGGTGACCAGGCACCGGCGGGCGGTCCCACGAGGGCCGGCTGCGCCGGAGTCGTCGCGACCGCTCGGGAGCGGGAGGTGGTCAGGGGCGGGATCGAACCGCCGACCCCACGCTTTTCAGGCGTGTGCTCTACCAGCTGAGCTACCTGACCGATGGTGCTGCGACCCCGACGGGACTCGAACCCGCGACCTCCGCCGTGACAGGGCGGCGCGCTAACCAACTGCGCTACGGGGCCTGAGAACAGGCCTTCTTGCTGTGCCCCCAACGGGATTCGAACCCGCGTAGCCACCTTGAAAGGGTGGAGTCCTGGGCCGCTAGACGATGGGGACCGCTCCCTGCCGGTGGCCGGACAGCGCGCCTCCGCCGTCTGGCCGTCGGGGACGTCGCAGAGCATAGCGGACCGGCCGCCCGCCCGAGCCGGCCGAGCTCAGCCCCCGTCCGCGGCGGGCCCGGGCGAGGCCTCCGGCGGCTCGACGACCGCGTGGCGGCTGATCCGCGCCTCGCTCGAGCCGATGCCCCCGAGCGTGATGTCGTCGTACGCCTGCAGCTGCTTGGTCTCGGGGTCCAGGTAGAGGACCGACAGGGTGACGGGGGTCGGCTCCTCGCCCTTCAGCGCGCGCAGCCCGGCGCCCCCCGTCGAGCCCTGCACCAGCAGCGTGGTGCCGTCGGTCGTCTCGGTGCGTCGCTTGTGCGTGTGCCCGGCGAGCACGACCGGCGGGCCGCCCAGCAGCGGCCCGGACGTCGCCGGATCGTGGGTCAGCACGAGGTCCGGCTTGTCGTCCGCGTCGTCGTACGCCTGACGCAGCTGCTCGCCGACGACCTCCAGGACCTCGGGCGGGTCCTCGCCCCGGGTCGCGGCGTCGGTGATGAAGCGCGGATCGCCCTGCCCCAGCAGGCGCACGCCCGCGACCTCCGCGACCTGCGGTCCGTCCAGGACCGTGGCGTTGGGCTGCCGCCGGACGGCGTCCTGGACGAGCCGGCTGTCGTGGTTGCCCCGGATCCACGCGTAGGGGACGTCGAGCCGGCCGATCGCGTCGACGTAGCGGGTCTCCGGAGGCGTGCCGAGGTCGGTGCTGTCCCCGGTGTCGACGACGAGGTCGACCCGGAACTGCTCGACCACCGACTCGACGATGTCGTAGGCCGTCGGGTTGAGGTGCAGGTCGCTGATGTGCAGGACGCGCACCGTGCCGTCGTCCGGCACGTAGGTCTGCAGCTCGCTGGTCACGGTGTACAGCTCGGTGACGTTGACGACCAGGCGCCCGAGCTGCAGCCCGTACGCGTCGAAGCTCGCGAGGATGTCCCGCACGTCGCCGACCGCCCCGGGGGCCGAGGCCAGCAGGCCGGTGAAGCGCGGCTCGGCGAGGGCCCGGTCGTCGGCGGTGGCGACCGTGGCACCCCCGAGGACGACCAGCGCCCCCAGCCCGGACGCCGCGGCCACCAGGGTCCGGCGCAGCCGACGGAAGACGAGCAGGCCCAGAGCAGCCGCGCCGAGCACCGTCACGACGACGGTGCGCAGCACGAGGTCGCGCACGCCGCTGCGCAGGTCGGCGTTGACGTCGGCGCCGATCCCGCGCAGCGCCCCTGGATCGGTGGCGATCGAGCGGGCGGCCTCCGTGCGCAGCTGCGTGACACCGACCTGGAGCAGCACCGGGCTGTCGTGCGTGTCGAGCTGGAGCTCGCCCAGGGGCGGCACGGCGACCTCGGTGCCCCCCGTGAGCGAGGGCTGCAGCGACAGGTCGGCCTGGAACGGGCCGACGTCCCGGGTGACCGTCCCGGCCACCGTGATGGCCAGGAACGCGCCGAGCACGCCGACGGCCGCCATCGCGAGGGCTCGCAGCAGACGGCGCCTCATGCGGTCCTGCCTACCGCACCACCCGCTGGACGCGAGCCCGTACCGTGGGACGCGGTCCCTCGCCGCCGCCGCCCGTCCGGCGGTCGAGGAGCCGTGCCGGGCCGTTAGCTCAGCTGGTAGAGCAGCAGACTTTTAATCTGCGGCGCGTCGGTTCGACCCCGACACGGCCCACCAGGACTGTCATGGGCGGGTGGGAGCGTCCGGGGATGGACGCGACCAAGCGCTGCTGCACCTGCCACGAGCTGCGGCCGCTCACCGAGTTCAGCCGGCGCGCCGCTGCGGCGGACGGCCTGCAGTCACGGTGCCGCTCGTGCGCCCGGAAGTGGTACGCCGCGAACCAGCAGCAGCACCGCGCCAACGTCAGGCGCCGCACGGTGGCGACGAGGGCCGAGTACAAGCGCCGAATCGGCGAGCACCTGAGAGCCCATCCCTGCGTCGACTGCGGGGAGAGCGACATCCGGGTGCTCGACTTCGACCACGACGTCGGCACCGACAAGCGGTCCGACGTCGCCGCCCTCGTCGCGGCCTGCGGCCGGTGGAGCGACATCGAGGCGGAGATCGCCAAGTGCTCGGTGCGCTGCGCCAACTGCCACCGCCGGGTGACCTCCGAGCGGGCGCAGGACTGGCGGCACCACCTCGCCGCCTCCCTGCGCCAGGAGGCGTCCGCGCTGGCCGGACAGCGGCTGGCTGCCGTCCTCGGCCCACCCGTCTGACCTCGTGTGACGTCCGGCCAACGTCCGCCCGCCGTCCACGTCGCTGTCGGCCGCCCGACACCCGTGGCGGGGACGGTGGCGGCGTGCGCCTGTACGCCCACCGCGGCTCGTCCGGTCCTGCGTCCGTCGGCGCCCCCGCCGAGAACACCCTGTCCGCCGTCGCGGCGGCCGTCCGGGCCGGTGCGGACGGTGTCGAGGTCGACCTCCGCCTGTCCGCCGACGGCGTGCTGGTGCTCAGCCACGACGCCACGCTGCGCCGGCTCGCGGGCTCCCCGCTGACCGTCGCGTCGTCGTCGTGGGCCGACCTGCGGGCAGCGGCCGAGCGCGGCGGGGTCGCCCTCGCCCGTGCCGAGGACCTGCTGCTGGCGGTGGACGGCCGTCCTGTC
>CADCUE010000206.1 GCA_902805805.1 uncultured Frankineae bacterium | reverse complement strand
GCGACGACGGCAGGGCCGTCCGCGGGGGTGTAGGGGCGCACGGAGTCTCCAGGGGTCAGGGGGACGGACGTGGTCCCGGTTCAGCGTGCACTCCGTGTCGAGGGGGTTGCGCGGGAGAAGTCGTCGAGCATCATCGGGTCGAGCTTCTGCAGCGGTACGGCCCCGAGCCGCGGGATGACGTGCAGCCGGATGCTGCGGGCGCAGCGCGCGTGCGTGCTCGGCCGCACGGTCATGGTGATCGCGGGGAGCCACCGCTCCTGTCAGGTACGTCCTGGCTCCGCGCTAGGTCGACGAGCCCGACCTGCGCCACGACCGCCCGACCGGACGAGCACCGCCGTCCGCGGCCGGGCGCGGCAGCCGGCGGGCCAGCAGCAGACCGAGGGGCGGCAGCGCCGCAGCGAGGCCGAACCCGAGAGCGGCGGAGGGCGGCAGGAACACGGCGATCCCGGCGCCGAGCACCCAGGCGAGCTGCAGCGCGGTCTCCGAGCGGGCGAACGCCGTGCCGAGGGATCGGCCGGTGACGTGCTCCTGCAGCGCGGCGTCCAGGGCGAAGCGCGACAGGCTGACCGACATCCCGGTGGCTCCCGCGGCCGCGACGACCCACGGGTCGGCGCCGGTGACCGCGGCCCCCAGGCAGGCGACGAAGGGGCCGGCGAGGGACACCAGCGACAGCGCGCGAGCCGAGCCCTCGGGCAGGCGCGCCGCCAGGGTCGTGCCGGCGAGCTGGCCGAGGGCGGCCGCACCGACCACGGCGGCGACGAGCACTCCGGAGGCGCCCTCCGCCCGCAGCAGGAAGGCCAGGAACAGCGTCAGGAGCCCGGCCAGCGCCCGCAGGGCCACCGCCGACGACAGCGGACCGGTCACCTCCCGTGCACTGCGGCTGAGCACGAAGCGGGGCGGTGGCGCGGCGGTGCGGTCGGGGGCCTCGTCGACGTGCTCCGGCAGCCGCAGGGACAGCACGCCGCCGACGATGAGCAGCAGGCTGGCCAGGCGCAGGACCCAGCCCGGGTCGAGGACGACGTCGATCGCCCAGCCGACGGCGGCCGCGGCCGCCCCGGCGCTGACCGCCGCGACGTTCAGCCGGGCGTTGGCCGAGACGAGCCCGATGCGGTCGGGCCGCACGCGAGGGACGGCGGCGGCGCGCGCGACGCCGTACGCCCGCGACAGCACGAGGACCGCCAGCGCCAGCGGGTAGAGACCGAGGCCCGCCGTGGCGCCCGCCATCACCCAGGTCAGCAGTCCGCGGCCTCCGGTCGTGAGGGCGAGGACGTTGCGCCGGCCGTGCGGGAAGCGGTCGAGCGCCGGCCCCGCCACCGGCACGAGCAGCGCGAAGGGCAGCATCGTCAGCAGCAGGTAGAGCGCCACCCGGCTGCGCGCCTCGCCGATCGGCACGGAGAAGAACAGCGTCCCGGCGAGCGCGACGGCGATCAGCGCGTCGCCCGCGGCGTGCAGCGCGTGGACGGACAGCAGCGCCGACAGGCCGCTGCGGTCGGCGCCGTCGGCCCGGGCCGCGGAGCGCACGCGACGCACCGCGCGCCGGCTGAGGTCGCGGGGTCGGCCCATGCCGGTCAGCGTGCCAGGGACCGCTGACGTCCGGAGGGGGTGTGCGGAGGATGCGAGATTCGAACTCGCGAGGGGTTGCCCCCAACACGCTTTCCAAGCGTGCGCCATAGGCCAACTAGGCGAATCCTCCTGGCTGTGACCCGCCCGATGCTAGCCGAGCGGCCGCCGTCCGCGGTAGCGCCGCGGCAGGTAGGGTCGTCGGCAGACCCCTCGTGCGGCGCCCATCCCGCTGAACTCCCCCAGGGCCGGAAGGCAGCAAGGGCAGGCAGGCTCTGGGCGGGTGTGCGGGGGGTCCTGCATGTCCGCGGGCCCGTTCGGGCGGGTCCAGGCAGGGAGGGACAGCCGTGAGCCTTGCGCTCTACCGCAAGTACCGGCCGGGCAGCTTCGCCGAGGTCGTCGGCCAGTCCCACGTCACCGGCCCGCTGCGCCAGGCGCTGGCCAACGGCCGGATCTCCCACGCCTACCTGTTCAGCGGGCCGCGGGGCTGCGGCAAGACCTCGAGCGCCCGGATCATGGCGCGCTCCCTCAACTGCGAGCAGGGACCCACGCCCGATCCGTGCGGGACCTGCGACTCCTGCGTCGCGCTCGCGCCCAACGGCGCCGGCTCGCTGGACGTCATCGAGATCGACGCCGCGTCGCACAACGGCGTCGATGACGCCCGTGACCTGCGGGAGCGCGCGTTCTTCGCCCCGGTCTCCAGCCGCTACAAGGTCTACATCATCGACGAGGCCCACATGGTCACGACGGCGGCCTTCAACGCGCTGCTCAAGCTCGTGGAGGAGCCGCCGGAGTTCGTGAAGTTCGTCTTCGCGACGACCGAGCCCGAGGGCGTCCTGCAGACGATCCGCTCGCGCACGCACCACTACCCGTTCCGGCTCATGTCGCCCCGGGCGCTCACCGACCTGCTGGGCTCGGTGGTCGCGCAGGAGGGCATCGCCGTCGACCCGACCGTGCTCCCGCTCGTGGTCCGCGCGGCCGCGGGGTCGGCCCGCGACGGGCTGTCGATCCTGGACCAGGTGCTGGCCTCCGCCGGACCCGACGGCGTGACCCGCGAGGGCGCCGCCGGTCTGCTGGGCGTCACGCCCGACACGCTGCTCGACGGGATCGTCGACGCCTTCGCCGCGCACGACGCCGCCGCGGTCTACGGCCTGCTCGACCAGGTCATGGAGGGCGGTCACGACCCGCAGCGCTTCGTCACCGACGTCCTCGAGCGGCTGCGCGACCTGATCGTCCTCGACGCGGTGCCCGACGCCGGCACGACCGGACTGCTCGACTGCCCCTCCGACCAGCTCGACCGGATGGCCCGGCAGGCCACCGCGATGGGCTCGGCCGGGTTGTCGCGGGCCGCCGACCTGTTCCACGCCGGTCTGGTGGAGATGCGCGGCAAGACCGCTCCTCGGCTGCTGCTCGAGCTGGTCTGCGCCCGGGTCCTGCTGCCGGCTGCGTCCGCCGACGACAGCGCGGTGCTGTCGCGCCTCGAGCGGCTGGAGCGCCGGCTCGAGATCGGGGCCGCTCCGGCGGGTCCGACCGGTCCGCCGACGCCGCCGCCGTCGCGCCCGACTCCGCCGGCGCGCACCGAGTCGCAGGGCGGCCCGGCCCGCACCGCCGCGGACGCCGTCCACGGCGACGCCCCGCTCCCCCCTCCGCAGCCCG
>CADCUE010000205.1 GCA_902805805.1 uncultured Frankineae bacterium | reverse complement strand
TGTCGCACTCGGGGGTGGCGTACTCCGGGTGGGAGCCGACGTCGAGATAGAGCCGGGCGCCGTTGCGCAGGAACACGTTGGAGCTGCGGCCCCACGACACCACGCGGCGGAACAGGTAGCGGGCGACCTCGTCCGGGGACAGGCGGCGCTGGCCCCGGAACGTGCACGTCACGCCGTACTCGTTCTCGATGCCCATGATCCGGCGCTCCACGTGCGGAGCCTATGTCGGGCACCCGCGCCGCCGCCGGACGTGCCACCGGCTCGGCCGGTCGCCCGGGCCGAGTCGTCGACCTCGGGCTGTTCGTCCCGGACCGTGTCGGGGAACACCCCGTGCAACGTCCTCGCCGGGGACCGGGCAGGCCGACACCGCCGCTCTCCCCGCCTCGTCCGCGTGCCGCGGAAGGAGCCAGCGTGTCCGCGACGACCGCCGTACGGCGCCACCGGACCGCAGCCCTGCGCGTCCTGCTGGTCGCCGTCGCCGTGGCGGTGCCGCTGGTGACCCTCCCGTCGCTGCCGCGCCTGGCGTGGTGGCCGGCACTGCTCGGGCTCGCGCCGTGGGTCGTCGGCAAGTACGTCCTGTGCCCGTTGCGGTGGCACGCGCTGTCCGCGAGCGGCCGCTCGCGGCGGTGGCACGTCCGGGCCTACGCCGAGGCCGAGCTGTGCGGTCTGCTCACACCCGGACACGTCGGGGCCGACGCCTGGCGCGTGCGGCGGCTCACCCGCACCGGGATGAGCACGCCCGACGCCGTGGCCGAGGCCGGGCTGGACCGGCTCGTCGGCGCGGTGGGCCTCGCCGCCTTCGTCGGGGTCGCCGCGACCGCCCTGCCGCTGCGGATGCTGGGCACCGCGCTCGGCGTCGCCGCGGTCGCGGGAGTCCTCGCCGTGCTCCTCGGCCGCCGTCGACCCGATCTCGTGCCGCACCGCCGGCTGCCGCGCGGTCGGGCGCTCGTCCTCGGCATCGCGCTGTCCGTGGCCTACCAGCTCTCGATCTGCCTGCTCCTGCTCGGCACGGTCGCCGCGACCGGCCACACGCTCGGCCCGCTCGCCCTGCTCGGCGCGTTCGGCGCGAGCCAGCTCGCCGGCGCGGTGCCCGGTCCGCACGGCGCCAGCCCTCGCGACGGCGCGCTGGTCGTCGCGCTCGCCGGGCTGGGCCTGCCGTGGCACGCCGCCCTGGGCGCCGTGGCGCTCAAGGCGACGCTCGCCTGGCTGCCGGCACTGCTGCTCGGCGGGGTCAGCCTGCTGCTCGCCCGCTTCCTGGCGGGTCGCTGGCACCACGACGCCGTCCCGGCCGCCTCGCCTGCTTGAGCGCCGGTCGCCGCAAACCGCTTCGCGCGGCGCCGCGCAGGGTCCAGACTGGACGCGCCACGACGGACCGGGGGGGTCTTCCATGGTGCAGGGCAGACGCCCGCCCGCGGTGGGCTCTGCGGCGTGGCGACGGGGTCTGCGCTCGTTGGCCGCAGATGCGTCCGTCGTCGCGCTGGGGGTCGCCACCTACTTCGGCGTGCGGGGGCTGACGGCCGGCGACGCGGACGAGGCCCGCCGCAACGCCTCCGACGTGCTCGCGGTGGAGAAGCAGCTCGGGCTGGACGTCGAGGCCGGGGTCCAGGCCGTGCTCGTCGAGGTGGACGTCCTGACCACCGCGGCGAACTGGATCTACATCTGGGGCCACTGGCCGGTGATCGCGCTCACCTTCGTCTGGCTGGCGCTGCGCGACCGCAGGATCTTCCTGCGCCTGCGCAACGCCATGGTCGCCTCCGGGCTGCTGGGCCTGTGCGTCTACACGACCTACCCGGTGGCTCCCCCACGGCTGGCCGGGCTCGGCTTCGTCGACACGATCACCGAGCAGTCGAGCTCGTACCGCGTGCTGCAGCCCCCGGCGTTCGTCAACCAGTACGCCGCCATGCCGAGCCTGCACGTCGGCTGGGACCTGCTCGTCGGACTGGCGCTGGTCGCCGCCGCGAGCTCGGTGGCCCTGCGGACGGTCGGTCGGCTCATGCCGGTGCTCATGGGACTGGCGACGGTCCTGACCGCCAACCACTACGTCCTCGACGTGCTGATCGGCGCGGCCTTCGGGCTCGCCGGCTGGGCGGTGGCCCTGCGCCTGGAGCGCCGCCGCGACGCACGCCGGCCGGTGCCCACGCTGCCGGCCCAGCGGTCCCCGCAGCCCGTCGTGCCGCCGCAGCAGCGGAGCGGTCCGGTGCCGGGCCGGCGCCAGGCGCCGTGACGCTGCTGGCCATCGCCCATCGCGCGGGCAACGACCTGACCGCGCTGCGCACCGCCGTCGAGCTCGGGGTCGACGTCCTGGAGGCCGACGTCCATGCCCGTGCCGGCCGTCTGGAGGTGCGCCACAGCAAGCACCTGCGACCGCTGCCGGTGCTGTGGGACCGCGGCACGGCGGGTCTCGAGCTGACCCGGGCGTCCGCGCCCCAGCTGGAGCTGGCCGCCGTGCTGGCCGCGCTCGACGGCCGTACGACAGTGATGCTCGACCTCAAGGGCCCGGGCAAGGTGGGCGCCCGCGTGGCCGAGCTGGTGCACGCCGCCCGGCCCGCCGCGCCGGTGCTGGCCTGCTCGCGCTGGTGGCCGGGGCTCGACGCGCTGGGCGGTCTGCCCTGGGTGCGGCCGGTGCTCACCGCGCGCACCCCGCTGGAGCTGCTGCGCCTGCGGCGACGCGTCGCCGGCGGGCGGCGGCCGTACGGCGTGAGCCTGCACCGCTCGCTGCTGACCGCTCCCGCGGTGGCTCAGCTCCGCGAGCGGGTGGAGGTGGTCATGACCTGGGGGGTCGACGACCTCGAGGCGCTCGACCGGGTGGTCGGGATGGGGGTCAACGCGGTGATCAGCGACGAGGCGGACGTCCTGCGCAGCGTGCTCGCCCGGCGGTCGTGAGCTCGACCGGGGGGCGGTCAGCAGCAGGCGGACGCGCGGCCCTGCTCGTCGCCGGCGGCGGTGCTGCAGCACGCGCTGTCGCTGGGAGCCTGCCCGGGGGCGACGAAGGCCGTGGAGCTGGTCCCGAACGTCGGGCTGTCGGCCAGCACGGTGTAGACCTCCCAGCGCTCACCGTCGGGGCCGGTCACCCACACCTTGTCCTGCGTGGCGAAGCAGCAGGTGGTGCCCCGCTCCTCGTCCGTGAGCAGGCCCTCGCCGGACAGCCGGGCGATCTCGCGGTGGACCGAGCCGGCGTCCGGGACCTCGATGCCCAGGTGGTCGAGGCTGCCGCCCTTGCCGTCGTTCTCGAGCAGCACGAGCTTCAGGGGCGGGGAGGACACGGCGAAGTTGGCGTAGCCGGGCCGCAGCTTGGCCGGCGCCGTCCCGAGGAGCTTGCTGTAGAAGGTGACGGCCTCGGCGAGGTCGTCCACGTTGAGAGCGAGCTGGAGCCGCCCGGTCCTCGGCGTCGGTGCCGGGCTGCCGGCGGGCGCGGGGCTGTTCTCGACGGTCATCGGGTGCCTTCCGGTTAGACGTTCGTCGGACGAGCTGATCCTGCGGCACGATCTGACGCCCTCGAGATCGCCCTGCGTCTCTCCCTCGCCGACCCGTCCGCGTGCGGCTGATGTCGATCCTGCTGGCCGAGGCGGACACCGGCGCGTGCACCTGCGACCTCGCTCCGGCGGTCGGCGTGTCCGAGCCGACCGTCAGCCATCACCTCGAGCAGCTCCGGGACGCCGGTCTGGTCGAGGGGACCCGCAAGGGCACCAACGTCTTCTACCGACCGCGCCCGCAGTCGCTCGGCGCCCTCCGCCGGGTCATCGACCCCGGCTGCGCCTGATCCCGGACGCGTGCGGCCTGCCCCGAGCGTCAGAGCAGGGCGAGCCCGAGACCGGCAGCAGCCGCCAGCAGTCCGACGACGAAGCTGCCCACGACGTTGACGGCTGCCTGGCGCACCGCGCCGGACTCGGCCAGGACGAGCGACTCCCACGCCCAGGTCGACAGGGTCGTGTACCCGCCCGCGAAGCCGATCCCGAGGACCACCGTCGGCGTCGACGGCAGACCGTGGTGCAGCGACAGCCCTGTGACCAGCCCGAGCAGCAGCGAGCCGCTGACGTTGACGACGAAGGTGCCGTACGGGAGCTCGCCGCCTGTGCGGTGCTGCACGACCTGGTCGAGGACGTACCGGACCACGGCGCCGAGACCCGCCGCCACGGCCACCGCGAGCGTCAGCATGCTCGGTCGTCCTCACGAGGCTGCGCGCGCCCGACGTGCCGCAGGCGCATCAGGCGCTCCT
Source organism: uncultured Frankineae bacterium (assembly GCA_902805805.1). The sequence goes on along the minus strand of CADCUE010000205.1, from coordinate 4,320 downwards.
GTCCTGGCGGTGACGGCGGGAGGAGGTCGGCAGAGCGCGACCGGCGGCTCGGCCGAGGACGACGGCCAGCAGACCGCTCCCGACGGTCGCGCCGAGGTAGGCGATCGCCACGGCGTACCGGCCCGAGTCCAGCAGCTGCGCCAGCGCCACCACGACTGCCGCGAACGTGGTCAGCGCACCGCAGAAGCCGGTGCCGAGCAGTGGACGCAGGTAGCGGTGAGGGCGGATGTCGGTCGCCACGACCACGACGAGGCCCAGCACGAAAGCACCGACCACGTTGACGGCGAGCGTCGCCACCGGGAAGCCGCTGCGCGGCGCGTCCCACGCCAGGCTGACGGCGTACCGGGCGTAGCCGCCGACGCAGCCACCCACGAAGACCGCGGCGACGAGGTCGGCGTGCAGCCGCGGCCACGCCCTGCCGCCCCCGTGGGAGGGAGGTGGGGCACCGGCGCGCCGGGCGTCCGCGACGGTGTCCCGGCCGACCGGCGGGTGCGGGTCGGCCGCGGCGTCACGACTCCGGTCGGCCGTCAGCTCCGCCGGGCCCGAGCCGTGGCGCGGCGGTTGGCCTTGTCGATCGCCGCGACCAGCTCGTCCTTGCTCATCGACGACCGGCCGGGGACCTCGAGCCGCTGAGCGAGCTCGTACAGGTGCTTCTTGCTGGCGTGGGCGTCCACACCGCCTGCGGTCTCGGCCGGCGTGTCCGCTCCGCCGGCGGCCCGGTCGTCGCTGGGGCCCTTCTCCTGCTTGGGCTCCCAGTGGTCGCCGACCTTCTCGAAGGAGTGCTTGACGGCGGAGAAGGCCGTACGGGCAGCCCGCTCGCCGTCGCCGTAGGTCTCGGCGGCGGAGTCGTAGGTCTTGGCGTAGGTGCGCTGGGCCTTGTCCGGCGACCGCTGCAGGGTCGACGGGAGCTCGTCCTGCTTCGGCTGGCCTGATCGCGTCGTCTTCGGCATGTCCCGAGGAGTTCCCCGGCTCAGCCGACCTCCACCAGGTCGACCACGAAGACCAGCGTGCTGTTGGGCGGGATCGCGGGCGGCGAGCCCTGGGCGCCGTAGCCGTACTCCGGCGGCAGCACGATCTGGCGCCGCCCGCCGACCTTCATGCCGCTCGGCCCGACGGCGAAGCCGGGCACGACGCCCTGGCGGCAGATGCCGAACGGCAGGGTCTCGTCGGGGCCACGGCTCCACGACGAGTCGAACTCCTTGCCCGTCTCGTAGAGAGCGCCGACGTACTTGACCTGCACCTGGTCGCCGGTCTGAGCCTCGTCGCCCTCGCCGACGACGATGTCGGAGTACTGCAGGTCCTTGGGTGCCGGGCCCTTGCCCGGGGCGATGACGGGCTTGGTCTTGAGGTCGGTGGTGGCGCCGGCGGGCGCCTCGACCTCCTTCGCCTCGATCGGGCAGCTGAGGGCCGTGGGGCTGGCGTCGGCGGCGACCGTGTCGTCGCCTCCTCCGCCGCAGGCCGCGAGGGTGCCGGCCAGCGCCACGGCCAGCAGGGTGCGGGAGATCCGGGTGCCGGAGATCCGGGTGCCGGAGATCCGGGTGCGCGGGGCAGGGGCGGGCCGAGCGGTCATGCGGTGGGGGTCTCCTGGCCGAGCAGGCGCTCGAGTCGAGTTCCGACGAGACGCGAGAACGCCCGTCGCGGACGGGTGCGGTCGAGGACCGCGGCTTCGAGGTCGTCGGCGGCGATGGTGCGGGGGGTGCCGTCGGGACCGGTCTGCCCGAGCGCCGCGACGCCGAGCTGCAGGACGGTCTCGAGCGAGGCGCTCGGGTCGTGCCGCTCGCGCACGTAGGTCGCCAGAGGTTCGCTGTTGCCCCCCATGACGACGTGGCCGTGCTCCTCTGCCACCGAGCCGTCGTAGGTGAGGCGGTACAGCTGGTCGTCGCCGGTCCGCTCGCCCACCTCGGCGACGACGATCTCGACCTCGTACGGCTTGCCCGACTCGGTGAAGATCGTGCCGAGCGTCTGCGCGTAGGCGTTGGCCAGTCCGCGGCTGGTCACGTCCCGGCGGTCGTACTGGTAGCCGCGCAGGTCGGCGTAGCGGACGCCGGCGAGGCGGAGGTTCTCGAACTCGTTGTACTTGCCGACGGCGGCGAACGCGATGCGGTCGTAGATCTCGCTGATCTTGTGCAGGGCGTTGCTCGGGTTCTCGCCCACGAACAGGATCCCGTCGGCGTAGGCGAGCGTGAGCACCGAGCGACCGCGGGAGATGCCCTTGCGCGCGAAGTCGCTCTTGTCCTTCATGAGCTGCTCGGGCGAGACGTAGAAGGGCGTGCTCATCGGGTGGCTCTCCGGGTTCGCGTGCGGGAAGGGGCTGGAGCGTTCATCCGCCGGGGTTCTGCATCCGCTCGGCCACGATCGTCTCCACCACGGCGCCCACGTCGGGCTCCGGCAGCCGGCGCGCTCCCTCGTCCGTGACGCTCATGACCACCGGGTAGATCCGCCGGGTGAGATCGGGCCCGCCGGTCGCCGAGTCGTCGTCGGCGGCGTCGTACAGCGCGTCGACAGCCATCTTCACCGCTCCGGCCTCGTCGATGTCGTCGCGGTAGCGCTTCTTCAGCGCGCTGCGGGCGAAGGTGCTGCCCGAGCCGACGGAGTGGAACGAGTGCTCCTCGTAGCGGCCGCCGGTGACGTCGTAGGAGAAGATCCGGCCCACTGCGCCGTCGAGGTCGTAGCCGGCGAACAGGGGGACGACCGCCAGCCCCTGCATCGCCATGCCGAGGTTGCCGCGGATCATGGTCGACAGGCGGTTCGCCTTGCCGTCCAGCGACAGGACGTGGCCTTCCATCTTCTCGTAGTGCTCGAGCTCCACCTGGAACAGCCGCACCATCTCGACGGCGAGACCAGCGGTCCCGGCGATGCCGACGACGCTGTAGTCGTCGGCCGGGAAGACCTTCTCGATGTCCCGCTGGGCGATGACGTTGCCCATCGTGGCGCGGCGGTCGCCGGCCATCAGGACGCCGCTGGTGTGCACCACGGCGACGATCGTGGTGCCGTGCGGCGCCTCGACGACACCCGGCGGCAGCTCCCGGCGGCTGGGCAGCAGCTCGGGCGCGACCTGACCGAGGAAGTCGCTGAACGACGCGGAGCCTGCGGCGGTGAACGACGACGGGAGGCGCCCGTGCAGACCGGTGTCCGGCGCGGGAGGGACGGCCATGGGGTGTCTCCAGTCGTGTCGGTCGCGGTGCGGCGGCAGGGGTGCACAGGCGTCTCGGGCTGCGGAGGCCTGTCGAGCAGCGCGGTCTGCGTCCTGACCGTCACCCTACAGAGCGACGCCTGTGAGCGACGACCGGTGAACCGGGGGCGGTCACGACACCCGAGGCGGGTGCAGCCGGTAGACCCCGGGCTCCAGCCGCTCCTTCTGCCAGGTGCTGGCTCGCAGGTAGCCGATGGCGAGCCGCAGCACGTCGGCGCGGTCACGGAAGTTGCCGAGCCCCTGGTTGCAGCAGAAGCAGAGGAGCCCTCTCACGCGTCCGGTCACGTGGTCGTGGTCGACGTGCTCGGCCGGGCGCTCCTGGCACAGCGCGCACAGGCCGCCCTGCTCGGCGAGCATCCGGTCGTAGTCCTCGACGGTGATCCCGTAACGACGCTTGAGGTGGTAGTTGCGGGTACTGCCGTGCAGGCGCTCTCGAGACTCCTCCTTGATGCGGTTGAAGCACGGGTGGCAGTACGCGACCCGTCCGTTCCGCTTGCCTGTCCGACGCCCGAAGTCGGACAGCGGCTTCGTCGTGTCGCACTCGGGGCAGTGCCCGTGCCCCTCCGCCACGGCGCGTCGCGTGCGGACGGTCGTACCCCGGGCCGCGGCCCGGGCGGCGCGATAGGCCTTGTCCCGGACTCGGAAGCAAGGGCGGCAGTACGACGTCCGGCCGTCGGCGTTCTTCTTGGACGGAGAGAAGTCTTCGAGCGGCAGCTCGAGACCGCAGTCCCTGCACATCTTCACAGCATTGATGGAAAGAAACGGCAGGCAGGTGGTCTATTCCCCCCCTTTTTGCACAAAACCCTTCACGAAGTCTTCTGCATTTGTCTCCAGAACGTCGTCGATCTCGTCCAGCAGAGCGTCGACGTCGTCGGTGAGCTTTCCGACGCGTTCCTGGACGTCGCTGGTGTCGACCGCCTCGGTCTCCTCGACCTCCTGCTCGCGGCGACTCGCCCGGTCCTGCCCGCCGGTGTCCTTCGTGGCCATCTCGCGCTCCTGTCCGCCTGCACAGCACTGCGTCCTGGTCCGACCCTAACCGCGATGTCCGACAGGCACTCTCGTCGTGAGCCACCCGTGACCTGTCGGCATCCACAGCACCCGGGTGCTGTGGATGCCGACATCGGGCT
>CADCUE010000204.1 GCA_902805805.1 uncultured Frankineae bacterium | reverse complement strand
AGGGCCACGGACTCCGGCCCGGGTGCCAGGCCCGCCGCGACCGCCCGTGCCGCCGCGGCCCGGCGCACGAGGGCCGCGTCGAGGGCGGCCCAGGCGGCGTCGACCCGCGCGTGCAGCCGGTCGAGGCGCCCGGCGGTCCAGCTGACGTACAGGACGGCGAGGACGAACAGCACGACGCCGACGGCGATCTGCGTGATCACGGCACGCGTTGCTGCCGTGGTCGCTCGGCGATCCACCGCCGCAGGGTCGTGACGACCCGGCCGGCGTCGTCCTCCTCGTCGCCGTCGTCGAGCAGCGCGGCCAGCACCTCGAGGTCGGCGTCGACCTCCACGTGGACCGACGGCGCGACGGCGGCCGTGACCGTCTCGTACACGGCGACGACCTGCCCGGTGACGGTCCGCCAGTCGTACGCCTCGACCGCCTCGCGGGCCGCCGCCGCCAGCGCGCCGCGGCGGGGCTCGTCCAGGAGGAGGTCGCCGAGGGCCTGCGCCAGCGCGCCGGGGTCGCGCACCGGCACGAGGACCCCCGCACGGCCGCCCTGCAGGACCCGCCGGAACGCCTCGAGGTCGCTCGCCACCACCGGCGTGCCGGCCGCCATCGCCTCCACCAGGACGATGCCGAACGACTCCCCGTGGGTGTTCGGCGCGCAGTAGACGTGGCCGCTCGCGAACACCCGCGGCTTGTCCTCGTCGCTCACGAGCCCGAGCAGCTCGACCCGGTCGCGCAGGCTGCGCGGCACGGCGGCGCGCACGTCGTCGGCGTCGCCGGGTCCGGCGACGAGGAGCCGCACGTCGGGGACCAGCCGCACGAGCTCGGGCAGCGCCTCGAGCAGCACTGCGAGGCCCTTGCGCCCCTCGTCCAGCCGCCCGAGGAAGACGACGGTGGGCCCGGACGGCCGCCCCGGCAGCGGCGCGGCCCCGTCGAAGCGTGCGACCTCGACGCCGTTCGGGACCAGGACGGCGTCGCCGCCCAGGTGCTCGACGACCACCCGGCGGGCCGCCGGGGAGACGGCGATGCGGCCGGTGACCTTCTCGAGCACCGGCTGCAGCGCGGTGCCGAAGACCTGCAGCGCACGGCTGCGCGCCGTCGCCGTGTGGAAGGTCGCGACCATCGGCCCGCTGGCCGCGAAGCACGCCAGCATCGACACGCTCGGCACGGTCGGCTCGTGGACGTGCAGGACGTCGAACTCGCCCTCGCGCACCCAGCGGCGGGCCCGCGCCAGCGACAGCGGCCCGAACACCAGCCGCGCCACCGAGCCGTTGTACGGCACCGGCACCGCCCGGCCGGCGGGCACGACGTACGGCGGCAGGTCGGCCCCGTCGGGGTCGTCGACCGGCGTGAGCACCGACACGTCGTGGCCGAGGGCGATGAGGTGGTCGGCGAGGTCGCGGACGTGGGCCTGCACCCCGCCCGGGACGTCCCAGGTGTAGGGGCAGGTGATGCCGACCCTCATGCCTGCCGGGCCCGGCGCGGGTCGTCCGCGGCGAGGTCGTCGAGCCACAGCCGCTGCAGCATGTGCCAGTCGGCGGGGTGCTCGGCGATGCCGGCGGCGAAGGCGTCGGCCATCGCCTGCGTCATGGTCGCGACGTCGGTGTGGGGCACCGCCGGGTGCCAGACGACCTGCCAGCCGTCGGGCCGGAAGGACAGGGTGACGGGCAGCAGCGTCGCGCCGGTGCGCAGCGCCAGCGACGCCGGACCGGCCGGCATGCGGGCGGTCTCGCCGAAGAACTCGACGTCGACCCCCCGCGCCGACAGGTCGCGGTCGGCGAGCAGGCACAGGGTGCCGCCGGCCTCCAGCCGCTCGACGAGCACGTCGTACGGCGGACGCGCACCGCCGGTGAGCGGCAGCACCTCCATGCCGAGCGACTCGCGGAAGGCGACGAACCGGTCGTACAGCGACTCGGGACGCAGCCGCTCGGCCACCGTCGTGAACGGCACGCCGCTCGCGCCGCACCAGGCGCCGGCGTGGTCCCAGTTGCCGCTGTGGGGCAGCGCCATGACGGTCCCGCGCCCGGCGGCGATGCTCTCGCGCAGCCGGGGCTCGCCGACGGTCGTCATGCCGCCGACGATCCGCTCGCGGGAGGTCACCGGGAGACGGAAGACCTCGCACCAGTAGCGGGCGTACGACCGCAGCGCCTCGCGGACGAGGTCCTGGCCCGGGGCGACGCGGGCGAGGTTGCGGCGCAGCTGGTCGACGCCGCGGCCGCCGCGGCGCCAGGCGAGGTCGGCGCCGGCCCGGAACAGCGCCTGCGCGGCGTCCTCGGGCAGCGCGCGGACGAGCGCCCAGCCGCCGGCGTACGCCGCGTCGGACAGGCGCCCCGTGACCAGCCCGGCGACGCGGTCGAGCAGCGGCCTCACCGCACCGCCGCTGCAGCCTGGCGACGCACCTCGAGCAGGCGCTGCACCACGGTGACGGCCGAGGCGACCGCCAGCGCCCACAGGCCGACCGGCAGGGCCCACGTCACGCCGAGCCCGCTGAAGCCGGCCGCGACCAGCACGATGATCAGCCGCTCGGCCCGCTCGGCGAACCCGACGTCGCAGCGCAGGCCGAGCCCTTCGGCGCGGGCCTTGGCGTACGACACGAGCGACCCGGCGACGAGGCAGAACAGCGCCACGCCGGCGAGCAGCACGTCGTCGCCGTCCCCGACGAGCCACAGCACCAGGCCGCTGAAGACGGCCGCGTCGGCCAGCCGGTCGCACGTGCTGTCGAGCCAGGCCCCGAAGACGCTGCGGCGCTCGATCCGGCGCGCCATCGCGCCGTCGAGCATGTCGGTGAGCACGAACGCCGTCACGACCATCGTCCCGACGAACAGCTGCCCGCGGGGGAAGAACGCGAGGGCGCCGGTCACGACGCCGACCGTGCCGAGGACCGTGATGGCGTCCGGGGACACCCCCGCCCGCAGCAGCGCCGCCGCCACGGGGTCGACCACGCGGGCGAGCACCGGGCGCACGCGCAGGCTGAGCATCGGGGTCCGTCCGTCCGAGGGTGGGTCCCCTGCACGCTAGTGGCGCGGAGGCCTCGTCCGGGGCGGTCCCGGACGCGCTCGTGGCGCGGCGCCCTTGTCCGGCCGCGCCCGCGACGGCAGGCTGTGACGCCCGGACGGACCGGGGACGCGACCCGGAGGTACGACGTGCCGAAGAGTGCCCAGGCCCGTGGGGACGCGGCGAGCGCCGCCCCGGCGCCACGTCCGGCGGACCTCGTCCGCAACGTCGCGGTCGTCGGCCACAGCGGGGCGGGCAAGACGACCCC
>CADCUE010000203.1 GCA_902805805.1 uncultured Frankineae bacterium | reverse complement strand
CTTGGTCATGATGCCGCCCTTGGTCTCGATGCCCAGGGACAGCGGCGTGACGTCGAGCAGCAGGACGTCCTTGACCTCGCCCTTGAGGACACCGGCCTGCAGCGCCGCGCCGACCGCGACGACCTCGTCCGGGTTGACGCCCTTGTTGGGCTCCTTGCCGGCCAGCTCGCGGACCAGGTCGGAGACGGCCGGCATGCGGGTCGAGCCACCGACGAGCACGACGTGGTCGATCTGTCCGATGGAGATGCCGGCGTCCTTGATGGCCTGCTGGAACGGGCCCTTGCAGCGGTCGAGCAGGTCCTGCGTCATGCGCTGGAACTCCGCCCGCGTCAGCGTGACGTCGAGGTGCAGCGGGCCCTCGGGGCTCGCGGTGATGTAGGGCAGGTTGATGCCGGTCGACTGCGACGCCGACAGCTCGATCTTCGCCTTCTCGGCGGCCTCGCGCAGGCGCTGCATCGCCATCTTGTCGCCGGACAGGTCGATGCCGTTGTTGGACAGCTGGAACTGCTTGACCAGGTGCTCGACGATGCGCTGGTCCCAGTCGTCACCACCGAGCTTGTTGTCGCCGGAGGTCGCCTTGACCTCGATGACGCCGTCGCCGATCTCGAGCAGCGACACGTCGAACGTGCCACCGCCGAGGTCGAAGACGAGGATCGTCTGCTCCTTCTCGCCCTTGTCCAGGCCGTACGCCAGCGCGGCCGCGGTGGGCTCGTTGACGATGCGCAGGACGTTCAGGCCGGCGATCTCGCCGGCCTCCTTCGTCGCCTGGCGCTCGGCGTCCGAGAAGTAGGCCGGCACCGTGATGACCGCGTCGGTGACCGGCTCGCCGAGGTAGCTCTCGGCGTCGCGCTTGAGCTTCTGCAGCACGAAGGCGCTGATCTGCTGGGGGGTGAAGTCCTTGCCGTCGAGGGTCTGCTTCCACGCCGTGCCCATGTGGCGCTTCACGGAGCGGATCGTCCGCTCGACGTTGGTGACGGCCTGGCGCTTGGCGACCTCGCCGACCAGCACCTCGCCGTTCTTGGCGAAGGCGACGATCGACGGGGTGGTGCGCGAGCCCTCGGCGTTGGCGATGACCGCAGGCTCACCGCCCTCGAGGACGGCGACGCAGGAGTTGGTGGTGCCGAGGTCGATGCCGACGGCGCGTGCCATGGAGGTGCCCTTTCGTCGTACGGATGTCGCGAGTTGAGTGCTCGGCACTCAGGATGGTGCCTCCACGGACAACGGTCAAACCGGCTTGAGCCTTCCCGGCTCAGGAGTCCTGCTCCTGGAAGCAGCCGCGTCATGTCGCCGACGACGGGTAGGGCCCGCTGGAGTCGTCGACGAGGAGCCCTCCATGCAGTACCGCACGCTCGGCCGCAGCGGCACGTCGGTCTCGACCCTGTGCCTGGGGACGATGACCTTCGGCGACGAGACCGACGAGGCAGCCGCGCACCAGCAGCTCGACGCCTTCGTCGAGGCCGGCGGCACGCTCGTCGACACCGCCGACGTCTACTCCGCCGGCGTGTCGGAGCAGATCGTCGGGCGCTGGCTGGCCGCCCGCCCCGCCGACGTCCGCGACCGGGTCGTGCTCGCCACGAAGGGCCGCTTCCCGATGGCGGACGAGCCGAACGGCCTCGGCAACTCGCGGCGGCACCTGCGCAGGGCGCTCGACGCCTCGCTCAGCCGGCTGGGTGTGGACCACGTCGACCTCTACCAGCTGCACGCCTGGGATCCCGTGACGCCGCTCGAGGAGACGCTGCGCTTCCTGGACGACGCCGTCCACGCGGGCAAGATCGACTACCCGGGGCTGTCGAACTTCGCCGGCTGGCAGCTGCAGAAGGCCGTCGACCTCGCCGAGCGCGAGCACCTGGCCGTGCCCGTCACGCTGCAGCCGTCGTACAGCCTGCTGGTGCGCGACATCGAGCACGAGATCGTGCCCGCCTGCGAGCACAACGGCCTCGGCCTGCTGCCCTGGAGCCCACTGGCGGGTGGCTGGCTGTCGGGCAAGTACACCCGTGACCAGCGGCCGACCGGGGCCACCCGCCTGGGCGAGGACCCCGACCGCGGGATCGAGGCCTACGACCGCGTCGGTGGTCGCGAGCGGACCTGGGACGTGCTGGAGGCCGTGCAGGACGTCGCGGAGGCGCACTCCGTCCCCATGGCCCAGGTGGCTCTTGCCTGGCTCGTCGCCCGCCCCGCTGTCAGCTCGGTCATCCTGGGCGCTCGCACCACCGAGCAGCTGCAGCAGAACCTGGGCGCCGCAGACCTGGTGCTGACCGACGACGAGCACGCCCGGCTGGACACGGTGAGCGCCCCTGCGGTGGCGGACTACCCGTACGGCGGACCCGGTCTCGAGCAGCGCAGCCGCAAGGTCGCCGGCGGGCGCTGACGCCGCAGTCCGGCCCGGCGGCGGCCGGCCGTGGCAGGCTCGTCCCGTGCTCTCCGAGATGAGGGACCCGCGTGGCGGGCCCAACCTGCGCATGCGCGTGCTGGCCCTCGTGCTGGCGCTGCTGCTCGCCGGACCGCTGACCGCGCTGGTCGTGCAGGGGGCCGCGCGGGCGCTGTCCGCCGCCTACTGACGCCGACCGCGGGGCCGGCTCGTCCTCGGGTGCGGCGGGAAGGACAATGGCACCGAGGGTGCCGAGACAGCCTGTTACCGACCGGTAGGAGCGGTCGGCAGCCGGGTCGTACGCTTCCTCGTGCAGCGGTGCTCGGTAGCGCCGCCCGTGCTCGGAGGTCCCGTGGAAACGCACATGATCGTGCGCCTGGTGCTCGGTCTGCTGATCACGGCGGTGGCCCTGGCCATCGCGGGCCGGCGGGTGTGGTTCCTGACCCGCCTGATCGCGGCCGGGCAGCCCTCACCCGGTCGGCTCGACAACTGGCCCAAGCGCCTGCTGGGGCAGGTGGTCGAGGTCTTCGGCCAGGCCCGGCTGCTGAAGTGGAACGTCCCCGGGATCGCCCACTTCTTCGTGTTCTGGGGCTTCCTCGTCCTGTTCCTGACGATCATCGAGGCCTACGGGCACCTGTTCAGCCAGACCTTCGCCATCCCGCTCATCGGCCGCAGCCCGGTCCTGGGCTTCCTCGAGGACTTCTTCGGTGTGGCCGTCGGGCTGGGCCTGATCGCCTTCGCCGTCATCCGCAAGCGCAACGAGCCCAAGCGCCTGGCGCGGGACTCGCGCTTCTACGGCTCGCACACGCAGGCGGCCTGGGTCGTGCTCGGGCTGATCGGCCTGGTCATCCTCACGCTGTTCGGCATCCGCGCGGCCCAGCTGGCGCACGGCACCTCGCCCTGGCAGGCGGACGAGTGGGCGCCGTTCTTCAGCAAGCTGCTCAGCCTCGCGATCGAGCCGCTCGGCGACACCTTCGCGGCGCGGCTCGAGGACGTGATGATCCTGGCCCACATCGCCGTCATCATGGGCTTCCTCGTGCTGGTCGTGCACTCCAAGCACCTGCACATCGCGACCGCGCCGCTCAACGTGCTGACCAAGCGCAACCCCGAGGGGACCGCCCTCGGTGGCCTGCTCCCGATGATGAGCAACGGCAAGGTCCTCGAGCTCGAGGAGGCCGACCCCGACGTCGACACCTTCGGCGTCGCCAAGGTCGAGGACTTCAGGTGGACGGCCATGCTCGACATGGCCACCTGCACCGAGTGCGGTCGCTGCCAGTCGCAGTGCCCGGCCTGGAACACCGGCAAGCCGCTGTCCCCCAAGCTGCTGATCATGAACCTGCGCGACCACCTGTTCGCCAAGGCGCCGTACGTCCTGGGCAGCGCGACCGCGCCCGAGGACCACGTCCCCGACTTCCACGACGCCGGCACGCCCGGTCACTCATCCGGTGGTCACGACGTCCCCGAGGACGGCTACGCCCGCGTCAAGGGCACCAACCACGACCAGGCCGTGCGTCCGCTCGTCGGGACCGCCGAGGAGGGCGGGGTCATCGACCCCGACGTCCTGTGGAGCTGCACCACCTGCGGCGCCTGCGTCGAGCAGTGCCCCGTCGACATCGAGCACGTCGACCACATCCTCGACATGCGGCGCTACCAGGTCCTCATCGAGAGCGCGTTCCCGAGCGAGGCCGGCGTGATGCTGCGCAACCTCGAGAACGCCGGCAATCCCTGGGGTCTCAACAACAAGGCCCGCAACGACTGGATGGAGGGGCTGCCCTTCGAGGTGCGGGTGGTCGACGGCGAGATCCCGCACGAGGTGGAGTACCTGTTCTGGGTCGGCTGCGCCGGTGCGCTCGAGGACCGCAGCAAGAAGGTGACCCGCGCGGTCGCGGAGCTGCTGCACACCGCAGGCGTCGAGTACGCCGTGCTCGGCTCGGGCGAGACGTGCTCCGGTGACCCGGCCCGGCGCCTCGGCAACGAGTTCGTCTTCCAGATGCTCGCGGCGGAGAACGTCGAGACGCTCAACAGCATCGGCGCCACCCGCGAGAACGACGTCAAGATCGTGGCGACCTGCCCGCACTGCTTCAACACCCTCGCCAACGAGTACCCGCAGCTCGGCGGCCACTACGAGGTCGTGCACCACACGCAGCTGCTCGCGTCGCTGCTCGCCGACGGGCACCTCGTGCCGGTCTCCCCGGTCGACGAGAAGGTCACCTACCACGACCCGTGCTACCTCGGCCGGCACAACAAGGTCTACACGCCTCCGCGCGAGATCCTCGACGCCATCAACGGTCTGAACAGCCAGGAGATGCCGCGCTGCAAGGAGCGCGGGTTCTGCTGCGGTGCCGGCGGCGCGCGCATGTGGATGGAGGAGAAGATCGGCAAGTCCATCAACGTCGAGCGAACGGACGAGGCGCTCGGGCTCGACCCGGACATCGTGTCGACCGCCTGTCCCTTCTGCATGGTGATGCTCTCCGACGCCGTCACGGCCAAGCAGCAGTCCGGACAGGCCAAGGACGGGGTGCAGGTCCTGGACGTCTCCCAGATCCTGGCCCGCTCGCTGATCGCCGCGTCACCGGCGCTCGTCGGCGCCGGCGCGGTCACGCCGGACGTCGCGGTGGAGGCCCCCAAGCCGCTGGGGGGGACGCCCGCCGAGACGGCGCAGATCGACCAGGCGATGCTCGCCCAGGTCGACCCCGGCAGCGCTCCTCCGGTCACGAGCGACCCGGCCAGCTCCGGTGCGACGCTGCGGACGCCGTCCGCCACCGCGCAGCCCAGCGGTGCGCCGCCGGCGGACCAGGCGCCGGCGCGCACCCCCGAGGGGCACGGCCCGACCCCGGGACAGGGTCCCGCGCACAGCAGCGGCACACCCGGGGACGCGCCCGGGGGCGCGACCGAGGGCCAGGGCCCGGGCAGCCCGCACCGCCCCGACCCGCAGCCCTAGACGCCAGGCGGCGGCGGTCGTCCCGCCCGGGACGGCCGCCGCGGTCGCGTCCGGCAGGATGGCGGTGTGCCGGCGCCCACGTCCTTCGCCGATGCGCTCGCGCACGGGGTCGTGCCCCTCGACGGCGGTCTGTCGACCGAGCTGGAGGCCGCCGGCCACGACGTCAGCACGTCGCTGTGGTCCGCCCGCCTGGTCGAGCAGGACCCCGCGGCCGTCGTCCGCGCGCACACCCGCTTCTTCGCCGCGGGCGCCCGCGTCGCGACGACGGCCAGCTACCAGGTCAGCGCCGAGGGCTTCGCCGCAGCAGGCCTCGGTGCGGACGCCGCCGAGCGGTCGCTGCGCCGCTCGGTCGCGCTCGCGCAGGACGCGCGCGACCGGGCCGGCCTGGTCGGGCCGGCCTGGGTGGCCGGTTCCGTCGGGCCGTACGGCGCGGTGCTCGCCGACGGCTCGGAGTACACCGGCGCGTACGCCGGACCCGACGGGCTCGACCTCGCCGCCCTGCGCCGGTTCCACCGCCCGCGGCTGCACGCCCTCGCCGACGCAGGCGCCGACGTCCTCGCGTGCGAGACGCTCCCCGCAGCCCTCGAGGTCGAGGCGCTGCTGCTCGAGCTGGCCGACGTGGACGTGCCGGCCTGGATCTCGCTGACCACCGCGCTGGACGCGAGCGGGACCGTGCGCACCCGCCGCGGGGAGCGGGCCGAGGAGGTCTTCGCCATGGTGCGCGACGCGCCGTCCGTGGTCGCAGCCGGCGTCAACTGCCTCGCACCGGACGACGTCGCCCCCGCCGTGACGGCTGCGGCCCGCAGCGGCCGTCCCGTCGTCGTCTACCCCAACAGCGGCGAGCGCTGGGACGCCGCAGCGAGGTGCTGGGCCGGCGATCCGCGCCTGTCCCCCGCCGACGTCTCGCGCTGGGTGGACGGCGGTGCACGGCTCGTCGGCGGGTGCTGCCGCGTGGGTCCCGAGCTGCTCGCCGACCTCGTCCAGCGGCTGCCCGCGAGGTCCGGCCTGGCCGGGTAGGGTGACCCCGCACCGCTGCGGGCGTAGTTCAGCGGCAGAACATCAGCTTCCCAAGCTGAGAACGCGGGTTCGATTCCCGTCGCCCGCTCTCAGGCCGCCGCGTCCAGCTGCGCGGCGATGCCCTCCAGGCACCACGTCCAGCCCACGCGCATGCCCTGGGCCGCCTCCTCGCCCGACAGTCCCTCGACCGTGAGCTCGAGCCGGGTCCCGCCGTCGACCGGCCGGAGCAGCACCGTGCAGCGGGACCGCTCGGCCATGTCCTCGCCCGAGGTGAGCACGTCGAGCACGAGGCGCTCCACCGGCTCGAAGACCGCGAAGGTCGCCGTCTCGCTGTACGCGTCCCCGGCCGGGCGGGGGCCGAACCGCAGCCGGTAGCCGCCGCCGGCGCGGGGGTCGACCTCGCAGGTCGACACGCGCCAGTCCGGGTCCGGGCAGGCCCAGCGCTCGAGCAGGTCCGCCCGGGTCCAGGCGGCCCAGACCCGCTCGGGCGGCGCGGGGTAGGTGCGGTCGAGGTCGAACGACAGGAGCGGAGCGGTGGTCACGTGTCCTCCAGGAGCGAGCCGAGGGCGTCCAGCCGGGTCGACCAGAGCGCCTGCTGCTGTGCGGTCCACGTGGCCACGGCGACGAGCGCGTCGTCGCGCAGCCGGCACTCGCGCACCCGGCCGCGCTTGACGGTCGTCACCAGGCCCGCCTCCTCGAGCACGCGGACGTGCTTGAGCACGGCGGGCAGCGACAGCGTCGTCGGCGCCGCGAGCTCGCCGGCGGACGTCGGCCCGTGGGCGAGCCGCTCGACGATGGCCAGCCGGGTCGGGTCACCCAGGGCCGCGAACTGATGGTGAACCACGCGGTTCACTGTTGCCCTTCGGCGTGGCCGTGTCAACCTGCTCGGCGGCTGCCGGTCAGCGACGGCGCATGACGGTCCGCAGCGTCCGCAGGGCGACGGACAGGGCGGTGAGGTCGGCCCGGCCGGCGAGCTCGAGCTCGCCGAGGGTCTGCCGCGCCCGCCGGACCGCCGCGGCGCGGTCGGCCTCCCAGTGCTCGACCGCGGCCGGAGCGTCGAGGGACGACGACCGCTCGTCGCTCACGACGGCGGTGGTGAACTCGCGGAGCAGCGCGTACAGGTCGTCGCGCAGCGCGGCGCGCGCGAGCGTCTCCCAGCGGTCGGTGCGGCTCAGCGACGACACGGCGGTGAGCAGGCGGTCGAAGCCGTAGCGGTCGGACACGGCGAACCAGGTGGCGGCCACCTGCTCGGCGGGCCGGCCGGTGGCGACGGCGACCTCCGTGACGTCCAGGAGCGCGTAGTCGAACAGCAGGCTCGTCGTGCGCAGCGCCTCCGGCCCGCCGACGCCGGACGAGACGAGCTCCTCGGCCCGCCGCTGCAGGAAGGCCAGGTCGTGGCCCCGCAGCAGCTCGGGCACGCGGGGGGCCAGCGCCCGCAGCGTCGGGCCGAACCGCTCGAGCTCGCGGGTGACGTCGACGCCCTCGGGCCGCGCCTGCAGGAACCAGCGCACGGCGCGGTCGAGCAGCCGCTGCTGCTCGTGCCGCAGGCGCGCCTGCTCGGACGCCGGCACCAGCCCGTCGAGCTCCTCGACCGCGGCCATGCGCTCACCGAGCCTGAACACGCTCCGCGTCACGGCGAAGGCGCGCACGACGTCGGCCGCGTCGCTGCCCGTCTCCTCGGCGGCGCGGAAGGCGAAGGTCAGCCCGCCGGCGGCGACGACGTCGTTGACGAGGACCGTCGCGACGATCTCGCGGCGCAGCGGGTGCTCGACGAGCCGGTCGGCCAGGCCCTCCCCCAGCTCGGCGGGGAAGTAGGCCTGCAGCGTCGGCCGGACCCACGGCTCGTCCGGCAGGTCGCTCGCCAGCAGCGCGCTGCGCAGCGAGATCTTCGCGTGCGCCAGGAGCACGGACAGCTCCGGGTTCGTGAGCCCGTCGCCGTCCCGGACCCGCCGGTCGAGCTCGGCGGCGGTGGGCAGCGCCTCCAGCGAGCGGTCGATCGCGCCTGCTCCCTCGAGCACCTCGAGGAAGCGGCGGTGTGCGGGCAGCAGGTCTGCGGCGTAGGCGCTCTCGACCGACAGGGTCCGGTTCTGCTCGTCGTTGTTGTCGAGCACCAACCGGGCGACGTCGTCGGTCATCCTGCGCAGGCGCGCGTTGCGCGCGTCCTGGTCGAGCTCGCCGCGGGCGACGAGCCGGTCGAGCATGATCTTGATGTTGACCTCGTGGTCGCTGCAGTCGACCCCGGCGGAGTTGTCGACCGCGTCG
>CADCUE010000202.1 GCA_902805805.1 uncultured Frankineae bacterium | reverse complement strand
CATGGACACCGCCAGCTTCAGCCGTTGCCGCTCGCCACCCGACAGCGTGGTGAGAGGTTGGCCGAGGCTGAGGTAGCCGAGACCGACGCCGGCCAGCCGGGACAGCACCGTGTGCGCGGCGGGGGTGCGCGCCTCACCGGTGCCGAAGAACTCCTCGGCCTCCGTGACCGACATCGCGAGCACCTCGCTGATGTCGCGACCGCCGAGGTGGTAGCCAAGCACCGACGCCTGGAACCGCTTGCCCTCGCACAGCTCGCAGGGGCTGGCGACGCCCGCCATCATCGCCAGGTCGGTGTAGACGACGCCGGCGCCGTTGCAGGTGGGACAGGCGCCCTCGGAGTTGGCGCTGAACAGCGCCGGCTTCACGCCGTTCGCCTTGGCGAACGCCTTGCGGATCGGCTCCAGCAGCCCCGTGCAGGTCGCCGGGTTGCTGCGCCGCGAGCCCTTGATCGCCGCCTGGTCGACCGTCACGACGCCCTGCTGGCCCGACACGGAGCCGGAGATGAGCGAGCTCTTGCCCGAGCCGGCCACACCGGTGAGCACGACGAGGACGCCGAGCGGGATGTCGACGTCGACGTCCTGCAGGTTGTGGGTGCGCGCGCCCCGCACCTCGAGCACACCGGACCGCGCGCGCACCGCCGGCTTGAGCGAGGCGCGGTCGTCGAAGTGCCGCCCCGTGAGGGTGCCGCTCGCGCGCAGCCCGTCCACGGTGCCCTCGAAGCAGACGCTGCCGCCCGCCGTACCGGCACCGGGACCGAGGTCGACGACGTGGTCGGCGATGACGATCGTCTCGGGCTTGTGCTCGACGACGAGCACGGTGTTGCCCTTGTCGCGCAGTCGCAGCAGCAGGTCGTTCATGCGTTGGATGTCGTGCGGGTGCAGGCCGATGGTCGGCTCGTCGAAGACGTAGGTGACGTCGGTGAGCGAGGACCCGAGATGACGGATCATCTTGGTGCGCTGCGACTCACCGCCCGACAGCGTCCCGGTCGACCGCTCGAGGCTGAGGTAGCCGAGGCCGATCTCGACGAAGGAGTCGAGGGTCGCCCCGAGCGCCGTCAGCAGCGGCGCGACCGACGGCTCGTCCAGCTCGCGCACCCAGCCGGCGAGGTCGCTGATCTGCATCGCGCACGCGTCCGCGATGCTGATCCCCTCGATCTTCGACGAGCGCGCTCCCTCGTTGAGGCGGGTGCCCCCGCAGTCGGGGCACGTGGTGAAGGTCACCGCCCGGTCCACGAAGGCACGGATGTGCGGCTGCATCGCCTCCCGGTCCTTGGCGAGCAGTGACTTCGAGATCTTCGGGATCAGGCCCTCGTAGGTGAGGTTGATGCCGTCGACCTTGACCTTCGTCGGCTCCCGGTGGAGCAGGTCGTGCAGCTCCTTCTTGGTGAACTTCCGGATCGGCTTGTCCGGGTCGAAGAAGCCCGAGCCGCTGAAGATGCGGCCGTACCAGCCGTCGACGCTGTAGCCCGGGATGGTGAGTGCGCCCTGGCTGAGCGACTTGCTGTCGTCGTACAGCTGCGACAGGTCGAAGTCGGTGACCGAGCCCATCCCCTCGCACCTCGGGCACATGCCGCCGGTGATGCTGAAGCTGCGCCGCTCCTTGACCGTCTCCCCGCCGCGCTCGAGCGTGACAGCCCCGGCGCCGCTGATCGAGGCGACGTTGAACGAGAACGCCTGGGCCGAACCGATGTGCGGCG
Organism: uncultured Frankineae bacterium; assembly: GCA_902805805.1. Next base: position 28,407 of record CADCUE010000202.1, on the reverse strand, counting down.
AGCCGAGGCGGCTGAAGACGATGCGCAGCATCGCGTTGACGTCGGTGGCCGTGCCCACCGTCGAGCGCGGGTTGGCGCCCATCCGCTCCTGGTCGACGATGATCGCCGTCGTCAGGCCCTCGAGCAGGTCGACCTCCGGGCGGCCCACGTTCGGCATGAAGCCCTGCAGGAAGGCGCTGTAGGTCTCGTTGATGAGCCGCTGCGACTCCGCCGCGATGGTGCCGAAGACCAGTGAGCTCTTGCCCGAGCCGGAGACGCCGGTGAACACGGTCAGCCGCCGCTTCGGCAGCTCCACGCTGATGTCCTTGAGGTTGTTCTGCCGCGCGCCCTGCACGCGGATCAGGTCGTGGCTGTCGGCGACGTGCCGCGCGGGCGCGTCCGGCGTCATCGGGTCCTCCGGAGGGTCGGTGCGGTCGCTGGTCAGCGCACCTCGTTGATGCGGATCAGGTTGCCGGCTGGATCGCGAAGGGCGCAGTCGCGCACGCCGTACGGCTGCTCGGTCGGCTCCTGGACGATCTCGGCGTCGCCGGCCGACAGCTGCTCGAAGGCGGCGTCGAGGTCGCGAGTGGACAGCACACCTCGGTGACGCTCAGGTCCCCGCGGCGCAGCAGCGTCATCGCACGCTCGATGCGCCGCGTCATGAGGTACGAGTACGGCGACTCGCCGTAGGCCAGTCGGAACTCGCGGCTCAGGTGCCCGGCCGACATGTGGGCCCCTCGCGCGAGCGTCTCGACGTCCAGCGGCTGCGCGTACTCCCGGTCGATCCGGTCGCGGACCCGACGCAGGCGTACGAGATCGCGCAGGTGCTCCGCCCGGTCAGGTCGGCTGGTCACCTGTCGGATGGTGCCACGCCGGGCGGCACGGGGACCTCCGGTCGGAACAGCTGCCGTCGCGGTCGACGCTGCGACGAACCGGGCGGTGCTCCGGATCGTGCCGCTCGCGGTGCTGCAGGAGCACACCGTCGATGTCCCGGGCCGAGCCCGGAGGCTCCGCCCGGAGGACCGCCCTGCGTCGACGTCACCACGTTGACGCGCGATCTCCCGCGGGCAGGGGCCGCACAGCCCACCGATGTTGAGTAGCCCTACGGAGGCCTCAAGGCCGCTCCCGCCCGGACGATGGTGTCTCGGAGATCGGACGACGGACGAAGCGGGGGTCGGCGTGGAGCAGGTGTGGAAGGGCGTTCTGAGGCAGGTGCACAGGTACCCGTCGCCGCACAACAGCCAGCCGATGAGGGTCCGCATCGACGGCGACACGCTGCACCTGTTGTACGACAAGCGGCGCGGGCTGCCGGCGGAGCCGTACGGCATCCCGTTCGGGTCCGTCTGCGTCGGCGTCTTCGTCGAGTCGGTGTGCATCGCGGCGCACGCGCTGGGCTTCGACGTCGTCGAGCGCCTCGACGGCACGCCGATGGACTTCGACGCGCCCGGTCCGCTGCACCCGGTCGGCTCGCTCACGCTGGTGCCGGCGGCGGGGCCGGTTCCTGATCTGGACCCTGACCTGCTGCTCACCCGGCGGACATCGCGCCTGCCGTACGACGCGCGGACCGTCCCTCGGGACGTCCTCGCCGAGGCGGCGGAGGAGGCGGAGCAACGCGGGCACGTGCTGCGGGTCGCGGACGACCCGGCGCTGGTGGACCGGCTGGTGGCGGTGAACCAGCGCACGCTGTTCTACGACCTGGAGAACCCCGCGGTCCGGCGCGAGATCCGGGGCTACCTCCGCTACTCCGAGCGCGAGGCGGTGCGCAAGGCCGACGGGCTCTCGGCGCGCTGCCTCGCGCTGCCCGGGCCGGTGATGCGGCTCGTCCTGGGCAGCTACTGGCTGTGGCGCCTGCCGCTGCTCGGGGCCGTCATGAGGCGCGTCTACCTGAGGTCGATGCGCGGCGTGCCCCAGGTGGCGTGGTTGAAGGGACCGTTCGCCGACGAACGGGACCACGTCGAGGCGGGGCGGGCGTTCCTGCGCCTGTGGCTGGTGCTCACCAGGCACGGCGTGGCTCTGCACCCGTTCGGCTCGGTCATCACCAACCCGCGGTCGCATCGAGAACTGCTCGAGGTCGTGGACGAGCGCGAGGACGGCGACCTGGTCTGGCTGCTGTTCCGGGTCGGCTACTCCGCCGAGCCGCCGCGCAGCCACCGGCTGCCGGTCGCGGCGCTGGAGGTGGCGGCGTGAGGCGGCGTCTGATCTTCCTGTTCGTGGCGGTGCAGGACCTGCTGGTCGGCGTCGTGTTCCGCAACCTCGCGGTCCACCGCGCCCTGTTCGCGCCGGGCCTGGAGGGCTACCGCTGGGTCGTGGGCCGGTGGCGCGCGTGGCGGACGTTCGAGCACGCGCGGCGCACCGTCCCGGCCTACCGCGCCTATCTGCAGACCGTCGCACCGCAGGCCGACGTGCGGCTGCGGGGGTTCACCGTCGACGTGGCCGGCCTGCCGGAGATGGACAAGAGCACTTACATCAAGCCGTACCCGACCTCCGAGCGGTGCGTGAACGGCCGGCTGCCCCGCTACGGGGTGGTGGCCGACGAGTCGTCCGGCTCCAGCGGCACGCCGACGAACTGGGTGCGGGGTCGGGAGGAGCGCCGCGCGGTGCGGCTCGCGCTGCAGGCGACGTTCAGCCGGTACGTCGGGGACAAGCCCGTGTTCGTCCTCAACGCGTTCTCGCTCGGCGCGTGGGCCACCGGGCTGAACGTGAGCACCTCGCTCGCCGACGTCTGCACGATCAAGTCCACCGGACCTGATCTGACCAAGATCATCGAGACGATGGCGGGTTTCGGGCCGTCGTACACCTACGTGGTGATGGGGTACCCGCCGTTCCTGAAGAACCTCGCGGACGACCCGCGCAGCCGGCTGTCCGACTACGACGTCATCGCATGCTTCGGCGGGGAGGGGCTGAGCGAGAACATGCGCCGCTACCTCCTCCGGTCCTTCCGAGAGGTCGTCGGCTCCTACGGGGCGTCCGACCTCGAGATCAACATGGCGGCCGAGAGCGAGTTCACCATCGCGCTGCGGCAGGAGCTGGAGCGCAACGAGGACCTGCGCGCGGAGCTGACGCGCACCGACTACGGCGTCCTGCCGATGATCTTCCAGTACAACCCGTTCGCGTACGTCCTGGAGACCAACGACGCGGGTGAGCTGCTGGCGACGATCTGCCGCCGGGGCAACATCTCGCCGCGCATCCGCTACAACATCCACGACCGGGGCCACGTCGTGCGGATGCGCGACCTCGTGCCCGTCCTGAAGCGGCACGGGCTCGCGCGGCTGCTGGAGCAGCGCGTGCTCGACCTGCCGCTGCTGTTCCACTACGGCCGCTCCGACCTCTCGGTGGACTTCTACGGCGCCACGGTCGCGCCGGACTCCGTCCGGGAGTTCGTGTACGGCGACGCCGGCCTCGCGCGCGACATGTCGACGTACCGCGTCATCTCGTACGAGGACTGCTCGGCCGACAAGCAGCTGCTGTTCGCGCTGGAGCTGAACCCCGGCGTGCCGGACAGCGCGTACGACGAGGGCGCCGTCCAGGCGGGACTGCTCGAGCACCTGCGCGCGGTGAACCGCGACTTCGCCAACGCCTACAAGGACGCACCCCCGTCGAACCGCCCCGCGGTCCGGCTGTTCGGCGCCGGGACCGGGCCGTTCGCGCAGCAGAGCACCAAGCTGAAGAACGAGTACGTGTGGCACCTGGACGCGGAGGCGGCGCAGGAGTGCGGCGTGCTCGTCGTGAGAGGTTGACGACCGGATCCGTACGGCGACCGAGACCCTGTCTCAGGCGTTGATCGAGGCTGAACTGACGGCGGTGCTGCGCGCGTCGCCTGGCGAGTTGGACATACCGGTCACCGACCGCGAGCGATGCCATGCTGCGAAGCCCGGTCGGCGGTGCTCGACCTCGGGCGGCGCAGGCGCCAGGGGCTGTTCCCGCTGCCCGTCGGAAGGGCGCCGGCCGGGGGACCTCCGGTGACGCCTCGCTTGGTGCCTTGCGCCGGTGCGGACCGCCGAACGGGTGAGTCGTCGCGGAGGACCAGAACTGCGCCCTCTACGTCGCAGCCGTCCCCCGCCCGTCGGCGGGCCCGCGAGGCTCCGCGCGGGCTCTCGTCCGCTTGGTCGACGGTGCCGTCGGCCTGCACATCGACAGGGCACGACGAGTCCGGAGGACAAGATCACGGAAGCTGAACACGTTCTGAACACTCGATCTTGTGCAAGACGACTCTGGCCCCTCACCGCGAGCGGTGAAAGGCCAGGTCAGGTGCTGTGCGCCGCCAGGGACTCGAACCCCGAACCCGCGGATTAAGAGTCCGCTGCTCTGCCAGTTGAGCTAGCGGCGCGCGTCGTACGGGCGTGAACGATAGCAGTCGGCGGTCAGTCGCCGTCCGCCGCCGGCGGCGCCGAGCCGTTGCTCAGCGGGCGCAGCCCCTCGGCGGCCCGGGCGTCGCGCAGCAGCAGGGCGAACTCCTCGGGATGCGACACGGCCAGCGCCTCGGCCGCGGCGCGGCGGGCCCGCCGCTCGCGCACCTCGAGGTCGCCGCTGCCGACCGATCCGAGCAGCGGACGCCGGACGGCGGGCTCGCTGGAGGACGGGGCGGCGGCCGGTCGCGGCGCCGTCTGCGTCCGCGTGACCGTGGTCGCCCGCTTGCGGGGCGCCGACGGCACGGGGGCGGTGAGGCACACGGTGCAGGTCAGGGCCGCACCGTCGAACTCGTCCGTGGACCGCACCTTGCGGCACCGGTCGCACCGCCGCCAGCCGCTCACCGACGTCCTCGCGCAGGTCCTGTCAGCACGCCACCACCGTACGTCCGTCGAGGTACTGGTCCTGCACCGAGGGAGTGCGGCAGGCTGCGCACGCAGGAGCACCCGCACCCGAGGAGGACCCGTGACCGACCCCGTGGTCAGCACCATGCAGGACGTCCAGCTCACGATCTCGAGCCTGCTCCGGCACGGCGAGACGGTCTTCGCCGACAGCCGGGTGCGCACCTTCGACGGCGACACCGTGCGGGAGGCGACGTACGCCCAGGTGGCGCGACGGGCCGCACGACTGGCCGGGGCGCTCGCGGCCCTGGGCGTCGAGCAGGGCGACCGGGTCGGGACGTTCCTGTGGAACACGCAGGAGCACTTGGAGGCCTACCTCGCCGTGCCGTCGATGGGTGCGGTGCTGCACACCCTGAACCTGCGGCTGTTCCCCGAGCAGCTGGCGTACGTCATCGACCACGGCCAGGACAAGGTCGTGATCGTCGACGCCACCGTGCTCCCGCTGCTGGCGGCCGTCGCCGACAGCATCCCGACCGTCGAGTGCTTCGTGCTGGTGGGGGAGGGGGACGCGAGCGGCCTCGGCGACCGGCCCGTGCACCGCTACGAGGACCTGCTCGCGTCCGCGCCGGAGACCTTCGCGTGGCCGGAGCTCGACGAGCGCGCGCCGATGGCCATGTGCTACACGAGCGGGACGACCGGCAACCCCAAGGGCGTCGTCTACAGCCACCGGTCGACCTACCTGCACTCGATGGCCAGCGTCAGCGGCAACGGCTTCGGGATCAGCGAGCTCGACACCGTGCTGCCGGTGGTGCCGATGTTCCACGCCGCGGCGTGGGGACTCGCCTACTCCGGCTGGCTGGCCGGCGCCGACTTCGTCCTGCCCGGCCGCTTCCTGCAGGCCGAGCCCCTCGCCCGCATGATCAGCGAGCTCCGCCCGACCGTCGCCGGCGCCGTGCCGACGATCTGGAACGACCTGCTGGCCCACGTCGACGCCCACCCGACGGACCTCACCTCGCTGCGGCTGGTCGCCTGCGGCGGCTCGGCGGTGCCGCTCGGGCTCATGCGGCGCTTCGAGGACGACCACGGGATGCACATCGTCCAGGCGTGGGGCATGACCGAGACCTCGCCGCTCGCCGCCATCGCGCACGTGCCCGCCGGCACCCCGGCCGAGGAGCAGTGGACCTGGCGCGCCAAGACCGGACGCGTGCTGCCCGGGGTCGAGATGCGGCTGGTGGACGACGCCGGGACGGTCCTGCCGTGGGACGGCACGTCCGTCGGCGAGATCCAGGTCCGCGGCCCGTGGGTCACGGGCGCCTACCACCTCGACGACGACCCGGAGAAGTTCTCCGACGGCTGGCTGCGCACCGGCGACGTGGCGTCCTGCTCGCCCAACGGCTACCTGCAGATCACCGACCGCAGCAAGGACGTCATCAAGTCGGGCGGCGAGTGGATCAGCTCGGTCGAGCTCGAGGGCGCGCTCATGGGTCATCCGGCGGTGTTCGAGGCGGCCGTCGTGGCCGTCCCGGACGAGCGCTGGGACGAGCGGCCGCTGGCCTGCGTCGTGCTCCGCCCCGGTGCCTCGGCCTCGCCCGAGGAGCTCACCCGCCACCTGGCCGACAAGGTGGCCCGCTGGTGGCTGCCGGAGCGGTGGACCTTCATCTCGAGCGTGCCCAAGACCAGCGTCGGCAAGTTCGACAAGAAGGTCCTGCGCAAGCAGTACGCCGAGGGCGAGCTCGAGGTGCAGCACCTCGCGCCGACACCCGCCCCCGCGTAGCCGCCGCGGGTCGGGCGTGCACCGCCGTTAGCCTGCGGCCATGCGCTCCACCCTCTACGAGGCCGAGCACGAGGCGTTCCGGGCCTCCGTGCGCGCCTTCCTGGCTCAGCACGTCACGCCGTTCCACGAGCAGTGGGAGGCGGCGGGCCTGGTCGACCGGGCGGTGTGGCTCGCGGCCGGTGAGCAGGGGCTGCTCGGCACGGACGTGCCCGAGCAGTACGGCGGCGGCGGCACCGCCGACTTCCGGTTCAACTGCGTGGTGGGGGAGGAGGTCACCCGCGTCGGCGCCAGCGGGGTCGGCTTCACCCTGCACAACGACGTGATGGCGCCGTACCTGCTCGACCTCACGACCGACGAGCAGAAGCAGCGGTGGCTGCCGCCGTTCGTCCGCGGCGAGCTGATCACGGCCATCGCGATGACCGAGCCGGGCGCCGGCTCCGACCTGCAGGGGCTGCGCACGACGGCCCGTCGCGACGGCGACGACTGGGTGCTGTCCGGCTCCAAGACCTTCATCACCAACGGCATCCACGCCGACCTGGTGCTGGTCGTCGCCCGCACCGACCCGGAGGCGGGCGCCCACGGCTTCTCGCTGCTGGCGGTCGAGCGCGGGATGGCCGGCTTCGAGCGCGGGCGCAACCTCGAGAAGGTCGGTCTCAAGGCGCAGGACACCGCGGAGCTGTTCTTCGACGAGGTCCGCGTGCCGGCCGCCAACCTCGTGGGCCGCGAGGGCGGCGGCTTCGTGCACCTGATGGAGAAGCTGCCGCAGGAGCGGCTGTCCATCGCGGTGGGGGCGGTGGCCGGCGCGCAGCACGTCTTCGACCTGACGCTCGACTACTGCAAGGGGCGCACCGCCTTCGGCAAGCCGATCGGCTCGTTCCAGCACAACCGGTTCGTCCTGGCCGAGCTGGCCACCGAGCTCGAGATCGCGCGGACGTACGTCGACAAGGCGGTGCTCGAGCACAACGCCGGCCGGTTCACCGTGCAGGACGCCGCGATGGCCAAGTGGTGGACGACCGAGCTGCAGAAGCGGGTCGTCGACGCGTGCGTCCAGCTGCACGGGGGCTACGGCTACATGCTCGAGTACCCCGTCGCCAAGGCCTACCTCGACGCGCGGGTGCAGACCATCTACGGCGGGACGACAGAGGTCATGAAGGAGATCATCGGGCGGTCCCTCGGTGTCTGAGGCCGGCGCGGACGTCCGCGAGCACCTGCGGAGCGTGGCCGACGGGCTCGGCGACGACGGGCCGCTGCCGCCCCACTACCCGACCTGCCTGGGCTGCGGACCCGAGGCCGCGCAGGGCTTCCACCTGCAGGTCCGCCGCGACGGCGAGGAGGTCGTGACCGAGCACGTCTTCGAGCCCCGGCACAGCGGCGCGCCGGGCATCGCCCACGGCGGGGCCGTCGCCACGGTCGTCGACGACGTCCTGGGCTTCCTGCTCTACCTCGCCGGAGTCCCCGGCGTCACCCGCATGCTGCAGGTGGACTACGTCAAGCCGGTGCGCGTGGGCGTCCCCTACACGGTGCGGGCGCGCGTGGAGCAGCGGGACGGCCGCAAGGTCTGGGTGACGTGCTCGGGACGGGCGGGCGACGGGGTCGAGGCCTTCCGGGCCCGCGGGCTGTTCCTCGCCGTGCCGCTCGAGCACTTCGACCAGGTGCCGGCGCCCGGCAGCCACTCGGAGCCGGTCGTCCCCTAGCGCCGGTGCCGTCGGCTCAGGCCAGGTCGTCGCCCTCGGCCTTCGCGATCTCCGTGTCGGTGACCGCCTGGTCGCTCTCGCGCTCGAAGGCGCCCTCGACCTCGAGGTTGCTGTCGGTCTGGTCGGCGACCTGGGCGGTCAGCTCCTGGTCGTCGACACCGTCGCCGGCCGCGCGGGTCGTCCCGGCGCTGGTTGCTGGCTGCTCGCTCATGCGGTTCTCCTCGGGGCAGGGGTGTGCATCGGTGACCGACCTACCCACCGGGCGTCCGGCAACCCCGTGACGACGGCCCCGTGACTAGGGTCGCAGCGTCGTCAGGACGGCGGGCACCTCGTCGAGCAGCTCGCGGGCGAGGAAGCCGAGGCGACCCAGCCGGGAGGTCAGGCGGTCACCGGCGGCGGCGTGCAGGTGCTGCCCCCACACCGCGGCCTGGGCCGGCTCCGACCCGCGGGCCAGCATGCCGCCCACGAGCCCGGCCAGGACGTCGCCCGAGCCGGAGGTGCCCAGCCCGATGCCCCCGGCCTCCTCCCGCCAGCAGCGGCCGTCCGGCGCCACCACCCAGCCGCGGGCCGAGACGACGGCGCCGTAGCGGTCGGCGACCCGGGTGGCGGCCTCCTGCTCCGGCAGCTCCTGGCCCTCGAGCAGCGCCGCCAGCTCGCCGGAGTTGGGCGTCAGCACCACGCGGTTCTGCACCGGTGCGAGCAGCTCCGGCGCACCGGCGAGGGCCGTCAGGGCCACGGCGTCGAGCACCACGGTGACCTCCGGCTCCAGCGCGGGGAGCACGCGGTGGAGCAGCTCGCGGGCACCGTCCTTGCTCGACAGGCCGGGTCCCAGGACGACCGTGTCCGCGCCGGCGAGAGCCTCGACCAGCTGGTCCGCGGCGTCCGGGGAGAGCGAGCCCTGGGCGTCCGCCGGCAGGCCGCGCACCATCGCCTCCGGCAGGGCGACGGCCACGGCGACGGACGTCGTGTCGACCGTGAGCACCTGCAGCCGTCCGGTGCCGGCGCGCAGGGCGCCGAGCCCGGCCAGGAGCACCGCGCCGGGGGTGCTGGTGGTCCCGCCGACGACGGCGACCGTCCCGCGGCTGTGCTTGTCGCCGCCGTGGTCCGGCTCCGGCGGGCCCCAGCTGCGCAGCAGCAGGGTCGAGACCACCGGCATCGACTGGTCGGGGTCAGCGGGGGGCAACGGGGGCGTCCGGCTCGGCGGTGACGGGCTCGGCCTGCTGCTCGAGCGGGGCGACCTCGTTGTAGCGCTCCAGACGCAGCCGGCCCGCCTGCTCGTCCAGGACGTAGGACGTGACCGCGCAGTTGGCGACCTCGCCGGCGGCGTCGATGTCGAGGACGGTGGGCTCGTCCATGCCCTCGACGACGTAGCGGGTCAGCAGCACGACGACCTGGTGGGCCATGAGCAGCACCCGCTCACCGCGGGCGTCCATGCGGATCTCGTCGAGCACCGCACGCAGCCGCTGTGCCACGTCGACCCACGACTCGCCGCCGGGAGGGCGGTGGTAGAACTTGCCGATCGCCGCCCGCCGCGCCGACTCCTCGGGGTACTGCGCCGTGATGCCGCGCCGGGTGAGCCCGTCGAGCACACCGAACTCGCGCTCCCGCAGCCGTTCGTCGACCACCATGGGGACGTCGAGCCCCGCGGCCTGCATCGCGAGCTGCGCCGTCTGCTGCGCGCGGACGTACGGCGAGCACCACAGCACCGTCGGCTGGGCGTCGCGGGGCTGCTCGGCGGTCCAGCGGCCGAGGGCCGCGGCCTGCCGGCAGCCGAGGTCCGACAGCGGGACGTCGACGTCGCGCTGGCTGAGGTCGAGCCGCTCGAGACCCCCGGCCTCAGCGGCGTCGCGGGCGACGTTGCCGGCGCTCTCGCCGTGCCGCACGACCCACAGGGAGGCGGGCCACGGCGCGTCCGGGCCGGTGCGAGGCAGCATGGCGCGGACCTTGCCCAGCACGGCTGGCGTCACACCGTCGGGCCCGCTGCGCGAGGCGCGGGCCGCTCTGCGTCGCTACTCTGGAGGGGTGCTCAGGGCCTTCTCCACACCGCGGTGGCTGGGCCTGCACGTCCTGCTGGTGGCGTCGGTGCTGGTGCTCGTCCGCATCGGCCTGTGGCAGTGGGACAAGGGCGGCAGCGACGGCCGCGCCTGGCAGCACTACGGCTACGCCGTGCAGTGGTGGCTGTTCGCCGGCTTCGCCGTCTTCCTGTGGGTCAAGCTCGTCCTCGACGAGCTCGACCCCCGACGGGCCGAGGAGCGCACCGCCGAGGACCCGTCCCTGCCGGTGGTGGTCTCCCCGCAGGCGCCCCCGCCGGGCGAGGACGAGGACGACGAGCTCGCCGCCTACAACCGCCACCTCGCCTGGCTCGACGACCAAGCCCGCCGGTGAGGGCCGCCCTGCAGCGCTACCGCATCCTGGCCAACGTCGTCGGCGTCGTGCTGGTCGTGTTCCTGCTCGTCGCCGTCCCGCTGCGCTACCTCGGCGGCGAGCCCCGGCTGTCCGAGACCATCAGCCCCATCCACGGGTTCCTGTACATCGTCTACCTCGGGGTGACCGTCGACCTCGCGCGGCGGGCCGGGTGGTCCGTCCTGCGGACGCTGCTGGTGGCCCTCGCGGGGACGGTGCCCTTCCTGTCCTTCGTCGTCGAGCGGCGGATGACGCGCGACGTGCTGGCGCACACCGTCGCCTGACCGGCCGCCCTCACAGGCCGAGCAGGCGCCCGCAGCCCTGGACCACCTCGGGGTCGTAGCTGACGCCGTACGAGAAGCAGCGGTCCTCGTCCTCGCAGTCGGGGACGTGCAGGTCGGTCGCGGCGAAGACCACGGGGGAGACGCCGGGCAGGACCACCACCCACTCGTCGACCAGCGGGTCGTCCTCGTCCAGCGCGACCCCCGTGACGCCCGGGGCCAGCCACGCCTGGAGACCGCGCGCGTGCAGGCGCGCCGGCGCGCCGGCCGCCGCCAGGGCCGCGTAGACCGCACGGGTGCGGTCGGTGAGGTAGCGGGAGTCCTGCAGCGTCGCGGCCACGGACGGCGGCGGCGCCAGCAGCGCCGCGCGCTCCAGCCGGCGGGTGAGCCCGAGCAGCTCGGCCTTGGTCGCGTCGCGGACGGGCGTCGTCCGGCACACCAGCTCGTACGGCGTTCGCGCTGCTCCGAGGTCCATGGCCCCGCTCTACCCCGCCGGAGGCCACCGGCGCACTCCCAGGTGCGGACGCGGACCGGGACGTCGGACCTGTCCAGGAGGTGAGAGATGTGCCGCCGGGGCTGGACACCTGTGCCACCGGGGTTAGGGTCGAGTCCTCGGTTGAGACTGCAGCCGTCGACCCGTCACCTGTGACCGACGCCGCCGTGAGCCGCACGCGTCCTCTGCTCGAGGGAGCCGCATGACGCTGACCGAGACCACGTCCGCCACGCCTGCTGCGTCCTGCCGCATCCGCACCGAGCTCGACCTCGCTGCGCAGCAGCTGCGGGCCATCCAGCGCTTCAACGACGCCCGTCACATGGCTGAGCAGGCGGCGGCCGCCGTCGTCCGCAGCCGCGAGATGCGGATGGACGCCGCGCGGTCGCTCGAGGTCCTCAAGCGCGAGCACGAGGCGCTGGTGCGTCGGGCCGACGAGCAGCTCCGGGTCACCGGCAACCTGCTGCGCAGGACGGTCGACCAGCGGGTCGTGCTGGCTCACCGCAACGCGTGGTTCGTGGACAAGGTGGCGCACGACCTGGAGGACTCCGGCCTGGTGGTGGTCGCCCGACTGGACAACGGCGCCGACGTCGTCGGGCTGGCGGTGGCCGAGCAGCCGGACCTGCTGCTCGTGGAGGACACCCTGGCCATGGTGCCGGGCGAGCAGGTCGTGCGGGAGGTGCGCCGCTTCTGCCCGCAGACGGTCGTGGCGGCGCAGGCGGCCCGCGGGGACCGCGTCGGTGCGCTGCTGGACGCGGGTGCCGCAACGGTGTTCCCCCGTCAGATCCCGCCCCTCGCCGTGGCCCGCGGCCTGCGGGACCTGCTGGCGGTCTGACCGCAGGCTGTGGCGGCGAGCGGCGTCCACGGACGGTCCGCGACGTGCCGAGGGCCCGCACACCGAGTCGGTGGACGGGCCCTCGAGCAGTCGTGCGTCGGACTACCTCAGCGGAGGCCGGGGCGGTACGGGGTCGGTCGAGTACGGCGTCGTGACCTCGTCCTCGAGGACGACGGCGACCGTCGGGGTGTCGGTGACCGGCGGCGGGGGGCTGGTCTGCGCACCGGACTGCGGACCGGTCGCCTGCTCCTTGGCGTCCTGCGCGGCTGACTGGGCCGTGTCCTTGACGGTGCCGGCCGAGGTGCTGGCCTGCTCGGTCACCTGCGACTGCGCGTCGCCGGCGGTGTCCTTGACCGTGGACACCGCGTCGGTCGCCTCCTGCTTGACGACGGCGACGGCCTCCTGGGCGGCGGGCGCGAGGTTCTCCTTGACCTCGGTGGCCGCGGCCGTCAGTCCCTGCTTGACCGGCTCGGCGACCGACTGCGCCGCGTCCTTGAGCTTGCTCGCACCCTGCTGCTCGACCTTGCTGGCGGGCAGCAGGCTGGAGACCAGCCAGCCGAGGCCGAAGGCGATGACGCCCGCGGCGAGCGGGTTGCCCGCAGCCTTCTGCGTGACCTGCGCGGGCGCCTGCGAGGCGGCCGAGCTCACGCTGTCCACGGCGCTGCTCGCGGCGCCGGCGACGGTGCTGCCGGCGTTCTGCGCCGCACCGGACACCGTGCTGGTGGCCGAGGAGGCCGCACCGGAGATCGACGAGCCGGCGCCGCCGACGGATCCGCCGACCGCGCTGCTGGTCGTGCCGGCCGAGCCCATCACGGACTCCTTGGCCGACGAGGCCGAACCCATGATCTTGTCCTTCACACCCACCACTGCTTCCTTCGTCGCGTCGACCTTGCGCTCGACGACCTTGGACGGGGTGACCTTCTCGACGAGGACGTCGAGATCCTGACCGAGCTCGGCGCGGGTGCGCGCGATCTCGGCCCTCAGCTGCTCCGGGTCTTGGCCCACTGCGCGTCCTCCTTCAGGGTCTGCACGGTCATCTCTGGCTTGGGGTTGATCTGAGCGGCCTGCTTCTTGGCGCGGCTGAACAGCACCGCACCGACGATCGCCCACAGCACCGTGACGATCAGCGCGCCCCAGATCAGGCTGCCGAGCAGGCTGCCGAGGGCGAACATCAGGGTCAGGGACGCGAACAGCACCGCGAAGTAGCCGGCGACACCGGCCCCGCCGAACGCACCCGCGGTCTTGCCGGCCTTCTTCGCCTCGACCTTGACCTCGAGCTTGGCCAGCTCGAGCTCCTGGTTGAAGAGCTTCGTCAGGTCCTGCGTGACCTCCCGGACGAGCTCGCCGACGCTGTGCTGCGTGACGTCGGTGCCGCTCGTGCTGCTGGTCTGGGTGACGCGGACGGCGCTCACGTCGGGGTCGGTCATCGCAGCCCCGTGCCCGGCTCGCGCTCGCCCTGCTCGAACGGGGTCGTCTCCAGGCCCTCGGCGCGCAGCCGGTCGTCACCCGAGACCGGTCCGATCGTGTTGACGTCGCTGTCCAGGACGCCGCTGTCGTCGCTGTGCACGACGGGCACCGCACCCATGTAGGTCGACGACTCCGTCGTCACCGGCGGGGCGGTGACCGGCGGGGCGGTGACCGGCGGGGCGGTGGAGACCGGCGCCAGGGCCAGGTCCGACTCGTACGGCAGCGCGCCGCCGGAGCCGGACGTGCGGGTGCCGGTGGTGCTCCCACCGGAGCTCCCCGCCGTGGCGCCCTTGACCATGCGGCCCGTCAGGGCACCCGCGGCCAGCGCGCCGAGCAGGAAGGTCCCGGGCTTGCGCGAGGCGAACCCGCGCAGCTCCTGCACCAGACCGCCCGGTCCCTGCGCCGACACGTAGTCGGCGATCTGCTCGCCCTTGTCGGCGAGCTGCTGGACCAGCCCTGCGACCGTGCCGGAGCCGTCGGCCTTGCCCTGTCCCAGGTCGCGCATCTCGCTCGCCAGCGAGCGCACGGTCGAGCTGAGCTTGTCCGTGGCGTTGCTGACCTGCTGGCTCGCCTGGTTGCGCGCGTCGTCGGTGAGCGACTTGAGCTGGTTGACCGCCTCACCGGCGACCTGGCCGGCCTGCTGCTTGGCGGTGCCCGCCACGTCGGTCGCGGCGGAGGCCGCGACCTGACCGACCTGGACGGCTTCGTCCTTGGCCGTCGTCGCCGTCTGTCCGGCCGCCTGCTGTGTCGCACCTGCGACCTGTCCCGGGCTCGTCACACGATCCTCCTCCTGTCGATGTGATCCGCACCTACCCACTGGCGGGGCACACCACCATGAGCCGGACACCGAGCACGAGTCCGGCGCATTTCGGCATTTCCCTGCTCGTCCCGCTCGAGGCGAGGACACTTCCCCTGTGACGCATCTCGGACGCAGCTCCGCCCTGGCCGGGCTGTCCGCCCTGGCCGGCCTCGCCGTCCACGACCTGCTGCAGCGAGACCACGCGCTGCTGCGGAACTTCCCGGTCCTCGGGCGTGCGCGCTTCCTGCTCGAGGGCATCGGCCCGGAGCTGCGCCAGTACCTCGTCGCCAGCAACAACGAGGAACGGCCGTTCACGCGCGACCAGCGACGCTGGGTCTACGCGTCCTCCAAGGGCGAGAACAACTACTTCGGCTTCGGCACGGACAACGACGTCGAGTACACCGCCGGATATGCAGTCATCAAGCACCGCACGTTCGGCCGGGCGGTGCCGCCGTCCTCGCCCACCGCCGGGCACGAGGTCGACCTGCCCTGCGCGAAGGTGCTCGGCGCCGCCCGGGGGAGGGCCGCCGCCTTCCGGCCCCGCTCGGTGGTGAACATCTCGGCCATGAGCTTCGGCTCGCTGTCGGGCGCGGCCGTCGAGGCGCTGAACCGCGGGGCCGCGCTGGCCGGCTGCCTGCAGAACACCGGGGAGGGCGGGCTGTCGCCCTACCACCGCAAGGGCGGCGAGCTCGTGTTCCAGCTCGGCACCGCGTACTTCGGCTGCCGGGACGAGTCCGGCCGCTTCGACCTGGCGCGGCTCAAGGACCTGGTCGCCGGCGCACCCGTCCGCGCTCTGGAGATCAAGCTCAGCCAGGGCGCCAAGCCGGGGCTGGGCGGGGTGCTGCCCGGGCCGAAGGTCTCCGCCGAGATCGCGGCCACCCGCGGCGTGCGGGAGGGGCAGGACTGCATCAGCCCGTCCCGGCACGCGGAGTTCAGCGACGCGGACAGCCTGCTCGACTGGGTCGAGCTCCTGGCCGCGGAGACCGGGCTGCCGGTGGGCATCAAGTCCGCCGTCGGCGACCTCGACTTCTGGCACGACCTGACCGCTCTGATGGCGGACACGGGCCGGGGCGTGGACTTCGTGACGTTGGACGGCGGGGAGGGCGGCACGGGTGCGGCACCGCTGATCTTCACCGACTCCGTCTCGCTGCCCTTCCAGCTCGGCTTCGCCCGCGTCTACAGCGTCTTCGCCGAGCGCGGCCTGACCGACGGGGTCGTGTTCGTCGGCGCCGGCAAGCTGGGGCTGCCGGACAACGCGGTGGTCGCGTTCGCGCTCGGCTGCGACATGGTCAACGTCGCCCGCGAGGCGATGCTGTCGATCGGCTGCATCCAGGCGCAGAAGTGCCACACCGACACCTGCCCCACCGGGGTCGCCACGCAGAACGCCTGGCTGACGCGCGGACTGGACCCGGCGCTCAAGTCGGTACGCGCGGCGAACTACGTCAAGACGCTCCGCCGCGATCTCGTCAAGGTCGCGGAGGCCTGCGGTGTCGAGCACCCCGGGCTGATCTCCACGGGTGCCGTCGAGGTGCTCGACGGCCGCACGGCGTCGACCCCGCTCGACGAGGTCTACGGCTACCGGCCGGGCTGGGGCATGCCGTCGGAGCAGGACTGCGCCGAGATCGTGCGCCTCATGACGTCCACCGAGGGCCAGGGCGGGACCGCTCCGCCGTCACCGACCGCGCAGGGCTGACGACCGAGGAGCTGAGCGAGCTCAGCGGCCGAGCAGCGTCCGGGCCACCCCGCGGGCCGTCGCGCCCGGGCGGCAGGTCTGCACCAGGTAGGCGTTCAGGACGATGTTGGCGCCGCTCGCGATCGGGACGAGGTGCTGCGCCACCTGCTGGCGCTTCTGCCACTGGGCGATCTCCGGCGGGGTCTGCACCGACGGCTGGGAGGCGTCCTGCACGTCGAACGGCCGCCCTGAGGCGGCGGCCTGCTCGGTGAGCTCGCCGATCCTCTTGCCGCTGCAGGCGGCGAAGGCCGTCGCGGCTGCGCCGGCCACCGCCACCGCCGCCTTGGTGCTGCCGGCGCGGGCCCAGCCGTGCTGGGTGGCCAGCCGGCCCTTGCTGGCGCGGGTCAGCTGCGAGCCGGCGGCCAGCACGGCGGCGATGCCCGCCCACTCGACCGGTGCGAAGCGCTGCCACGCCGACTCGGCGACCCGCACCTTGTCGAGCGGGTCGCGCAGGTCGTTGCCGGCCTTGTTCACGCCCCGCCGCCCTCCGGCCCAAGCGGTCCCGGTGGACAGCGTCCGGGCGGGGCAAGGCAGCGGGATGAGCAGCGCCGAGGTCCCCGAGCGTGTCGCCGCCCCGCCCGGCCCTCCCCGGCTGGCCGTCCTGGCCAGTCCCGCCGCGGCCGCCCAGGCCGCGCTGGCCGAGCTCACCCGAGGACGCACCTGGGTGCCGCTCGGACAGGCCGACGCGCTGGTGACCGTCGGCGGCGACGGCACGCTGCTGCACGCGCTGCACGAGCTGGTGGCGGCCGACCGCGACGTGCCGGTCTTCGGCCTGCACCGGGGGACGACCGGCTTCCTGCTCAACGCCTGGTCCGACGACGACGACCTGGAGCGGCGGATCGCGGCGGCGCTGGCCGAGCGGGTGGTCCCGCTGAGCCTGACGGCCACAGGACCCGACGGAGCACCGCAGCCGCCGCAGCTGGCCTTCAACGAGGTCGCGCTGCGCCGCACGTCCTCGCAGAGCGCCCGGCTGCGTCTGCTGGTGGACGGCGTCGAGCGGCTGCCGCAGCTCGTCGGGGACGGCTTGATCGTCGCCACGCCCGCCGGGTCCACCGCCTACAACCGCTCGGCCGGCGGGCCGGTCCTCCCGCTGACCAGCGGGGTCCTGGCGGTCACGCCCATCTGCGCGCTCCGGCCGCAGCGGTGGTCCGGCGCCCTGGTGTCACGCGGCTCGCGGGTCGAGGTCGAGGTGCTCGACGACGAGCACCGTCCCGTGGCGGTGAGCGCCGACGGCAGGGGAGAGGTCCTCACCACGCGCGTCGTGGTGCAGGAGGCCCCGGAACGCACGGCGACCGTGCTGTTCGACGCGGCGGACACCCTGACCGAACGCGTGCTGCGCTCGCAGTTCAGCGCGTAGCCCTCGATCCGGCCGTCCCTCAGCCGCCGAGCGCCCCCCAGAACGCCTCCCGCACACCGCCCGCTCCCCAGGCGTTGGGCTCGATGACGCTGCAGAACCACACGTCCCGCGCCGGCGGTCGAGCCTCCGGGCGGCTCGGGTCGCCCGCGAGCAGGCCGTGGCCGAGGAACACCCGGGCGATCTCCGCGACGGCGGCGCCGCCCTCGGCGGCCACGCGCCGCAGTGATGCGTTGAGCTCCGCGAGGACCTCCACGGCGTCCGGCCAGGGCGGCAGGTGCAGGCGCTCCGCGTCCGCGGTCCCGTCGCTCGGGTCGTACACCGTCCCGACCACCACGCGCGCGTCCGGGGCCAGGACCGCCTGCAGGTGCGCCAGCACCCGCGTCACGGCGTCCGCGACCTCGGCGACGGTCGCCAGCGCGGTCCGCGTGTCGCCGTAGCAGGACAGGACGTCGTTGCCGCCGATCGTCAGGGTCACCAGCGTGGGACGGCGGTCCAGGCGGTCCAGGCGCGCGAGCTGGGACCGCTCCAGGGTCTCGACGGTGGCGCCGTCCGTGGCCAGCAGGGCGAACGCCGCGTCCGGCTGACCGGTCGACAGGTCGCGGCCCCGCCAGTCCGGGAAGTCGTCGTCGCGGTTGCGGAACAGCAGGCTGGCGCCGCCGCGCCCGGGACCGCCGGCGTACTCGTCGATGGAGATGGAGTCGCCCAGGGCGACGTACACCGGTGCGGTCATCCCCCCAGCCTGGCCCAGCCGCAGCGCACGGCCGCCGTCGCCCCGGGGCCTGGTCACGGCGAGCGGCGCCGGGGGAGACTGCGCTCGCCCACGGGCACCCGAGCCGTCGCGCACCGCGGCGGCCCGCCGCAGGAGGTGCAGCCCGCGGCGTCACCGTCGCGGAAGGGACCGGCATGGGGACGACTCCGTCGCAGGTCGACCAGCGGGTCGACGAGCTCATCGCGCAGCTGACGCCGGCCGAGATGGCCGGTCAGCTCACCCAGTACTTCTACTTCCGCCTGCCGCCCGAGACGGAGGTGGAGCCGGCCCTCGGCGTGGACCTCGCCACGCAGCCGGAGCTGGTGGAGCAGGCGCTGCGGGAGGGACGCGCGGGCTCGCTGCTGTTCGTCACCGATCCGGCCGAGACCAACCGCCTCCAGCGCCTCGCCGTCGACGGCCACCGGCTCGGCATCCCGGTGCTGTTCGGCTACGACGTCGTCCACGGGCTCCGGACGATCCTCCCCGTCCCCGTCGCACTGGCCGCGTCCTGGTGCCCGGACACCATCGAGCGCGGCCAGGCGGTCGCCGCGCGCGAGGCCCGAGCGGTGGGGATCTCCTGGACCTTCGCGCCGATGGTCGACATCGCCCGCGACCCGCGGTGGGGCCGCATCGTGGAGGGCGCGGGGGAGGACCCCTTCCTCGGCGCCGCCGTCGCCGTCGCCCAGGTCCGGGGCTTCCAGGGCAGCGGGCTCGACGCGGTCGACCGCGTCCTGGCCGGCCCCAAGCACTTCGCGGCGTACGGCGCCGCCGTCGGCGGTCGCGACTACGACGAGGTCGACGTCTCCGACTCCGAGCTCTGGAACGTGTACTTCCCGCCGTTCCAGGCGGCTGTGGAGGCCGGCGCCGGCAACGTCATGACGGGCTACATGGACCTCAACGGCATCCCCGCGACGGGCAACCGGTGGCTGTTCGAGTCGGTGCTGCGCTCCACCTGGGGGTTCGAGGGCTTCGTGGTGAGCGACGCGAACGCCGTGCGCAACCTGGTCACCCACGGCTTCGCCGCCGACCTGACCGACGCCGGCGCGCGGGCGCTCAACGCCGGTGTCGACATGGAGATGGCCGTCGCCGACCCGGCGTACGGCCGGCTGCCCGAGGCGCTGGCGGCCGGCGCGGTCAGCGCGGAGGTGCTCGAGGCCAGCGTGCGGCGGGTGCTCGAGGCCAAGCTGCGGTTGGGGCTGTTCGACGCCCCGCTCGTGGACGAGGACCGTGCGCGGGAGGTCCTCGCGGACCCGGCGCACCGGCAGGTGGCCCGCGTCGCCGCGCAGCGCTCGGCGGTGCTGCTCCGCAACGAGGGCGACCTGCTGCCGCTGGACCGCGGCGGCCTGTCGTCGATCGCGGTGCTCGGCCCGCTCGCCGACTCCCGGCGCGACACGCTCGGGCCGTGGGTCTTCGACTACGACCTCGACGAGACGGTCACCGTCCTCGACGGCATCCGGGCCGCGGTCGCGCCGGGCGTGCGGGTCGAGCACGCCCGCGGTGTGCCGGTCGTGCAGCGGGTGTTCCCGTCGATGTTCGACATGTGGGGCAGGAACCGGCCGGAGGACCCGCCCGGCTTCGACGAGGTCGCCGAGCTCTCGCGCGCGGTCGAGCTGGCCCGGGACTGCGACGTCGCGGTCGTCGTGGTGGGTGAGTGGCAGAACATGATCGGCGAGGCGGCGTCACGGTCGTCCCTGGAGCTGCCCGGCCGGCAGCTGGAGCTGCTGCAGGCCGTGGTCGCGACCGGGACGCCGGTGGTGCTGCTCGTGATGAACGGGCGGCCGCTCGACCTGCGGTGGGCCGCGCAGCACGTGCCCGCGGTCCTCGACATCTGGTACCCCGGCACCTCGGGCGGCACGGCGGTGGCCGATCTGCTGTTCGGCGAGGTGTCGCCCGGCGGGAAGCTGCCCTTCACCTGGCCGCGCACGGTCGGGCAGGTGCCGATGGTCCACTCGCACACGCGCTCCCACGAGCCCGAGAACTCGCGGCGGCGCTACTGGGACGAGGAGAGCTCACCGCTGTTCCCGTTCGGCTTCGGCCTGAGCTACAGCCGGTTCGCGTACGCCGACCTCGCGGTCGACCGGACCTCGACCGACCTCGGCGGCACGGTGACGGTGTCGGTGGAGCTGACCAACTCGGGAGGCCGGGCCGCGGACGAGGTCGTCCAGCTCTACCTCGGCCAGCGGCACGGGTCGGCGTCGCGACCCGTCCGCCAGCTGAAGGGGTTCTCGCGGGTGAGCCTCGCGGCGGGGCAGTCGCAGACCGTGACGTTCGCGATCGGCCCGGCCGAGCGGCGCTACTGGAACGCCGCCGTCCGCGACTGGGTGACGGACGCCTCGACCTTCGACGTCTGGGTCGGCGGCGACTCGACCGCGCCGCTGTCGACGTCGTTCGCGGTCACGGACGACGGCGCCGTCGGTCGCGGCTGAGGCGACGGTCCTCTGCGCGGCGCGCGGGTCCTCGTGCTCAGCAAGGCCCGGCGCGCGTCGGGCCCGACCCACGCCGTTACGCTCCTGGCGTGTCTTCGTACCCCCGCTGCCCCGGCACGGCCGAGTGGTCAGGAGAGGCCCGATGAGTGGTGGCCTGGTCGCGCTGCTGGACGACGTGGCCACGCTCGCCCGTGCCGCAGCCGCCTCGGTCGACGACGTCGGCGTGGCGGCCAGCCGGGCGAGCGCGAAAGCGGCGGGCGTCGTGGTGGACGACACTGCCGTCACCCCGCAGTACGTCCAGGGGCTGGCCGCCGAGCGCGAGCTGCCGATCATCCGGCGCATCGCGATCGGGTCGCTGCGCAACAAGCTGCTGGTCATCCTGCCGGCCGCGCTGCTGCTCAGCCAGTTCCTGCCGTGGCTGCTGACGCCCATCCTCATGCTCGGCGGCGCCTACCTGTCCTACGAGGGTGCCCACAAGGTGTGGGAGAAGCTCGCCGGCCACTCCGCCGCTGAGGTGGCGCACACGGCGGACGGCACGCCGGTGCTGGTGGACGAGAACGTCGTCGTCGCGGGCGCGATCCGCACCGACTTCATCCTGTCCGCGGAGATCATGGTCATCGCGCTGAACGAGGTGGCGGACGAGCCCCTGGTCAGTCGCGGCCTGATCCTCGCGGTCGTCGCCGTGGGCATCACCGTGCTCGTCTACGGGGTCGTCGGCGTCCTCGTGAAGATGGACGACGTCGGCCTCGCGCTCGCCCAGCGCTCCTCGGCCGGTGTCGCCACGCTGGGGCGCGGCCTGGTGCGGGGGATGCCCTGGCTGCTGGCCGCCATCAGCGTCGTCGGCACCGCCGCCATGCTGTGGGTGGGCGGGCACATCCTGCTCGTCGGCACCGACGAGCTGGGCTGGCACGGGCCGTACGAGCTGGTGCACCACCTCGAGGAGGCGGCGCACAGCGCGGCGGGCGCCCTGGGCGGGCTGGTCGGCTGGCTGGCCGAGACGCTCGCCAGCGCGGCGGTCGGTCTCGCGGTCGGCGGGGTCCTGGTGCTCGTCCTGGCCCTGGTCGCCAAGGCACGCGGGAAGTCGCCGGCCGCCGCGCACTGAGCGCGCGCTCGCGAGCCGCAGACCCCTGCCTGCGCCGACCGGGCGGACCCGCCGCCGCTCCGCAAGATCTTCAGAGCTTCCCCAGCAGCAGGGTGCTGTGGAAGCTCGGAAGATCTTGGAGACGGGCCCGGGGCCAGGCGAGACGGGGACCCTGCCGAGGCGGTCCTGAGGGACGGCGCGGACCGGCGCGTTCTGGGGTGAGTGACGGGGCTCGAACCCGCGACAACCGGGATCACAACCCGGTGCTCTACCAGCTGAGCTACACCCACCATGGTGCGGCCCCCAGCCTACCGGGACCGCGGGCGAGACTACCGGTCCTAGTCGGGGACCTTCTCGGACTCGGTGGGCAGCCGCGAGGCGCCGTCGGCGTCCCCTGCGCCGGCACCCCCGTCGAGCCCGGCGGCGACGGCCGCGGCCTGCTCGGAGGTCGGACCCGGCTGCGGCACGAACATCGCCGCGCGGTAGTAGCGCAGCTCCTGCACGGACTCCAGGATGTCGGCGAGCGCCCGGTGGCCGCCGCCCTTGGCCGGCGCGTTGAAGTAGACGCGGGGGTACCACCGGCGGGCCAGCTCCTTGACCGAGCTGACGTCGACCATGCGGTAGTGCAGCCAGTCGTCGAGGGCCGGCATGTCACGGGTGAGGAAACCCCGGTCGGTGGCGATCGAGTTGCCGCACAGCGGCGCCTTCTTCGGCTCCGGGACGAACTCGCGGACGTACGCGAGGACCGCCTGCTCGGCCTCCTGCAGCGTCACCGTCGACGCCAGCACCTCGTCGGTCAGCCCCGAGCTGGCGTGCATCTCGCGCACGACGTCGGGCATGCGGCTGAGCTGCTCGGCGCTCGCGCCGATCACGACGTCCACGCCGTCGCCGAGGACGTTGAGCTCGCTGTCGGTGACCAGCGCGGCGACCTCGATGAGCAGGTCGCTGCCCAGGTCGAGGCCGGTCATCTCGCAGTCGATCCACACCAGCCGGTCCTTCATGCGGGCAGGCTACGTGGCGGGAGCGACGGTGCCTGCGAGGATCACCGCATGCGCTGGCACCGGTTCGCCCTCCTCCTGGCGCTCGCCGGCTGCACGGGCGATCCCGGCTGCACGCTCATCGGCTGCGTGTCGCAGCTGAGCGTCCGCCTGCCGCCCGGGACGACGCAGGGCACGGCGTGCGTGCAGGGCGTGTGCACCGAGGCCGTCGTGGACGGGGAGCTGCGCGTCCCGCTCGGGCGCCGCGCCGAGGGGGACACGGCGCGGGTCACGGTGACCCTGCCGGGTCGCGCGACGCCGTACGAAGGGGAGGTCGAGCTGACCCGCACCCGCCCGAACGGCGCGAACTGCCCGCCCGTGTGCGTGAACGGCACGGCGCAGGTCGACGTCGCCGGCCAGCGGGTGGTGGCCGTCGACACGCCGCCGCCGTCCCCGTCGTAGGGTCCGCCACCGGGCCGCACCGAGCCCTCCACCGTTGGGCCCTCTCCACCGTTCGGCCCTCTCCACCGTTTCCGACCCAGAGGACGTGCCCGTGGCGACGACGGCAGCCGAGCTCGGCGAGGCGTACGCGACCGGGGGAGCAGCGCTCGAGCTCGGCGCGGTGGTCGTCGACGGGGTCGCGCACCCGGACGCGCGCGTGCGCATGCCGCTGTCGATGCTCAACCGGCACGGCCTGGTCGCCGGGGCGACCGGCACGGGCAAGACCAAGACGCTGCAGCTCATGGCCGAGCAGATGTCGAGCGCGGGCATCCCCGTGTTCCTCGCCGACATCAAGGGCGACGTGTCCGGGATGGCGGCGCCGGGGACCAGCAGCGACCGGGTCCTCTCGCGCGCCGCCGAGACGGGGACGACGTGGACCCCGACCGGCTTCCCCGTGGAGTTCCTCGCCCTCGGCGGGCTGGGCGAGGGCGTGCCGGTCCGGGCGACGATGACGTCGTTCGGCCCGGTGCTGCTGAGCAAGGTCCTGGGACTGAACCCGACGCAGGAGTCCAGCCTGGGGCTGGTCTTCCACTTCGCCGACCGGGCCGGTCTGCCGCTGCTCGACCTCAAGGACCTGCGCGCCGTCATCGCGCACCTGACCAGCGACGAGGGCAAGGCCGAGCTGGCCGGGCTCGGCGGGCTGTCCAAGGCCACCGCAGGCGTCATCCTGCGCGAGCTCGTCGGTCTGGAGGCCGCGGGTGGCGACGTCTTCTTCGGCGAGCCGGAGCTCGACACCGCCGACCTGATGCGCCTGACCCCGGACGGCCAGGGGGTCCTGTCCGTCATGGGGCTCTCGGCGGTGCAGGACCGCCCCGAGCTGTTCAGCACCTTCCTCATGTGGATGCTGGCCGACCTGTTCGCCGACCTGCCGGAGGTCGGCGACGTCGACAAGCCCCGGCTCGTCTTCTTCTTCGACGAGGCCCACCTGCTGTTCGACGACGCGAGCGAGGCCTTCCTCGACGCGATCGCGCGGACCGTGCGCCTCATCCGGTCCAAGGGGGTCGGCGTCTTCTTCGTCACCCAGACGCCGAAGGACGTCCCCGCCGAGGTGCTGGCCCAGCTCGGCAACCGCGTGCAGCACGCCCTGCGGGCGTTCACCCCGGACGACGCCAAGGCGCTCAAGGCGACCGTCGGCACGTTCCCCCGCAGCGAGGCCTACGACCTGTCCGAGCTGCTCACGTCGATGGGGATCGGCGAGGCGGCCGTCACCGTCCTGTCCGAGCGGGGCACCCCCACGCCGGTCGCCTGGACCCGGCTGCGGCCGCCGGCGTCCCTCATGGCCGCTCTCGACCCGGCCGAGCACGCCCGGATCGTGCAGGCGTCCGCGCTGCTGGCGCAGTACGGCACGCCCGTGGACCGCGAGTCGGCGTACGAGCGACTGCTCGCCAAGGTGAGCCCCGAGCCCGAGCCGGAGGCGGCCGGGCGCGAGCACGGCGGACGCGAGGCCGTCGACCGCGAGGCCGTCGACCGCGAGGCCGTGCGCCGGCCGGCCCCTGCGCGCGCGCCCCGCGAGGAGCCGAGCGGCCTGCAGAAGGTGCTGGCCAGCAGCGTCTTCCGCAGCTTCGCCCGCTCCGCCGCCAGCGCCGCCGGCCGCGAGATCAGCCGCTCGCTGTTCGGCACGGCGCCGCGCCGGCGCCCCCGACGCCGCGGCAGCTGGTGACCTGCGCGTAGCAGTCGCGGAACACGGGCCGCCTACGGTCAGTCCCTGACGGCGCTGTCGGGCGACTCCTCCCCGACGACGCGTCCGTCGGCCGCTCCCCACGCGCGCCGGGAGTGCGGGCCGGCCACGCAGCACCGGACGTGCACCGAGACGGAACGCGCCGGAAACGTGCGAGTCACCGCGATGGAACTCCGGCTGCCTACGGTCCGGGGATCCCACAGCTCCCCGGAGGACCGATGACCACGACCCGCGCGGCAGCCCTGAACGCCCGGCACCCCGCCCGCTCCTCGCTGCGCGCCGTGGACCACGTCCCCGCCGGCGACTTCCTGAGCCGTGCCGCCGGGCTCGGCGTCGTCGTCGGCAGCCCCCTGTCGGTGGGGCCGCTCGTCGTCGACCTGAGCGGCTACACCGTCAGCCTCGACGGGGACGAGCTCGACCTCTCGCCACGGCAGGTCGAGCTGCTGGCGCTGTTCCTCGCCGAGCCGCGCAAGGTCTGGAGCCGCGAGCAGCTGCACTGGGTGTGCTGGGGCGACACCAGCCCGTCCCGCCGGGTGGACGTCCAGCTGTGCCGGCTGCGCGCCAGGACCGGGCTCGACCTGTTCCGCAACGTCCGCGACCGGGGTTGGGCGCTGCGGGCCGTCCCCTGATCGGACCGCGGGCGTACAGCTAGCGTGCGCCCGTGCTTCCCGCGCTGCGCCGCCCCGGGCGTCCGTGACCCCCGCTCCGGCCGCCTCGCTGCACCTGCCGTCCCTGCTCGGCGCCGACGTGACCGGCCTGCGCCGGATGAAGCGGCGGGCCACCGGCCTGCTGGTGCTGGCCGCCCTGGTCTTCCTGGGCAGCTTCGCGCTGCCCGACACGACGGCGACCGGCTACCTGCGGGCCGCGGCCGAGGCGGGGATGATCGGCGGACTGGCGGACTGGTTCGCGGTCACGGCGCTGTTCCGCCACCCGCTCGGGCTGCGCATCCCGCACACGGCCCTCGTGCCCCGCAAGAAGGACGAGCTGGCGACCAAGCTCGGCGAGTTCGTGACGGGCAACTTCCTCACGCCCGACGCGGTGGCCGCTCAGCTGGCCGAGGCCCGGCTGGTCCCGCGGACGGCCGAGCGCCTCGCCGAGCCCGAGACCGCCCGGCGGGTCGGGGTGGAGCTGTCCACGGCGGTGGCGGCAGCCCTCGACGCGCTGGACGCGCGCGCCCTCACCGACTCGGTCCTCGAGCTGGCGCGCCGCGACCTCGACCGCCGGTCCTACACCCCGGTCCTCGGGCAGTTCCTGGCCCGCGCCGTCGAGGGACAGGGGCAGACGCCGCTCGTCGACGTCTGCGTGACCCGGTTGCGGATGCACCTGGTGCACGAGCGCGACACGCTGCGCCCGCTCCTCAAGGGCTACCTGGAGGCCCAGGGCTCGCTGTTCTGGCTGTTCACGACCGACGCGCGGGTCGACACGCTCCTCCTGCGGGCCGTCGAGCTGCTCGGCGAGGTCGAGCAGGACCCCGGGCACCCGGCCCGGCGCTGGCTCGACGGACTGCTGGCGTCGCTGGCCGACGACCTGCGCTACAACGCCGAGACCGCGCGGCGGGTCGACGCCCGGCTGCGGGCGCTCGTGGAGGACCCGCACCTGCAGTCGCTGCTGCATGCGGTGCTCGTCGACGTGGCGGCGTCCGTCCGCGCGTCGCTGGACGACCTGGACGGCGGTCTGCAGGCCCGGCTCGCGGCGCTGGTCGGCGGCGCGGCCCGGCGGGTGCTCGACGACGAGGCGCTGCAGACCCGCATCGAGGAGCGGCTGCAGTCGGCGGTCCGCTACGCCGTCGCGCACTACGGCGGCACGGTGGTGGCGCTCATCTCCCGGACCGTGCAGGGCTGGGAGGCGCGCGACGCCTCCGCCCGGATCGAGGCGGCCGTGGGACGCGACCTGCAGTTCATCCGCATCAACGGCACCGTGGTCGGGGCCCTGGCCGGACTGGCCCTGCACGCGGTGGCCGAGCTCGTCGGCTGAGCGCGCCCGGCAGGACTCGAACCTGCGGCCTTGGACTTAGAAGGTCCCTGCTCTGTCCAGCTGAGCTACGAGCGCCTGACCCAGGACTGTAGGACCTCACGTCCACGCACGCCCTCGTCCTGTGGTCGCGGCCCCACCACCACCCACCGGCCGTCCACAGCCGCCGTCGTGTGCACAGCCCGGCCGGCCGGCCTTCCTCTGCGACGGGCGACCGGCGAGCGTCCACCGTGCCGGCGCAGTTCCGCCGCCGTCCCGTCCCTGACCGCCTGGAGGCAGTCGTGCTCGAGCCCTTCATCACCGTCGTCGGCAACGTCGGCGCACCGCCGCGCACCCGGGTCGTCGCCAGCGGCGCGGTCGTCACCGACTTCCGCATCGCCTCGACGCCCCGCCGCGTGGACAGGTCGACCGGCGCCTGGTCCGACGGCGAGACCATCTGGTTCGGCGTCAGCTGCTGGCGACTGCTCGCGGAGAACGTCGCGTCCTCGCTGCGCACCGGTGACCGCGTCGTCGTCACCGGGCACCTGCGCGCCCACACCTGGAAGACCGAGCTGGGGGACGAGCGCAGCGGGCTGGAGGTCGACGCGCAGACGGTCGGCTTCGACCTCTCCCGCGGCAAGGCGGTGCAGGAGCGCACCGTCCCGCTGACCGTCACGACCGATCCGGGCGGGCGCGCCGACGTCCTGGCCGGTGAGGTCAGGGGGGAGCCGGACGACGACGCGGTGAGCCTCGGGGAGCCCGACGAGCACGACGTCTCCGCGCTCGCCTGAGGCCGGCCGCGGGGACGGGCGCGGGGCCGCGCCCGTCCCGCCCCGGCCGTCGCGCGACCCGGGAGGTGGTGGCGCCTCACGTAGGCTCTGGCCCCATGGCGCAGTTCATCTACTCGATGCAGAAGGTCCGCAAGGCGGTCGGCGACAAGGTCATCCTCGATGACGTGACGCTGGCCTTCCTGCCCGGCGCCAAGATCGGTGTCCTCGGTCCGAACGGCGCCGGCAAGTCCACGGTGCTGAAGATGATGGCCGGGCTGGACCAGCCCTCCAACGGCGACGCCAAGCTGACCCCCGGCTACAGCGTGGGGATCCTCATGCAGGAGCCGGTCCTCGACGAGACCAAGAACGTCCTCGAGAACGTCCAGGAGGGCGTGCGTGGCATCCGCGAGGTGATCCTGCGCTACGAGGAGCTCAACGAGAAGATGGGCGCCCCGGACGCCGACTTCGAGAAGATCCTCGAGGAGCAGCAGCCGCTGCTCGACCAGATCGAGGCCGCCAACGCCTGGGAGCTCGACAGCCAGATCGAGCAGGCGATGGACGCCCTGCGCCTGCCGCCGCCGGACGCGGACGTCAGCGTGCTGTCCGGTGGTGAGCGCCGTCGGGTCGCGCTGTGCAAGCTGCTGCTCGAGGCGCCCGACCTGCTGCTGCTCGACGAGCCGACCAACCACCTCGACGCCGAGAGCGTGCTGTGGCTGG
>CADCUE010000201.1 GCA_902805805.1 uncultured Frankineae bacterium | reverse complement strand
CATCGACCGGGCCGGGCAGAAGGAGATCGTGCGGCAGGACGTCGACGGCTACCTGTGGTCGACCCCCGACGAGCTGATGGAGCGCACCGCCCGGCTCGCCGCCGACGACGCCCTGCGCGCGCGCTTGGCGGCCGGTGCCCTCGCCCGCGCCGAGCACGACAGCGAGTGCGCCTTCGCCGAGCGCTGGCAGGCCATCGCCGCCCGGCACGCACTGGGCGCCTGAGCGTGCGCACCGGTCTGGACGCCACGCCGCTGCTCGGCGTGCGCAGCGGCATCGGCCGCTACACCGCCGACCTGCTCGCGGCCCTCGCCGCCGGCCCGGACCCCGGTGGCGAGCAGCTCGTCGCCACGGCCTTCACCCTGCGGGGCCGCGGCGGGCTGCGGGTCCCGCCCGGCGTCGAGGTGCGCTCCCGCGCCGTGCCGGCACGGGCCCTGCAGGAGGCGTGGGCGCGCAGCGACTGGCCACCGGTCGAGCTGCTCACCGGACCGCTCGACGTCTTCCACGCCACGAACTTCGTCCTGCCGCCGCTGCGGCGGGCGGGCGGGGTCGTGACCGTGCACGACCTGGCCTTCCTGCGCCTCACCGAGACGGTGACCGCGGCGAGCGCGCGCTACCGCGCGCTGGTCCCCCGCTCCCTGCGCCGGGCCGACGTGGTGGTGACCCCGAGCCGGGCGGTCGCCGACGCGCTGGCGGAGGCGTACGCCCCGGTCCTTCGCGCCACCCCGGTCTGCGTCGTGCCGCACGGCGTGGGACCGGCCTGGTCGACCGCGACCGCACCCGGGCCGCAGCTGCGGGCGGCCCTGGGGCTCCCGTCGTCGTACGTGCTGTTCGTCGGGACGCTGGAGCCGCGCAAGGACGTGCGGACGCTGCTGGCGGCGGTCCGCCGGCTGCCCGACCCGCCGCCGCTCGTCCTGGTCGGGCCCGCCGGCTGGGGCGAGCAGGTCGACGTGGGCGGTGCGGTGACTCCCGGCTACCTCGACGACGCGACGCTGCGGCAGGTCGTGGCCGGCGCCTCGGCGCTCGTCCTGCCCTCGCGCGACGAGGGCTTCGGCCTCCCGGTGCTGGAGGCGCTGGCGGCCGGCACCCCCGTCGTCGCCAGCGACCTGCCGGTGCTGCGCGAGGTCGGCGGCGACGCGGTGGCGTACGCGCAGGTGGGCGACGCGGAGGCGTTCGCCGCGGCCCTGGCCGGGGTCCTGGCCGATCCCGGGGACCCCGGTGCCCGGCGCGCCCAGGCCGCGCCGTTCACCTGGGAGCGGTCGGCGGCGGGTCACCGGGCCGCCTACGCTCGGGCGTCGTCCTGACCGACGGCGACGGGGGGGGTGCTACGGCGGTGCGCCGAGCCGACCGGCTGCTCGGGCAGCTCCACCGGACGCACGCCCGGGCAGCCGCCGTGGGCGGGCGCAGCCCGCTCGGCGACCGGCGCACCCGCACCTGGCCGGAGGCCGCAGCGGTCAGCTCGCTGCGCGGACCGGTGCGCTGCAACGTCGCCCCGCCTACCAGTTCGTGACGTTCGACTGCGCCCGGCCGGGTCGACCGGCCTGACGGACGCTCAGGCCGCGGGCCGGAACGCCTTGCCGTGCAGGCGGAAGGCCTCGGCCAGTGCGGCGCGCCAGTCGGGCAGGCGCGGCAGACCGGCCTCGTCCCACGCCCGGGGCGACAGGACGCTGTAGGCCGGCCGGGGCGCCGGTCGGGCGAACGCGGCGCTGGTCGTCGGCAGGACGCGCGCCGGATCGGCGCCCAGCTCCTCGAAGATGGCCTGCGTGAAGCCGTGCCAGGTCGTCTCGCCGCGGTTGGTGCAGTGGTAGGTGCCGGCCGGGGCGTCCTCGCGCGCCAGCGCCCACAGCGCCTTTGCCAGGTCGCGGCTCCACGTCGGCGAGCCGGCCTGGTCGTCGACGACGCTCACCGTCTCCCGCTCGCTCTCGAGCCGGGCCATGGTCTTGACGAAGTTGCCGCCCGTGACGCCGTAGACCCAGGCCGTGCGCACGACCCAGGAGGCGTCCGGGAGCAGCTCGCGCACGGCCAGCTCGCCGGCGAGCTTCGTGCGGCCGTACGCCGACCGGGGTCCGGTCCGGTCGTCCACGTCGTAGGGCGGGCCGTCCACCCGGTCGCCGGGGAAGACGTAGTCGGTGCTGACGTGCACGAGCTGGGCGCCGTTCGCGGCGCAGGCCTGGGCGAGCAGCGCCGGGCCGGTCGCGTTGACGGCGTAGGCGCGGTCCTCGTCGCTCTCGGCGGCGTCCACGGCGGTGTAGGCGGCGGCGTTGACGACGACCACCCGGCAGTCCGGGGTGTCGTCGCGCACCATGGACGCCCAGGCGCCGACCGCCTGCCCCACCGCGACGGGGTCGGTGATGTCGAGCTCGGCCGCGCTCAGGCCCTTGCAGAACAGCGTCTGGCCGAGGGGCCGGGCGACGTCGACGAAGTCGGTCGACAGCTGCCCGCCCATCCCGGTGACCAGGAAGGCGAGCGTCGACCGGGCGGGAGACGCAGCGGCGCTCACGCCGCCGCCTTGAGCGGCCGCCACCAGGCCTCGTTGGCGCGGTACCACGCGACGGTCTCGGCCAGCCCGTCCTCGAAGCTGTGCTGCGGCGCGTAGCCCATCGCCGCGAGCTTGGAGTGGTCGACCGAGTAGCGCAGGTCGTGGCCCTTGCGGTCCTCGACCCGCTCGACCATGTCCCAGCCGGCGCCGAGGGCGTCGAGCAGGTGGCCGGTGAGCTCGCGGTTGCTCATCTCCCGACCGCCCCCGATGTTGTAGGACTCGCCCTTCGCGCCCTGCTCGGCGACCAGCTGGATGCCGCGGCAGTGGTCGTCGACGTGCAGCCAGTCGCGGACGTTGAGCCCCTCGCCGTAGAGCGGCACCTTCCTGCCGTCGAGCAGGTTGGTGACGAACAGCGGGATCACCTTCTCGGGGAACTGGTAGGGCCCGTAGTTGTTGCTGCACCGGGTCGTGGAGATGTGCAGGCCGTAGGTCACGGCGTAGGCCCGGGCCAGCAGCTCGGCCCCGGCCTTGGCCGCGGAGTAGGGGCTGTTCGGCAGCAGCGGCTCGTCCTCGGTCCACGAGCCCTCGGAGATCGAGCCGTAGACCTCGTCGGTGCCGATGTGCACCACCCGGGGCGTGCCCGCTCGCAGGCAGGCGTCGAACAGCGTCTGCGCACCGAGGACGTTGGTCACGACGAAGTCCTGCGCGCCGGTGATCGACCGGTCGACGTGCGTCTCGGCCGCGAAGTTGACGACCACGTCGTGACCGGGCAGCTCCCGGTCGAGCAGCGGCCCGTCGACGAGGTCGCCGCGGACGAAGCGGTAGCGCGGGGAGTCCGAGACGGCGGCGAGGTTGGCGAGGTTGCCGGCGTAGGTGAGCTTGTCGTAGACCGTCACCTCCGCGCCGGCGAAGGCCGGATAGGCGTCGGTGAGGACCTGACGGACGTAGTGGGACCCGATGAAGCCGGCACCGCCGGTGACGAAGACACGCATGGGTCCAGTCTCCCAGAGACCGCGCCGGGGGCGGCGAGGCCGACGGACCCGGCGCGGCGCCCCCTCCGCACCGCACTGCCGGTCGGTCCACCGTCCACCTCCGCCCCGGAGCCAGCCGGCGCAGCGCCGCACGGGCGGCTGAGCACCGAGGTGGACGGTGCAGCATCCGCGTCAGAGGTGGCAGGAGCCGTGCGCGGGGCGCCCGGGGCCCGGCGCGCTCAGGCGATGGAGACCCGGCTGTGGTCGCCCAGCATCAGCCGGTGGGCCCGCGGCAGCGCGGTCGACGGCGACACCTCGACCTCCTTGCCGATCAGGCTGTCCTCGATGCGGCCGACGCCGCGGATCGTGGACTGCTCGAGCACGATCGAGTGCTCGATCTCGGTGTCCTCGAGCAGGCAGCCGAAGTAGATGGAGGTGAACGGCCCGACGTAGGTGTCGCGCAGGACCGTGTCGCGGCCGATGATCGCCGGCCCGCGGACGACCGAGCGCTCGATCACCGCGCCCTCCTCCACCACGACCCGGCCGATGAGCGCGCTGTCGGCGTCGACCGTGCCGGCGACCACGGGCTCGACCGACTCGAGGACCTTGCGGTTGCACTCGAGCATGTCCTCGAGCCGTCCGGTGTCCTTCCAGTAGCCCGTCACGAGGTGGGGGCGCACGTCACGGCCCTCGTCGATGAGCCACTGCAGGGCGTCGGTGATCTCGAGCTCGCCGCGGGCCGAGGGCTTGATCGCCCGGACCGCCTCGTGGATCACGGGGCGGAACATGTAGACGCCGACGAGGGCGAGGTCGCTGCGCGGCTGCTTCGGCTTCTCGACCAGGGTGGTGACGCCGCCGTTGGGGCCGAGCTCGGCCACGCCGAACTGCGACGGGTTCTCGACCTTGGTGAGCAGGATCTGCGCGTCGTAGGAGGCGTCGCGGAACTCGTGCACCAGCTCGGTGATGCCGCCGATGATGAAGTTGTCGCCGAGGTACATGACGAAGTCGTCGTCGGCGAGGAAGTCCGCGGCGATGAGCACGCAGTGCGCGAGGCCCAGCGGAGCGTCCTGCCTGATGTAGGTGACCCGGATCCCGAGCTCGGACCCGTCACCGACCGCCGCCTCGATCTCGGCGTGCGTGTCGCCGACGATGATGCCGACCTCGGTCACGCCGGCGTCGCGGATCGCCTCGAGGCCGTAGAACAGCACCGGCTTGTTGGCGACGGGCACCAGCTGCTTGGCGGAGGTGTGCGTGATGGGCCGCAACCGCGTGCCTGCACCACCGGACAGGACCAGTGCCTTCATGCTGGCAGGCTAGTGGCAGGCCCACCCCCGGACGAGGAGACGACGCGTGAGCGAGCAGCAGGACCGGCCACCCGGCCGCCCCGTGCCGCCGCGGCCCCTCCCGCCACACCTGGACCCCCGCGCCCCGCGGCGGCCCTCCGGCAGCCGCCGGACGACCGCGCCGCCGACGACGCCGGGACGCGGCCGGGCGTCGCGCGTGCTGTCGGTCCTCGCCGTCCTCACGTCCTTCGCCGTGCTGGCCGTCGCGGTGGGCGGCTACCTCCTGGTCAACAAGTACGACCGGCAGATCGACCGGATCCCGGACGTGTTCGCCATCGAGGACCGCCCCGCGGAGACGCCGCGCGACGCCCGCAACATCCTCATCGTCGGCTCCGACACCCGCGGCGACCTGTCGGCCGGCGAGGGGACGCAGGGCCGTGGCGCGGAGTTCGTCTCCGGCCAGCGGTCCGACACGGTGATCCTGGCGCACCTGTACGGCGACAGCGACAAGGCGCAGCTGGTCAGCTTCCCGCGCGACTCGTGGGTCACGATCCCGGCCTACACCGACCCCTCGACCGGGCAGGTCGTGGAGGCGCACGAGGGCAAGCTGAACTCCGCGTTCGAGCGCGGTGGCCCGCCGCTGCTGATCCGGACGATCGAGAGCCTGTCCTCGCTGCGGATCGACAACTACGTGCAGATCGACTTCGACGGCTTCCAGTCGATGGTCGACACGCTGGGCGGCGTCGAGGTGTGCCTGTCCCGGCCGGCCAAGGACAGGTGGTCCGGCATCGACCTCGAGGCCGGACGGCAGACCATCCAGGGCGAGCAGGCCCTCGCCTTCGTGCGGCAGCGCAAGGGTCTCCCGAACGGCGACCTCGACCGCATCGGCCGCCAGCAGCAGTTCATCGCGGCGATCGTCCGCAAGACGCTGTCGGCCGGGACCCTGCTCAACCCGTTCAAGCTCAACGGCGTGCTCAACGTCGCGACCGACGCGCTCCAGGTGGACGACGGCACCTCCGTCGACGACCTGCGCGACCTCGCCACCCGCTTCCGGACCTTCAGCGCCGGCGGCGTCATCTTCAGCACCGTGCCGGTGGCCGACGCCAGCGGCTTCCGCGAGCGCCAGTCGGTGGTGCTGCTCGACGAGACGAAGATGGCCGCGATGTTCGACCGGCTGCGCGAGGACGAGGCACCGGACACTCCCGAGGCGCCGGTCGCCCGGCCGACCGCGGCCCCGCTCGTCGTGGCGCCCGAGGCCGTGCGGGTGCGGGTGTTCAACGGCGCGGGCGTGTCGGGGCTCGGCCGGCGGGCGTACGACGACCTCGCCGCCGTCGGGTTCTCGCTCGTCGGCGCCCCCGACAACCGCGGGAGCTCGGCCACGGCGACGACCGTCTACCACGGCCCGGACCGGGCCGACTCGGCGCGCACGCTCGCCGCCGCACTGCCCGGCTCCCGGACCGAGCTCGACCCGACGCTCACCCGCACGCTCGACGTCGTGGTCGGCTCGTCCTACGCCGGCGCCAAGCCGGTGCAGGTCACCGGCGCGCGGCCGGCCGCACCCGCGGAGCCGACCGCGCCGCGCTCGGCGGCGCCGGCCGTCAAGACCGCTGCGGAGGACCCCTGCGCGGCCTGACGGACTGGACGGCCGGTCTCGTCGGAGTGCGCGACCCCGCCCAGCCGCTGCTGACGCTCCACGACGGCGACGGCCGGGTGGAGCTGTCCGGCGCGACGACGGCCAACTGGGTGGCCAAGTCGGCCAACCTGCTGGTGGACGGCTACGGCGGACCGACGCGCGTGGGGCTGCTGCTGCCCCTGCACTGGCAGACGGTCGTGCTGCTGCTGGCCGGTGTCGCGACCGGCGCGACCGTCGTGGTGGCCGCGGAGCCGGCCGAGCTCGACGGCTGCGAGGTCGCCTTCGTCCGGGCCGACGCGGCGGGCGCAGCGCTGAGGGCAGGGGCGGACGACGTGCTGGCCCTGTCCTGCCACCCCCTGGGCGCGCGGCTCAGGGACGTGCCCCCGGGCGCCGCGGACTACGCCCTCGAGGTCCCCGGTCACGCCGACCACTGGGGCGGGCCGGTCCCCAGCCGGCTGGACGTCGAGGCGGCTGGAGCGGTCCTGCCGCCGTTGCCCGAGCTGGGCCTGTCCGGCACCGACCGCGTCCTGACCGCCGTCCGACCGGCCGACCCGGAGGGCCTGGCAGCCCTGCTGGCCGTGCTGCGTTCCGGCGCCGCCCTCGTGCTGGCGCCCGAGCCGGCGGGGGTGGACCTGCGCCGGGTCGTCGCGCAGGAGGGCGTCACCGCCACCCTCGCCGTCGACGTCGAGGGGACGCCGGCCCTGCCGCTGCCGTGACCGGCCCTGTCCTGGGCGCGCACTGGCCTAGACTGGGCCTCCCGGCTCGCGCGGCTCTGCGCCGCGCCGCAGCCGTCCGGCTCCTGGAGCGCCCCCACGGGGTGCGGCGCTCGGAGCACCGCAG
The DNA here is from genome assembly GCA_902805805.1 of uncultured Frankineae bacterium. The sequence continues at coordinate 1,415 of CADCUE010000201.1, read as the reverse complement.
ACGTCTAAAAGGACATCCATGACCTCCCGCACCACCTCCCGCACCACCTCCCGCACGACCCCCAGCACTCCGGCGCAGGCGCCGTCCGGTCCGTCGTTCGCCGATCTCGGCGTCCCGGCCCGGCTCGTCAGCGCGCTGCACGCCGCCGGCATCGACGCGCCCTTCCCGATCCAGCTGGCCACCCTGCCCGACACGCTCGCCGGTCGGGACGTGCTCGGCCGCGGCCGCACCGGCAGCGGCAAGACGCTCGCCTTCAGCCTGCCGCTGGTCGCACGGCTCACCGCAGGCACGCGCCGCCCGCGGCAGGCCCGCGGTCTGGTGCTGGTGCCGACCCGCGAGCTGGCCAACCAGGTGCTGGCCGTGGTGCAGCCGCTCGCCCGCGCCGCCGGTCTGACGAGCACCGTGGTCTTCGGCGGTGTGGGGCAGAACCCCCAGGTCAAGGCGCTCGCGCCCGGGGTCGACGTGCTCATCGCCTGCCCCGGCCGGCTCGAGGACCTCATCGGCCAGGGCCACGTCGACCTGTCGGCCGTCGAGGTGACCGTCCTGGACGAGGCCGACCACATGGCCGACCTCGGCTTCCTGCCCGCCGTCAAGCGCCTGCTCGACCGCACGCCGGAGGTGGGGCAGCGGATGCTGTTCTCCGCCACCCTGGACAACGGCGTGGACGTCCTGGTCAAGCGCTACCTGGACCGGCCCACGACCCACTCGGTCGACCCGGCGGTCGCGCCGGTCTCGACGATGACGCACCACGTCTTCGCGGTGGCGGCGGCCGACAAGGCGGCCGTCGTGCACCAGCTCGCCTCCGGGCTCGAGCGCAGCCTGCTGTTCCTGCGCACCAAGCACACGGCCAAGAAGCTGGCCAAGCAGCTGACGGCGGCGGGCATCCCCGCCGTCGAGCTGCACGGCAACCTCAGCCAGGGCGCCCGCGAGCGCAACCTGGCCGCCTTCACCGACGGCAGCACCCGCGTGCTGGTCGCCACCGACATCGCCGCCCGCGGGATCCACGTGGACGACGTCGCCCTCGTGGTGCACGTCGACCCGCCGACCGAGCACAAGGCCTACCTGCACCGCTCGGGACGCACCGCGCGCGCCGGCGCCGGGGGCACCGTCGTGACGCTGGCGACCCCCGACCAGAGCGGCGAGGTGCGCACCCTCACCCGGCAGGCCGGCATCCGCCCGACGACGGTGTCGGTGCGCCCCGGCGCACCGGAGATCAGCGCGCTCACCGGACCGGCTGCGCCGCACGTCGAGCCCGAGGTGGTCGTCGAGCAGCCGGCCCGCCCCCGCGCGACCCGGCAGGGGCCTCAGGCCACCGGCGGTCGCCGGCAGAGCAAGCCCGCGAGCAGTCCCGCGCCCGGCTCCGGCGCAACCGCTCAGCAGGCACCCGGGTCGACCTCGGGTCGGCGCGCGCCGGC
>CADCUE010000200.1 GCA_902805805.1 uncultured Frankineae bacterium | reverse complement strand
TCCGACGAGCTGCTCGCGCTGTACGAGGCCGAGCGCGAGGCCGTCCGCGCCCACAGCGACCTGCCGATCACCACGAACTTCATGGCCTCCCGCTTCAAGCCGCTCGACTACTTCCGGTGGGGCCGCGAGGTCGACCTCGTCTCGAACGACCACTACGTCATCGGCGAGGACCCGGCGCCCGAGGTCGAGCTCGCGCTGTCGGCCGACCTCACGCGCGGCCTCGCCCGCCAGGCGCCGTGGCTGCTCATGGAGAACTCCACGAGCGCGGTCAACTGGCAGCCCCGCAACCTGGCCAAGACGCCGGGGCAGCTGCGCCGCCACGCGCTGAGCCACGTCGCCCGCGGCGCCGACGGGATCATGTTCTTCCAGTGGCGGGCGTCGCGCGCCGGCGCCGAGAAGTACCACTCCGGGATGGTGCCGCACGCCGGCACCGACACGAAGACCTGGCGCGAGGTGGCGGCGCTCGGCGCCGAGCTGGGCTCGCTCGCCGACGTCGTCGGCAGCCGGGTGCAGTCCTCGGTGGCGCTGCTGTGGGACTACGAGGCCTGGTGGGCCGTCGAGCTCGACAGCCACCCGTCGGAGGACATCACGTTCCTCGCCGCCGTCCGCCAGACCTACGAGGCGCTGTGGCGACGGGGGATCACCGTCGACGTCGTGCACCCCGAGGAGGACCTGTCGGCGTACGACCTGGTCGTCGCGCCGAGCCTGTACCTGATCACCGACGCGGCGGCCCAGGCGCTCGACGGCCACGTCCGGGGCGGCGGCGCGCTCGTCGTCGGTGCCTTCAGCGGCATCGTCGACGAGCGCGACCACATCCGCCTCGGCGGCTACCCGGGCGCGCTGCGCGAGCTGCTGGGCGTGCGGGTCGAGGAGTTCTTCCCGTTCGCCGCCGGGCAGGAGCAGCGGCTGTCGGGCGGCGGCCGCGGCCGCACGTGGTCCGAGCTGCTGCACCTCGAGGGCGCGCAGGCGCTCGAGACGTGGGAGGACGGGCCGCTGCCCGGCACCCCCGCGGTCACCCGGCACGAGCACGGCGAGGGCACGAGCTGGTACGTCGCGACGGTGCTCGACGACGACACGCTGGGCGGTGTGCTGCAGCAGGCGCTCGACCGGGCCGGCGTGACGGCGCCGGCCGACGTGCCGGCGGGCGTCGAGGTCGTCCGGCGCGGTGACCGGCTGTTCGTCCTGAACCACACGGGCGAGCCGGTGACGGTGCAGGGGACGACCGTCGACGGCGGCGACGCGGCAGTGCTCGACGTGCAGCCGGCCGAGGGGGGATGAGGTGCTCGCCGCGCAACGGCGTCAGCGCATCCTCGAGGAGGTCCGGCGCGTCGGCGGGGTGCGGGTCTCGGAGCTGACGGCTCTGCTCGGGGTCTCGGACATGACCGTCCGGCGCGACCTCGAGCGGCTCGGCCAGGAGGGCCTCATCCAGAAGGTCCACGGCGGCGCGACGGTGCCGCGCTTCTCGAGCGAGGAGCCCGGCTTCGAGGCCAAGTCGCTGCGCGAGCTGTCGGAGAAGCACGCGATCGCCGAGCTGGCCGCCGGCACGGTGCAGGCGGGGCAGTCCGTCGCGCTCGGCGCCGGCACGACGACGTGGCTGCTGGCGCAGCACCTCGTCACGGCGCCGCGCATGACCGTCACGACCAACTCGGTGCGGATCGCCGACGTGCTCGACACCGCTCACGACGTCGTCCTCACCGGCGGCGTGCGCACGCCGAGCGACGCCCTCGTGGGCCCGGTCGCCGACCTCGTGCTGCGGTCGCTGCACTTCGACGTCGCCTTCCTCGGCTGCCACGGCATGTCCGTCGACGGGCTCAGCACGCCCAACATGGGGGAGGCGGCGACCAACCGCGCCTTCGTGCGCGCGGCCGCCCGCGTGGTGCTCGTCGCCGACTCGACGAAGTGGGGCACGGTCGGGCTCATGAGCTTCGCCGACCTGTCCGACGTCGACGTGCTCGTCACCGACTCGGGGCTGCCCGCCGACGCACGGCGGCTGCTGGAGCACCGGCTCGCCGAGGTCCACGTCGTGACACCGGCCGCCCAGCAGGTCGCCACGTGACGGCGACCGCCCGCGTGCGGGCGTCGGCGCGCTCCGACGGGGGAGGACCCGCCGCATGACCGACTCGTCCCGCGCCCAGCAGCTGCTCGCCGACCCGCCCGCCGACGCCGACGTGGTCGTCCGGGCGCCGGGGCGGGCCAACCTGATCGGTGAGTACACCGACGTCAACGAGGGGTGGGTGCTGCCCGTCGCGCTCGAGCTCGCCACGGTGCTGGCCGGGCGCGCCGGTGGCGACGTGCTGCGCCTGCGCTCGCTCGACCTGCCCGAGGAGGGCACGGTCGAGATCGACCTGGCGACCGGACGGGGGCCGTCCAGCGGCTGGGGGCGCTACGCCACCGCGGTGGTCGAGGTGCTGCGCGAGCAGGGCCGTCGGGTGCGCGGGTTCGACGGCGTGCTGGCCAGCGACGTGCCGATCGGCGCCGGGCTGTCGTCCTCCGCCGCGCTCGAGGTCGCCGTCGCGCTCGCCGTGCTCGACGAGCCGGTCGACCCGCTCGCGCTCGCCCAGCTGTGCCAGCGCGCCGAGAACGTCGGCGTCGGGGTGCAGAGCGGCCTGATGGACCAGCTGGCGAGCACCGGCTCGCGCGCCGGGACGGCGCTGCTGCTCGACTGCCGCGAGCTCACCACCGACCACGTCCCGCTGCCCGAGGGCCTCGGGGTGCTGGTCGTCGACTCGGCGGTGAGCCGTGACCTGTCCTCGAGCGCCTACAACGAGCGCCGCGCGCAGTGCGAGCAGGCGGCCGCCGACCTCGGGGTCCGCTCGCTGCGCGACGCCACGCCGGAGGGCCTCGAGGAGCGCTGGTCGTCGATGGACGACGTCGTCCGCCGTCGCGCGCGCCACGTCGTGTCCGAGAACGCCCGTGTCCTCGAGCTCGCCGACGTCCTGCGCTCCGGCGACCGGGGGCCGCTCGGCGGCCTGCTGGCGGCGTCCCACCGCAGCCTCGCGGAGGACTTCGAGGTGAGCACCCCCGAGCTCGACCAGCTCGTCGCGAGCGCCGTCGCCACCCCCGGCGTCGTCGGCAGCCGCATGACCGGTGCCGGCTTCGGCGGCTGCACCGTCTCGCTCGTCGAGGTCGACGGCGCGGAGCAGGTGCGCGACGAGGTCTGCCGCCGCTACGCCGAGGCCAGCGGCCGGCAGCCCCGCGCGTGGGTCTCGACGGCGGCGGACGGGGCCTCCGTCCGCTGACGGCGGCCCGGCCGGGGCATGCAGCAGAATGGCGTTCGGTC
>CADCUE010000199.1 GCA_902805805.1 uncultured Frankineae bacterium | reverse complement strand
GTCGAAGACCAGGCCGGTCCAGTACGACCCGTCGGTCTCCCGCAGGTGCTGCACCTCGGCGAGCAGCGCCCGCCCGAGGCCGCCCTCACCGACCGCAGCGAGCGTCAGGGCCAGCTCGGCCGTCTCGGCGCCGGTCACCCACGGCCGGTCCGACACGCACCGCAGCCCGACGCCGGGGACGTGGAAGGCGGCGCGGTCGCGCTCCAGCCGCGCACGGGCTGCGGGGCCCCGCAGCGCGCCGGCGAGCACCGGGTAGTACCAGTCCATCGAGAAGCGGCGCTTGTCGAGGAACGCCTCGGGATGGGCCGCCACCGCGTGCTGCAGCAGCCCGGCCGCGACCTCCCAGGAGGGCTGCGGCTCCCCCACCAGCTCGGCCAGCGCGATGCCGCACCGCAGCGCCTGGTAGGTCGAGGACGAGCCGGTGACGAGCGCGTCGGGGTCGACCGAGCCGTCGGCCCGGCGGCACCACGCGACCTGCCCGCCCGGCTGCTGCAGCGACACGACGAGGTCGAGCGCGTCGCGCACGACGGGCCACAGCGCGTCCACGAGCGCGCGCTCGCCCGTGACGAGCCACCACTGCCAGACGCCGACCGCGACGTAGGCCACCTGGTTGGTGTCGACGTCGGCGTCGAGCACGTCGGTGCCGCGCCACGACGTCGCCCAGCTGCCGTCGGCTGCCTGCGTGCGCGCCAGCCAGTCGTAGGCCCTGCGGGCCTCGTCGAGCCGGCCGCCCAGCACGAGCGCCATCGCGCACTCGACGTGGTCCCACGGGTCGGTGTGCCCGTCCGGCCACGGCAGGTCGCCGGCCGGGCCCTGCACGGCGGCGATCGTGTCGACGGTGCGGGCGAGCTGCTGCGCGCTCAGCACGCCCGGGAGGTCACGCAGCGGCACGCGCCGGCTCCGGCTTGCGGAGGTAGAGCACGAGGCTCTTGCCGATGACCGGGTCGAGGACCCGCTCGAGGGTCCGGGTCAGCCAGGGGGCGCGCATCATGTCCCAGACCAGCAGGCGGTGGTAGGCGCGCACGAGCCGGTGGTCGGCGTCGTCGACGCCGACGGCGCACTTGAGCCACCAGTACGGCGCGTGCAGCGCGTGCGTGTGGTGGGCGTCGACCGGCGTGAGGCCGGCACGGGTGAGGCGCCGGCGCAGCTCGTCCCCGCGGTAGATGCGGACGTGACCCCCCTCGACCTCGTGGTAGGCGCTCGACAGCGCCCAGCAGACGAGCTCGGGCCCCCAGCGGGGGACGGTCACGGCGAGAAGACCGCCCGGCTTGAGCACGCGGAACAGCTCGGCCATGGCGCGCTCGTCCTGCGGAAGGTGCTCGAGCACCTCGGCGGCGACGACCCTGTCGAAGCTCTCGTCCTCGAACGGCAGGGCGTACGCGCTGCCGCGCACGGCCTGCGCCGTCGCCCCGTCCGGGGCCTCCCCCTCGTCGCGCATGGCGGCGAACATGCCCGCGACGTCCTTGAGCTCGGCCTCGTCGAGGTCGAGCGCGACGACGTCGGCGCCGCGCCGGTAGAGCGCGAAGGCGTGCCGCCCGGCGCCGCAGCCCATGTCGAGGACCCGGTCCCCCGGGCGCACCTGGAGGCGGGTGGGGTCGACGGTCAGCAACGGGGCTCCTCGAGGACGGCGCGGTACCAGGCGACGGTCTGCTCGGCGACCGCCCGCCACGTGAAGCGCTCGACGACGCGGGCGCGTCCGGCGGCGCCGAGCCGTGCCGCGAGCGCCGGGTCGTCGAGCAGGCGTCCGACCGAGGCGGCGAGGGCCTCGGGGTCGCCGGGCGGGACGTGCAGCGCCGACACGCCGTCGGGTCCGACGACCTCGGGCAGCGCGCCGGCGGTCGTGGCGACGAGCGGCGTCGCGCAGGCCATGGCCTCGACCGCCGGCAGGCTGAAGCCCTCGTACAGGCTCGGGACCACGGCGACCTGGGCCGAGCCGAACAGGTCGACGAGCGCCGCCTCGGAGACACCGCTGACGAAGCGGACGGCGTCCGCGAGGCCGAGCCGCTCGATCGCCGAGGCAGCGGCGCCGCCGGGCTTGGCCCGACCCACGACGACGAGCTCGACGTCGCGCTCCGTGCGCAGCTTGGCGACCGCCTCGAGCAGCGGCACCAGCCCCTTGAGCGGGACGTCGGCGCTGGCCGTGGCGACGATGCGCCCGGGGACCCGCGGGGTCGTCGGAGGCCGGAACACGTCGGTCTCGACGCCGACCGGCACGACCGTGATCCGCTCGGCGGGGACGGCGAAGTCGCGGACGATGTCCCTCGCGCTGTTCTCCGAGACGGTGAGCAGCGCCGGCAGCTGCCGGACGACGCGGGTCTGCATGCGCAGGAACGAGTACCAGCGGTGCGTCGCGACGCGCCTGCGGAGCGTGGGCGCGGCCGCGAGGTCGTGGCGCCGGTCCTCGGTGATCGGGTGGTGCACCGTCGCGACGACCGGGAAGCCCGCGCGCTGCAGCGCGAGCAGGCCCGTGCCGAGGGTCTGGTTGTCGTGGACGACGTCGAAGTCGCCGCGGCGGCCGCGCAGGGCCGTCGCCACGCGCAGGCTGAAGGTGAGCGGTTCCGGGAAGGCGGCCGTGCACATGAGCAGGAACTCGAGCACGTCGACCGGCGAGCGGAACTCGCGCAGGTGCGGGACCCGGAACGGGTCCGGCTCGCGGTAGAGGTCGAGGCTCGGCACCTCCGTCAGCACCGGGCCGGCGTCGAGCTCGGGGTACGGCGGGCCGCTCAGCACCTCGACCGCGTGGCCGAGCGCGACGAGCTCGCGGGACAGCGCGCGGACGTAGACACCCTGGCCGCCGCAGTGCGGCTTGCTCCGGTAGCTCAAGAGCGCGATGCGCAACGGGCGCCCGGACTGGCTCTGCACTGCTCACCCCCTCGGTCGGCCGTGGACACTACCGTCGGGTAGCCGAGTCCCCATGAGCGCTCTCGCCACGGCGGAGGGGGGTCCGGTCCGTCAGGACCAGGTCACGATCCGCTCGAGTAGTCACTCCGGACTACACGGTCACCCGAACGGCTCTAGCGCTGTGGAGTCAGTGCGACACACACTGTGAGCGCTCCGCCCGCTCGGGCGGATGTCGACGAGTGCAGGAGCTCTCCATGGCATCGCCCCGCCGAGCGGTCGGCCCCTTCGTCACCCTGACGCGACGTGGGGCGCCGCTGCTGACCGCGGTGCTCACTGCTGCGACGGTCACGGCGATGGCCGTGCCGTCCACAGCGGTCGAGCCGTCGTCGCTCCAGGCCCCCGCCACCCAGACGGCGAGCAGCGGCGGTACCCGCACGCTCACCCTCACCCC
>CADCUE010000198.1 GCA_902805805.1 uncultured Frankineae bacterium | reverse complement strand
GGCTCGGGACCGGGGCGGGGCGCTGCTGTCGCGGGACCGGGCGGGGCACCGGACGGGTCGGCAGCGGAGCGGGAGCGGCGCGCGCCTCGGAGATCTCGTCCCGCACGTCCCCGAGGTCGAGCGCCGCCGTCCGGGACGACTGCCGCCCGGGGTCGGGGTCGACGACGGGAGCGGGCAGGACCTGCGTGCGCGACGACGGCGCCCGCTCGGAGACCTGCTGCAGCAGCGCGCGCGCCCGGGCTGCGTCGAGCCGGCTCGCCGGGTCCTTGGCGAGCAGCCCCTCCAGGACCGGCTCGAGCGGACCGGCCGCGACGAAGGGCGCGTGCTCCCCGGTGACCACCGCGGTCACGGTGAGGATGGGCTCACCCCCGTCGTACGGCGGCCGGCCCTCGACGGCCGTGAACAGGGTGGCGCCGAGCGACCACAGGTCGGACGGCGGAGCGGGTGCCTGGCCACGCGCCCGCTCGGGGGCGATGTAGGCCGGTGAGCCGAGCAGGAGCCCGGTGTGCGTGATGGACGAGTCACCGGTGCTCGTGGCGATGCCGAAGTCGGTCAGCACGACGCGACCGTCGTCGCGGACCATCACGTTGCTGGGCTTGACGTCCCGGTGGATGATCCCCTGCCGGTGCGCCGTCTCCAGAGCCCCGAGCAGGGCGAGACCGACCTCCGCCGTGCGCTGCGGCGACAGCGGGCCGTCCTCCCGGACGACGTCGGCCAGCGTGCGCGCCTCGACCAGCTCCATGACGAGGTACGGCGCGCCGTCCTGCTCCACGACGTCGTAGACGGTGACCGCGCTCGGGTGGTCGAGCCGGGCTGCGGCGCGCGCCTCCCGGCGGGTGCGCTCGACGAGCACGGCCCGGTCCTCGTCGGACAGGCCGTGCGGGAAGGTGACCTCCTTGACCGCGACCTCGCGGCCGAGGACCTCGTCGGTCGCGCGCCAGACGGTGCCCATGCCACCTGCGCCCAGAGCGGCCAGCAGCCGGTAGCGACCGGCGACGAGCCGGCCCGGGGGAAGGTCCACGCCCGACCCGTACCCCCGCTCAGGCGCGGACCACGCCGAACGGACCACCGGCAGCCAGGACCGCCGTCACGGCAGCGCAGGCGGCCTCCCGCGCCGGCGCCCCCTCGGCCAGCGCCCGCAGCACCGTGCCGTCGACCACGGCCAGCAGCCGCCGGACGTCGTCCTCGCACGGCGCGCGGCCACCGCGCCGCAGCACCTCGCGCAGCAGCGCGTCCACCTGCGCGTCGTAGGCGGCCACCACCGGCCGCAGCTCGGGGTGCCGGCCGGCCTGGAGGTAGCGCTCGTACATCGTCAGGACGCCGTCGTCCGTCCCGTGGACCACGACGTCCACGAGGGCCAGCGCCAGCCGCTCCGGGTCGTCGATCCGCCCGGGCAGTGCCTCGACTCCCGCCCTGCTGCGCTCCAGCCAGCCGGCGGCCAGGTGCTGGACCGCGGCGGCGCGCAGGTCGTCCAGGGAGGTGAAGTAGTACGTCGTCGCCGCCAGCGGCACGCCGGCCCGGCCCGCGACAGCGCGGTGGCTCACCGCGGAGAAGCCGCCCTCCAGCAGCAGCTCGCCCGCCGCGGCGACCAGGGCGTGGCGACGGTGCTCTCCCCGTGCCGACGGCTGCCGCGCACGAGCGGGCACCACGGCTAGTGCCCGCCCTCGCTGGACAGCTGGAGACCGACCACACCCGCGACGACGAGCACGATCGAGACCAGCTTGAGCGTCGAGGACGACTCGCCCAGGACGACCATGCCCACCACCGCGGTGCCGGCCGCGCCGATCCCGGTCCACACCGCGTACGCAGCTCCGACCGGCAGGTCGCGCAGCGCGGTGCTCAGCAGCCAGAAGCTCCCGACCGCGCACACGAGGAACAGCACGGTGGGGACGAGCCTCGAGAAGCCGGCGCTTGCCTTGAGCGCCACGGCGAAGCCTGTCTCCAGCAGTCCTGCCAGCACGACGAGCAGCCACGCGGACGGCATCACGACCTCCTCAGATAGTGGTACGACCGTACCACTTAGTCAGGTCACCGCCGGCGGCGCGGCGAACTGCGCCTCGTGCAGGCCGGCGTACGGGCCGGCGGCCGCCACCAGGTCGTCGTGCCTGCCCTGCTCGACGATGCGGCCGTCGACCATGACGAGGATGAGGTCCGCGTCGCGGATCGTGGACAGCCGGTGCGCGATGACGAAGCTGGTGCGGTCGGTGCGCAGCGCGGACATGGCCTGCTGCACCAGCACCTCGGTGCGCGTGTCGACCGAGCTGGTCGCCTCGTCGAGGATGAGCAGCGCCGGATCGGACAGGAACGCCCGCGCGATCGTGATGAGCTGCCGCTCGCCGGCGGACAGGTTGCTGCCCTCCTCGTCCACGACGGTGTCGTAGCCGTCGGGCAGGGTGTGCACGAACCGGTCGACGAAGGTGGCCTGCGCCGCCGCGCGCACGTCCTGCTCGGTCGCGTCGGGCCGGCCGTACGCGATGTTGTCGCGGATGGAGCCCGCGAACAGCCAGGTGTCCTGCAGCACCATGCCGATCCGGCCGCGCAGGTCGGCCCTGCGCAGGCGCGAGATGTCGGTGCCGTCGAGGGTGATGCGACCGGCGTCCACGTCGTAGAAGCGCATCACCAGGTTGACCAGCGTGGTCTTGCCCGCGCCGGTGGGGCCCACGATCGCCACGGTCTGGCCGGGACGAGCCACCAGGGACAGGCCCTCGAGCAGCGGGACGTCCGGCGAGTAGCGGAAGTGCACGTCCTCGAACACGACCTCACCGCGGTGCCGGGCGTCCGGGAGGGCGCCGGTGTGCTCGGCCGGTTCCTCGACGGCGTCGAGCAGCTCGAAGACCCGCTCGGCCGACGCCACGCCGGACTGCAGCAGGTTGACCATCGAGGCGACCTGCGTGAGCGGATGGCTGAACTGCCGGGAGTACTGCACGAACGCCTGGACGTCGCCGAGGCTCATGGCGCCCGTCGCGACCCGCACGCCGCCGAGGACGGCGATGGCGACGTAGCCGAGGTTCCCGAGGAAGGTGACCGCCGGCATGATCAGGCCGCTGACGAACTGCGCGCCGAAGCCGGCCCGGAACAGCTCGTCGTTCTCGGCGTCGAACACCGCCTCGACCTCGCGGCGGCGACCGAAGACCTTGGTGAGTCCGTGGCCGGTGATCGACTCCTCGATGTGGGCGTTCAGCCGGCCGGTGCGCCGCCACTGCTCGACGAACAGCCCTTGCGAGCGCTTCATGATCAGCCCGCTGACCAGCACGGTGAGCGGGACGGTGATCAGCGCCACGAGAGCCAGCAGGGGCGAGATCCAGATCATGACGCCGACGACGCCCGCGACGGTCAGCAGCGAGGTGAGCAGGCCGCTCAGCGTCTGCTGGAGCGTCGAGCTGACGTTGTCGATGTCGTTGGTGACACGGCTGAGCAGCTCACCGCGGGGCTGGGCGTCCACGTAGCCGAGCGGCAGGCGGTTGACCTTGTCCGCGACGTCGGCCCGCAGCCGGAAGACGGTCCGCTGCACGACGTCGTTGAGCAGGTACGCCTGCAGCCAGGCGAGCATCGACGCCGCGACGTAGACGGCGACGGCCAGCAGCAGGACGCGGCCGACCGCGGACAGGTCGACCCCGGTCCCGGGGACGAGGTCCAGCCGGGCGAGCAGCGCCGCGCGGTCCTCGTCGCCGGCGGCGGCGGCCGCGGCGACCACCTGCTCCTTGCTCCGGCCGGGCGGCAGGCTCCGGCTCAGCAGGCCGGCGAAGACGAGGTCGGTCGCCCGGCCCAGGATCTTCGGCCCCAGGACCGACAGCCCGACGCTGACGACGGCCAGGGCCACGACCGCGACGACCCGTCCCTGCTCAGGGCGCAGCCGACGGACGACGCGTCGGGCCGAGGGCCGGAAGTCCATCGACCGCTGAGCGACCATCGCGCCCCCGAACGGCCCCCGGCCGGGTCCGTGGCCGCCCTCGATGCGCTCGGTGACCTTCATCGCGCCACCCGGGCGCACCGCCGTCACGCGACGCCCTGGACGCTCAGCTGCGAGGCGACGATCTCCTGGTAGGTCGGGCAGGTGCTCAGCAGCTCGTCGTGGGTCCCCCGGCCGACCACCGCGCCGTCCTCGAGGACCAGGATCTGGTCCGCGTCCAGGATCGAGGTGACCCGCTGGGCGACCAGGACGACCGTCGCCGACCGGGTGATCGGCCGCAGCGCCCGGCGCAGACGGGCGTCGGTCGCCAGGTCGAGCGCGGAGAAGGCGTCGTCGAACAGGTAGACGGCCGGGCGGCGCACCACGGCGCGGGCGATGGCCAGGCGCTGGCGCTGCCCGCCGGACAGGTTCGTGCCGCCCTGCGTGACCGTCGCCTCCAGCCCGCCGGCGAGCGCCTCCACGAACTCCCGCGCCTGCGCCACCTCGAGCGCCGCCCACAGCTCGGCCTCCGAGGCGTCCGGCTTGCCGTAGCGCAGGTTGCTCGCGACCGTGCCGGAGAACAGGAACGCCTTCTGCGGGACGAGGCCGAGCGTGCTCCACAGCAGCTCGGGGTCGAGCCGGCGGACGTCCACGCCGCCCACGAGGACGGCTCCGGCCGTGACGTCGAACAGGCGCGGGACCAGGTTCAGCAGCGTGGTCTTGCCGGCGCCCGTCGAGCCGATGATCGCGGTGGTCTGGCCCGGTCGCGCGGTGAAGGCGACGTCCTGGAGCACCGGGTCGCTCGCCCCCGGGTAGCGCAGCTCGACGGCCCGGAACTCCACGCCGACCGGCCCGACCAGGGCCGTGACGGGCTCGGCGGGCGGGACGACGGAGGAGTCGGTGTCGAGCACCTCGGCGATGCGCTCCGCGCACACCGCGGCCCGCGGGACCAGCACGAGCAGGAACGTCGCCATCATGACGGCCATGAGGATCTGCAGCAGGTAGGCCAGGAACGCCGTGAGGGCGCCGACCTCCATGAGGCCCTGGTCGACGCGCTGCCCGCCGAACCACAGGACGGCCACGCTCGACAGGTTGAGGACGAGCATGACGGCCGGGAACATGAGGGCCATCCAGCGCCCGACCGACAGCGCCACGGACGTCAGCTCGGTGTTCGCCGCGCCGAAGCGAGCTGCTTCGTACGGCTCCCGCGCGAAGGCACGGACGACCCGGATGCCGGAGATCTGCTCGCGCAGCACCCGGTTGACCTCGTCGATGCGCACCTGCACGAGGCGGAAGCCGGGGATCATGCGGGAGACGATCACGGCGACGGTGAGGCAGAGCACGGGCACGCTCACGGCGAGCAGCCAGGACAGGCCGAGGTCCTCGCGCATGGCCATCAGCACGCCGCCGACCATCATGATCGGGGCGGCGACCAGCATGGTGCAGGACGTCAGGACGAGCATCTGCACCTGCTGCACGTCGTTCGTGGTCCGCGTGATGAGGGACGGCGCGCCGAAGGCCGCCACCTCCCGCGCCGAGAACGAGCCGACGTGGGCGAACAGCCGGGCGCGCAGGTCGCGCCCGAAGCTCATCGCCGTACGGGCTCCGAACCACACGGCAGCCACCGTGCAGACGACCTGCACCAGCGAGACGGCCAGCATGGTGGCGCCGGTGCGCAGGACGTAGCCGGGGTCGGCGCGCGCGACACCGCGGTCGATGATGTCGGCGTTGAGGCTCGGCAGGTAGAGCACCGCGGCGGTGCCGACCAGCTGCAGCGCGACCACGGCGAGCAGGGGCCTGCGGTAGGGCTCGAGGAAGGTGCGCAGGACCCGCAGCAGCATCAGGCCCTCCGCACACCGGCGAGCAGGATCGTGGCGATCTCCTCGCTGGTCAGGCTGTCCGTCTCCTGCGCCCACGGCTGCCGGGAGCCGAACACGAGCGCGCGCAGGGCGAGAGCCGCGCGGGCCGGCTCGACGCGCAGCTGGTCGGAGTAGCGCCCGAACAGCGTGGTCAGCTCCTCCAGGAGCACCCGGGAGGACTCCACGACGAACGCCGGAGGTCCCGGTCTGCCCGACCCCTGCGGGCGGCCAGTCCCCCGCACGGCCATGAGGACGGCCATCACCCGCGTCATCGACCGCAGCTGCTGCTCGGCCACGGCGTGCACCATCTGCTCGAGCGTGAGCTCCTCCCCCAGGCCGGCCAGGGCCTGACGGGTGCGGACCGGGTCGAGCAGCGAGTGGGCCGCCGCGTGCAGCAGCGCCGCCTTGTCGTCGAAGACGCGGAACAGCGTGCCCTCGGCCACGCCGGCCGCCTCGGCGATCTGCCGGGTCGTCACCTGCGTGCCGTGCTCGACGAGCAGGGGCACGACCGCGTCGACGATCGCCTGCCGCCGCTCGTCGGGCGGGAGGGCGGTCGCGCGGGACGGCCGTGCGCAGGCGTCGGGAGGACCGGTCACGCTCCGAGCCTAGATGAGTGAGCACTCACTCACAAGCGTCAACCCGCCGGCCGATCCTCACGGGGCGGCAGGGCCAGCGCGACGGTCAGCTCGAGGACCGTCGCCGGATCGGTGAGGCGGTCGCCGTACAGCTCCCGCAGCTGGGTCATGCGGTAGCGGACCGTCTGCGGGTGCACGACGAGGTCGGCGGCGACCTCCTCGCGGCGGCCCTGGTGCAGCAGCCACGAGCGCAGCGTCTCGGCCAGCCGCTCGGCGGTGCCCGGCTTGACCGCGGACAGCGGCGCCAGCACCCGGGCGCGCAGGTCCTCCAGCGCTTCCGGGTCGGCCCCGAGCACGAGTGCGGCCAGGTGCTCGTCGGTGTCGACGAGCTCGCCCGCGGGAGCCAGCTCCAGGGCCCGGACCGCCCGGCGGTAGGAGGAGGCCACCAGCGCCCAGGGCCGGATGGGACCGACCACGCCCGGCCGGCCCTGCAGCACGCGCAGCAGCTGGCTGCGGCCCACCCCGGCGGCGTCCGGCACGAGCAGCACGGCCAGCGACTCGCTCCCGCTCTCCAGGCCCGCCAGGTCACCGGAGACGATCAGGGTCCGCGGGTCGAGCAGCGCGACCACGCCCCGCACGCGCACAGAGGGCAGCAGGACGGCCGTCAGCGTCTCCGGAGGGGTCCAGTCGGCCCGCTCGGCACTGGCCCGCAGCGCGTCGGCGGAGGCACCGGCCAGCAGGTCCTGTCCCAGCCGCTCCAGGTAGCGCTGCAGCACCCGACCGGTGGTCGCGAGCTCGTCGGTGTGCCCGGCGACGCTCGCGGCGGACAGCTGGTCGATGTACGCGAACACGAGCTCGGCGAACTGCGCCACCGTCGACGCAGGCAGGTCCAGGTCGACGGCGGTGCCGGACAGCTCACGCCAGGACACCCGGGCGCCGACGCGGTAGGCCGCGAGCAGCGCGTCCATGGCCCGTCCGCTGCGCGCCTCACCGCGTCCCAGCGCGTAGGCCCCCTCGAGCGCGGGCTGCAGCGGCGTGCTCGGATCGGAGTCCTTGGACTGCTCGGCCAGCCGCAGGAACGCTCCGAGCGCCGTCTGCACGGCCAGCTCGATGTTGGCCCGCATCTCGCCCTTGAGCGCTCCGGCGTAGCCTGGCACCTCCGCCATGACCGCCTCGACGGTCTGCTCGGCCACCCGCGGCAGGTGGTCGCGGAGGCTGGCCGCGATCTGCGGGTCGAGGGCGAGACCGCCCGTACCCGTGGCGGGCGCCGTCACCTCGGTCACGAGACTGTTCTCCGCGAACAGTTGAAGCGCTCCGGCTCACCCCGCACGGCTACGAGACTAGCCCGTGCAGTGGGCAGACTGAGTACATGACCGCACCTGCCCCCACTCGTCCCGTTCTCGGGCGGTTGCGTGAGCGCGTCGGCATGCTGGCCGAGATGGTCGTCACGCCGCTCGTGCCCGCCGACTACATCGACCTCATCGACCCGCTGCGGTCGAGCAACGGCCTGCGCGGTCGGATCGTCGAGATCCGGCCGGAGACGCGCGACGCCGTCACCGTGGTGATCAAGCCGGGTCGCGGCTGGAGAGCGCACACGCCGGGCCAGTACGTCCGCATCGGCGTCGACGTCGACGGCGTCCGGCAGTGGCGCACCTACTCGCTCACCTCGTCGCTCTCGCACCCCGACGGGTGCATCGCCGTGACGGTCAAGGCTCTCCCCGGCGGCACCGTCAGCAGCTTCCTCGTGCGGCGCGCGCAGCCCGGGCTCGTGGTCCAGCTCGACCAGGCGACCGGCGACTTCGTCCTGCCGGAGCAGCGCCCCGCCCGGGTCCTGTTCGTGACCGCGGGGAGCGGCATCACCCCCGTCATGGGCATGCTGCGCAACGCCGTCCACGAGCTCGAGGACGTCGTCGTCGTCCACACCGCCCCGACCCCCGCCGACGTCGTCTTCGGCGGCGAGCTGCGGGCTCTGGCCGCCGCCGGTCGCATCCGGCTCGTCGAGCGGCACAGCCGCCTCGAGGGGCGCCTGGACGTCGAGGGCCTGACCGCTCTCGTGCCGGACCTCGCCGAGCGGCAGACCTGGGCGTGCGGACCGGCCGAGCTGCTCGACACGCTCGAGGCGCACTGGGCCGAGCAGGGCCTCGCAGACCGCCTGCACACCGAGCGCTTCCGGCTCGCCGCGCTGGCCACGGGCAGCGGCGGGACCGCGACCTTCAGCCGCAGCGGCGTCACCGTCGAGTCCGGGGGTGCCACGCCCCTGCTCGAGTCCGGTGAGGCCGCCGGCGTGCTGATGCCTTCCGGCTGCCGCATGGGCATCTGCTTCGGCTGCGTCGTCCCGCTGCGCTCCGGCGCCGTGCGAGACCTGCGCGACGGCGCGGTCACCACCGCCA
>CADCUE010000197.1 GCA_902805805.1 uncultured Frankineae bacterium | reverse complement strand
GGCGGCCGTCGTCTCGGCGACCACCGGGCTGGGCCACGACCTCGGGATGTTCGTGGTGGCGGAGGGCATCGAGACGGTCGAGCAGCTCGCGCGCACCGTCGAGCTCGGGTGCGACATCGGTCAGGGCTACCTGCTGTCGCGGCCGCTGCGGCCCGCCGACGTGCCGGAGGCGGCGCAGCGCCACGTCCGCGACTGGCTCAGAGTGCCGGCGCAGCGCGCACCGTGAGTCACCGCGCCGGATACATTGCCTCCAGCCCCTTCGGGGCGGCGCCGTCCGCCTCTCCGGGGGCGTGGCCAGCTGCCCCTCCCGGGGCCGGGACGGAGGTGGGCGTGGGACTGCGCGACCTGGCCTACGGCGTCTACGAGCGGCGTCTCGCGTCGTCGCTCGCCTCGTCCGGCGCAGCCGTGCCGCGCCACGTCGGCGTCATCGTCGACGGCAACCGCCGCTGGGCCAAGGAGCTCGGCCTCGTCGACCCCAACCACGGCCACCGCGCGGGCGCGCGCAAGATCCGCGACCTGCTGGGCTGGTGCGACGACGCCGGCGTCGAGCTGGTGACGCTGTGGCTGCTGTCGACCGACAACCTCAGCCGTCCCGAGCCCGAGCTCGCCCCGCTGCTGCGCATCATCGAGACCCTGGTCGACGACCTCGCCGGACCCGAGGGGCGCTGGACGATCCGCATCGTCGGGGCGCTCGACCTGCTGCCCGCCGAGACGGCCCGACGGCTGAAGGAGGCCGCCGCCGGCACCGAGGGCCGCCCGGGCGTCGAGGTCAACGTGGCGGTCGGCTACGGCGGCCGCCGCGAGATCGCCGACGCCGTCCGCTCGATGCTGCAGGCCCACGCCGCCGACGGCCGCAGCCTCGAGGAGGTCGCCGAGCTGCTCGACGTCGAGCACATCTCCGAGCACCTCTACACCCGCGGGCAGCCCGACCCCGACCTCGTCATCCGCACCAGCGGGGAGCAGCGGCTGTCGGGCTTCCTGCTCTGGCAGAGCGCCCACAGCGAGTTCTACTTCTGCGAGGCCTTCTGGCCCGACTTCCGCCGGGTCGACTTCCTGCGCGCGCTGCGGGCGTACGCCGCGCGCCAGCGCCGCTTCGGGAGCTGAGTGGACGTCGTCGCCGACTACGTGCGGCTCGGCCTGTCCTTCGACCGCCTCTCGCGCGGGTTCGTCGACGCCTGGACCGGACCGGCCGCCGTGCGCGCCGAGGTCGAGAGCGGTCCCGTGCCGCGCGCCGCGGACCTGCGGGCCCGCGCGGTCGAGCTGCTGCGCGAGCTGCCGTCGTCCGGTCTCGAGCCGGCGCGCGCCCGCTGGCTCGCCGGGCAGCTCACCGGCCTCGAGTGCAGCGCCCGGGTGCTGGACGGTGCGCCCGTCGGCTTCGTCGACCAGGTCGAGGCGTACTTCCAGGTGCGGCCCGAGCTCGGGGACGAGGAGGCGTACGCCCGCGCGCACGCCGAGCTCGACGCCCTGCTCCCGGGGGACGGGCCGCTGCTCGAGCGCTACACCGCCTACCGCGACGGCTCGTCGGTGCCGGTCGACCTGCTGCCGGTCGCCGTGCGGGAGGTGTCGACCCTGCTGCGCGAGCGGGCCCGCGCCGCGTTCCCGCTGCCGGACGCGGAGGTCGTCGACTACGAGGTCGTGACCGACAAGCCGTGGGGCGGCTTCAACTACTACCTCGGCGGCTTCCGCAGCACCGTGGCGGTCAACGCCGACCTGCCGGTGGGCCTCGGCTCGCTGCCCGGGCTGGTCGCCCACGAGTCGTACCCCGGCCACCACACCGAGCGCTGCCGCAAGCAGGTCGCCCAGGCCGACCTGCCGGAGTACGACCTGTGGCTCGTCAACACCCCGGAGAACCTCCTGGCCGAGGGGTTGGCCGACCTCGGCCTCGCCGGGATCGGCCTGCGCGACTGGGGCCCGGTCTTCGGCGAGCTCTACGCCGACCTCGGCATCGCCTACGACGGCGAGCGCGGGCAGCGGATCGCCGAGGCGGTGGCGCCGCTCGGCGCGGTGCGGCAGGACGCGGCGATCCTGCTGCACGACCGGGGCGCGTCGGCCGACGAGGCGCGCGACCACCTGGCGCGGTGGGCGCTGCAGTCGCCGCAGCGGGCCGACAAGACCCTGTCGTTCCTGACCGACCCGCTGTGGCGCGCGTACATGTCGACCTACGTCGAGGGCGAGCGGCTGCTCTCGCGGTGGCTCGAGGCCCGGCCGGCCCGGATGCCGGTGGGCGGGCGCTTCGTGCGGCTGCTCGACGAGCAGCTGACGCCTGCGGCGCTGGCCGAGGAGCTGGCTGCCTGACGTCCACCCGACCGGGTGGCGTGTCGCGACCGGTCGGACGGCCGCGCCGTCCTAGCGTCGTCCCCAGCGGCCGCGCCCGCCGGCCGGTGAGGCCAGGTTGCCCATGACCGTCTTCGTGCTCGACACCTCCGTCCTGCTGTCCGACCCGGGGGCGGTGGCGCGCTTCGCGGAGCACGACGTCGTCCTGCCGCTCGTCGTCGTGAGCGAGCTCGAGGGCAAGCGCGACCACCCCGAGCTCGGGTGGTTCGCGCGGCAGGCGCTGCGGCTGCTCGACGACCTGCGCGTCGTCCACGGCCGGCTCGACCAGCCCATCCCGGTCGGCGACGGCACCCTGCGGGTCGAGCTCAACCACGTCGACGCCTCCGTGCTGCCGGCGGCGGTCCGCGGGCCCGACGGCGACAGCCGCATCCTGGCGGTGGCCGCCAACCTCGCCGCCGAGGGCGAGGACGTCGTGCTCGTGTCCAAGGACCTGCCGCTGCGCGTCAAGGCCGGCGCCATCGGCCTGGCCGCGCAGGAGCCCCGCGGCCAGCTGCCGAGGTCGAGCGGCTGGACGGGCATGGCCGAGCTGGAGGTGGCCGGCAGCGACCTCGACCTGCTCTACGCCGACGGACGCGTCGACGTGCCGGAGGCGCGCGAGCTGCCGACCCACACCGGCCTGGTGCTGCTGTCCGAGCGCGGCAGCGGCCTCGGGCGCGTGGCGCCCGACAAGTCGGTGCGGCTCGTGCGCGGCGACCGCGACGCGTTCGGCGTCCACGGGCGCTCCGCCGAGCAGCGCGTGGCGCTCGACCTGCTGCTCGACCCCGACGTCGGCATCGTGTCGCTGGGCGGGCGCGCCGGCACCGGCAAGTCGGCGCTGGCGCTGTGCGCCGGCCTCGAGTCGGTGCTCGAGCGGCGGGCCCACAAGAAGGTCGTCGTCTTCCGGCCGCTGTACGCCGTCGGCGGCCAGGAGCTCGGCTACCTGCCCGGCGACTCCGCCGAGAAGATGGGGCCCTGGGCGCAGGCCGTCTTCGACACGCTCGG
>CADCUE010000196.1 GCA_902805805.1 uncultured Frankineae bacterium | reverse complement strand
ACGGCTGCGAGGTCGACTCCTGCGCACGCGAGGTGCTCGCCGTCGGCACGCCCGCCGTCTGGTGGGGGTTCGTCGTGGTGTCGAGCCTGCTGGTCTGGCTCTGGCTGGCGAAGCGGGACTGGCGACCGGCCGCCGTGCTGGTGATGGTGGCCACCGCCATCGTGCCGTGGATCCGTGACGACCTCGACGGACGCACGATGTTCCTGTTCTACGCGCTGCCCGGGGTGCCGTTCATGTGCCTGGGCCTCGCGCTGGTGGCCGGCTGGGTCCTCGGCGGGGCCGACGCCTCAGCGCAGCGGCGCAGGGCCGGCGCGCTCGGCGTGGGCGCCTACGTGGCTGTCGTCGTGCTGAACTTCGCCTGGCTCTACCCGGTGCTCGCGGCGCAGACGCTGCCGTACGACGAGTGGCGGCAGCGCCTGCTGTTCACGTCCTGGCTGTAGCGGCAGCGGCCGTCCGGACGGTGAGCCGGTGCCGGAACGGCAGCTCCCTCCCGGCGCAGGCGCGACGGGAGGGAGCTGGTCCGGACACGGGTGGAGCTGAGGGGATTCGAACCCCTGACCCCCTCGATGCGAACGAGGTGCGCTACCGGACTGCGCCACAGCCCCGCACCGCGAACGCTACCAGCCGACGCGGGGACGCGCGGGTCAGCCGCCGACGGCCCGGCGGCCGAGGATGTGGTCGAGCTCCCGTCCCTGGTCGTCCGTCCCGAGCGCGCCCTCGGCCGTGGTCAGCGCGTCGGCAGCCGGGCGCGGCCGGGCGAGGTCGACGAGTCGACGGGGCGCCCGGGCGGCGGTGACGTAGGTCGGGACGGGCACCGGCACGGGCTGCCACGGCTCGCCCTGGGCGCCGCGCGCGGGCGTCGGCCGGGCCGCCGGCACGGCGGACATCCCCGACGACGAGGGCGTACGGCCGGCGGCGG
The DNA here is from genome assembly GCA_902805805.1 of uncultured Frankineae bacterium. The sequence goes on along the minus strand of CADCUE010000196.1, from coordinate 7,852 downwards.
CCGCAAAGGAGCGCCCGGCAGGCGCTGGAGCCCCGTGCGCGACGTCGTCCTGGGCGCGGGCGGGCTGGTGCACGGCGGTCTGGTGCACGGCGGGCTGGTGCACGGCGGTCTGGTGCACGGCGATCTGGTGCACGGCGGTCTGGTGCACGGCGTCCTGGTCGAAGACGTCCTGGTCGAAGACGTCCTGGCCGGTGATGTCCACGGCGGACGGCTGCGCCGGCACGATCACTCGCGCCGTCGCCGACGCGACCTCGCCGTCCTCGTCCGACGACCACTCCTGCAGCGGGGACCAGGCCTGGTCGCCGTGGCGGCCGGGGTGCCGGTCGCCGAGGGCGGTCCGCCACTCGCGCTCGGCCCGCACGACCGCCGAGTTGCGCAGCCAGCCGAGGAAGGCGACCAGCAGGAGGTCGGCGACCAGGTGCGGGGCGAGCAGCCAGACGGGACCGACGAGCCCGCCCACGAGGGTGAGGACCGCGACCGCGAGCAGCACGAGCAGCGCTCGCCGGCGCCGCGCCGCCGGGGTCGGCCCCGGCCGTGCGACGGGATCGGCGGGTAGGTCCTGCACCGGACCGGACCCGCGACCGGAGTCGCGCCGGGACAGCACGCGCATCGCGTCGTGGAACTTGTCGACCGTGCCGAGTGCCGCGGCAGCGTCGTGCGACCGCAGTGCCATGGGCACGAGGACCGCGAGCCAGGCACCGACGATGAGGAGGAGGATCAGACCGCTGCCCACGGTGCGGGACGCTAGTGACGATCACCGGCGCAGTGGTGGCGGCGCGCCGGGGCGGTCACCAGAGGTTCGGCAGATCGCCTCTCAGGACGGGCGATCCACCAGGCCGCGCAGGACGCCCCGCGGGACGTCCTCGGCCAGCATCGCGAAGCCCAGGTGGTCGCGCCAGGCCTCGTCGATGAACAGGAACCGCCGGTGCAGCGCCTCCTGGGTGAAGCCGAGCTTGCGCACGACGCTCAGGGACGCTGCGTTCTCGGGCCGGACGTTGGCCTCCACGCGGTGCAGGCGGACGGGGCCGAAGCAGTGGTCGAGCACCAGGGCCAGCGCGGTCGGCATGACCCCCCGGCCGGCGACGGCCTCGTCGACCCAGTAGCCGACGTGGGCGCTGTCGAACGCGCCGCGGGTCACGCCCCCGACGGTGATCGCCCCGCGCAGCCGTCCGTCGACGACCACGGCGAAGGGCAGCAGCCGGCCCGCCCGGGCCTCCTTGCGCTGGGTCCGCATCATGGCGCTGAAGACGGCCGGGCTGTTGCGGTCGGCCCACCGAGCCTGCGGCTGCGACGGCGGCCGTCCCTCCCAGGGCGCCAGCCAGCGCTCGTTGCGCACGCGCACCTCGCACCACGCGCCCAGGTCGCGCGAGCGCAGCGGCCGGACCTCGACCGGTCCGTGCTCGAGCCGTGCCGGCCACCCCGCCCTCATCCGGCGGACGCCACCGGACCGCCGGAGCCGTGCCCGCCGCTCCCGTGGTCCCCGCCGCCGTGCAGCTGGGCCAGCGCGTGCTCGACCACCGGAGCGAGGACCGCGACCCCGTCGCGGACGCCGCCCGTCGAGCCGGGCAGGTTGACCACGAGCATCCTGCCGATCGTGCCGACCAGCCCCCGGGACAGGACCGCCGTGGGGACCGACGGAGCTCCGCGCGCACGCAGCGCCTCCGCCAGCCCGGGGACCTGGCGGTCGAGCAGCGGCGCGGTGGCCTCCGGCGTGATGTCACGCGGCGCCAGGCCGGTCCCGCCCGTCGTGACGACGAGGTCGTACGCCGCCTGCGCGGCCTCCCGGAGCGCGGCCTGCACGGCCGTCACGTCGTCGGGCACCAGCACGACCGCCCCGACGTCGAGCCCGAGCTCGCGCAGCAGCCCGGCCAGCAGGGGCCCGCCGGTGTCCGCCCGCTCGCCGCGGGACGACCGGTCCGACACGGTGACGACCTGCGCGCGCCAGCGCTGCGTCACCGGGTCCAGTCGCCCTTCTTGCCGCCGGTCTTCGACTCCACCCGGACGGCGCCGATCACCCCGCGCGGATCGACCGCCTTGGTCATGTCGACGACCGTGAGGCAGGCGACGGTGACAGCGGTGAGCGCCTCCATCTCCACGCCCGTGCGGTCGGCCGTGCGTGCCGTGGCGGTCACCGCCACGCCGCCGTCGTCCACGACGAGGTCGACGGTGACGCCGGACAGCCCGATGGGGTGGCACAGGGGCACGAGGTCGGGCGTGCGCTTGGCGCCCATGATGCCGGCCACGCGCGCGACGGTCAGGGCGTCGCCCTTCGGCACGCCCTCGCCGCGCAGCAGCGCCACGCACTGCGCCGAGAGGTCCACCCGTCCCGTCGCGGTCGCGGACCGGACGGTGACGTCCTTGCCGCCCACGTCGACCATGCGCGCGGCGCCGGCCTCGTCGAGGTGCGTGAAGCGCTCGCTCACCGACCGCGCCGCTCGAGGACGAGGACCTCGACGGGGTCCCCGGGGGCGATGCGCTCGACGTCCTCCGGCACGACGGCGAGGGCCGTCGCACGGGACATGCCGGCCAGCAGGTGCGAGCCGGGTCCGCTCACCGGAGTGACGACGTACCTGCCCTTCTCGACCGCGAGGGCGACGCGCAGGAAGGACCTCTTGCCCCGAGGGCTGGTCAGCTCGGCCCGGCTGGCCGCGGTGACCCGCGGGCGCTCCAGCGGCGCGGCCCCGAGCATCTTGCGCAGCGCGGGACGCACGAAGGCCTCGAAGCTGACCAGGGCGCTGACGGGGTTGCCGGGCAGGCCGAACACCGGCGTGGAGTCGGGCCCGATGGTGCCGAAGCCCTGCGGCATGCCGGGCTGCATGGCCACCTTGTCGAACGAGACGGTCCCCAGCCGGGACAGCACCTCCTTGACCACGTCGTACGCCCCGACCGAGACGCCGCCCGAGGTCACGAGGACGTCCGCCCGCACGAGCTGGTCCTCGAGCGTGGCCGCCAGCGCGCGGGGGTCGTCCGGCACGATGCCCACGCGGTAGGCGATGGCGCCGGCCTCCACGGCGGCGGCCGTCAGCGCGGGGCTGTTCGCGTCGACGATCCGGCCGGGCCCGAGCGGCTGCCCGGCCTCCACCAGCTCGCTGCCGGTCGAGACGACGACCACGCGCGGTCGCGGGCGTACGAGCAGGCGCGACCGGCCGACCGCCGCGGCCAGGCCGATCTGCACCGCGCCGAGATGGGTGCCGGCCGTCAGGACCGTGTCGCCCTCGGCGACGTCCTCACCCGCGCGCCGGATGTTGGCGCCCAGCTCAGGAGCGCGGCGCAGGACGACCGTGGCGACACCGCCGTCGGTCCACTCGACGGGGACGACGGAGTCGGCGCCGGCCGGGACCAGAGCCCCGGTCATGATCCGTACGCACGACCCGGCCGAGACCCGCAGCGGCGACGCCGGGCCGGCAGCGACGTCGCCCGTCACGGGCAGGACCACCGGGGCCGGCTCGCTCGCCGAGGCGACGTCGGCGAGGCGGACGGCGTAGCCGTCGACGGCGGAGTTGTCGAAGCCGGGCAGCGGTGCCGGAGCCACCACGTCCTCGGTGAGGACGCAGCCGTGCGCGTCCATCAGCCCGAGCGCCAGCGGGGACAGCGGCTGGACGACGTCGAGGATGCGTGCCAGGTGCTCCGCGACCGTGATCACGGACGCACGGGCGGGCAGGCGCGCGCGTCGGACCGGGTCATGCCGACGAGGTTACGACGGCCACCGTCCCGACTCCGGCGCAGCCTCCAGGACGGTGGGCGCCGCGAGCCGCCAGCCGTCGCGTCCGCCGGCCTTGACCGCGTACAGCGCCTCGTCGGCCGAGCGCAGCAGCGCCGAGGAGGACACGCCGTGGTCGGGGAAGACCGCGATGCCGATGCTGACCGTGACGTCGATCGGCGACTCGTCCGCCTCGCCGAAGGGGCGTCGGCGGACGGCGGCCCGGATGCGCTCGGCGGCCTGGACCGCGCCGATGCGGTCGGTCTCGGGCAGCACGACGACGAACTCCTCACCGCCGTAGCGGGCCGGCGTGTCGACGTCGCGGATCTGCCCCCGCACCCGGGCGGCGAGCTCCACGAGGACGGCGTCGCCGCGCTGGTGCCCCCACACGTCGTTGACCAGCTTGAAGTGGTCCAGATCGAGCAGCAGGAGCGCCAGCGGCCGGTCGAAGCGGGCGGCGCGCTCGATCTCCCGGCCCATGGTCACGGTGAAGCCGCGGACGTTGACCAGTCCGGTGAGGGCGTCGGACATCGACAGTCGGCGCGCCTCCTCGTGCAGCAGCACGTTGTCGACCGCGACCGTCGCCTGGGTCGTGAACGTCCGCAGCGTGGCGAGGTCGTCCGCCGTGAAGTCGTCGTCCCGCGCACGGTCCCAGAGCAGCAGCACGCCGATGACGGTGTCGGAGCTCTGCAGCGGGACGGCGACGACCGGGGCCTGCGCCGGCTCCCCAGGACCGGGCAGCAGCTGTCCGGGAGCCCTTCCCGACCGCCCGAGCTGGGGCAGGCCGCTGACCGCGACCGCGCCGCTGATGCCCACCCCGACGGGGACCCGCAGGCCGTCCGGGACCGCGCGCTCGGCGAGGTTGCGCCCGACCGACAGCCGCAGGTCGCCGGTCCCCGCGTCCCGCAGGAGCACCGCGCCCGCACGGGCACCGGTCGTGACCATGGCCGTCTCGAGGACGACCGCCAGGATGCGGTCCAGGTCGTGCGTGCCCGACAGCGCGTCCCCGAGCCGCGCGACGCCGGCGCGCAGCTGCCGGCCGCTGTCCTCCAGCGCCTCGACGTGGACGCGCAACCGCTCGGTCATCGTGTTGAACGCGGCGGCGAGCCGGCCGACCTCGTCGCGCGAGCGGACGGGGATGGTCGTCGTCAGGTCGCCCCCCGCCACGCGGCTGGCACCCGAGCCGACCTCCTCCAGCGGCCGGGTCGTCGCCCGGGCCAGCGAGTGACCGAGCAGCGCCGCCAGCACCCCGGCCGAGACGACGACGACGCCGAACAGCCACCCGAGCAGGTCCAGGTCGAGCCGGCGGGGCTGGCTCACGACGACGCCGAGCGACGACGGCCCGCCGCTGAAGGCGGCCGCGGCGACGCGTCCCTCGAGGCTCGCTCCGTCGCCCGACCCGGTCAGGACGGCGCGGACGAGCGCCTCGTCGACCTGCGCGCTGGCGGCGACCGGTCGGCCGTCCGCGACCAGCACCACCACGGTGTCGCCCGAGGCGACGCGCAGCCTGCGGACCCAGTCGTCGTCGACGTCGAGCGCCGCGACCACCGCACCGGCGTCGCGTCCCGCGGCGGACGCGAGCGGCTGGGTGGCCGCCAGCTGCGGCACCTCGCCGGTGCGGGCCACCGCGCCGGCGCCGCAGTCCGGCGCGGGCGCCGACGGGACCGGACCGGCAGCGGCCCTCTCGCGTCCCGACGCGTCGACGACGCGCACGCCGGAGACGACCCGTCCCTCGACGAGCTGGTCCACCGCCTGCTGCAGTCCGGGGCCGCCGGCGGCGGCGGCGCGGGCAGCTGTGGCGGCGGCGCCCTCGGCCCGGCGGCAGCGCTCGAGGACGGCGGAGACCGCCGAAGCGGCGCCCGACCGCAGGCCGTCGCTCTGGAGCCCGTCGACAGCACGTGGCAGCAGGCCGAACACGAGCGCGCCACCGACGAGCAGCGGGACCATCACGGCGAGCAGGAACGTCGCGGTGAGCCGCGTCCGCAGCGTCACCGTCGTCCCCCGTTCTCCGTCCGGGACCTGCTGCCGCTGCTGCCGCGATCGGCCTCGTGCCCGGTGACGGAGGCACCATGGTCCCACGACGGACCGCTGGGGGGGCGCAGATGGACAAGCAGGCGTGGCGCACGGAGCTGCTGGCGCGGCGTGCGCGGCTGACCGACGCCGAGCAGGACAGGACCGCGCTCGCCCTGGCCGCCGCGGTGCTCCCGACGGTCGGCGCGGGTCCGGTGGCGGCGTACGCGTCGTTCGGGACGGAGCCGCGCACGGCCCCCCTGCTGGCGGCGCTGCGGCACGCCGGCGCGCAGGTCCTGCTGCCCGTGCTGCTGCCCGACGGCGATCTGGACTGGGCGCCGTACGAGCACGATCTGCGTGCCGGTCGGCGCGGCCTGCTCGAACCGCCCGGACCGCGCCTCGGGCGCGACGCCGTCGCGGGCTGCCCGCTGGTGCTGGTGCCGGCTCTGGCCGTGGACGAGACGGGGACGCGGCTCGGACGCGGCGGCGGCTCGTACGACCGGGCGCTGGCGCGGGCGACCGGTCGCGTGGTCGCGGCGCTGCACCCGGGCGAGCTGGTGGCTGCCCTGCCGGCGGAGCCGCACGACCGACCGGTGGACGCCGTGGTGCTGCCCGACCGGGGTCTGGTGGCACTGCCCGCCCGTGCTCCGCACCCCGGTGCGAGGCCGCCGGCCGGGACTGGTGGGATGGGCCGATGAGCGTGGGCTTCGACGACCTGCTGGCCGCCAACCGCGAGTACGCCGCCCGCTTCGGCAGCGCGCAGCTGAAGGGACGCGCCGCCCGCGGCCTGGCGGTCGTCACGTGCATGGACTCGCGGATCGAGCCGCTGCAGATGCTCGGGCTGTCCGCCGGGGACGCCAAGATCCTGCGCAACGCCGGCGCGCGGGTGACCGACGACGTCCTGCGCACGCTGGTGCTCGCCGTGCACCTGCTCGGCGTGGAGCGCGTCATGGTCGTCGCGCACACCGACTGCCGGATGGCCACGGTGACCGACGAGCAGGTGCACGCGTCGATCCGGGAGGGGACGGGCATCGACACCCGCAGCCTGGAGTTCCGCACCATGGACGACCAGCGCGCGAGCCTGGCGCAGGACGTGCAGCGGATCCGCAGCTCGCCCTACCTGCCGCCGGAGCTGCCCGTGCTCGGCTGCTCCTACGACGTCGGGACCGGCGTCGTCGAGGTCGTCGTCCCCGCGACCCCGCCGGGGTCCTGACCCGCCGCCGAGCCGTCCGCCGGCCCGTACACTGGCACTCCTGCGACCCGAGTGCCAGCTCCGGAGGACCGACCGTGCCGACCTACCAGTACGCCTGCACCGCGTGCGACGAGCGGCTCGAGGCGGTGCAGTCCTTCACCGACGCGCCCCTGACGCAGTGCCCGGCCTGCGCAGGTGCGCTGCGCAAGGTCTTCAGCGCCGTCGGCGTCGTCTTCAAGGGCTCGGGCTTCTACAAGACCGACAGCCGCGGCGCCAAGGCCGGCGGCGGCGGCAAGGCCGACGGCGGGTCCGGGGACTCCGGCTCCGGGGACTCCGGCTCCGGGGGTGCGGCCGACGGCGGCAAGAGCGACGGCGGCAAGAGCGCCGGCGGCGACAAGGCCGCGGCGGCCAGCGCGTCCGGCACCAACGGCTCGTCGAGCGGCTCGTCCAGCGGGGGGCGGTCCAGCGGGGGGTCGTCCAGCGGGGCGTCGTCCAGCGGGGGGTCGGGGGCGGCCGCGTCTGCGCCGACCGCCTCGAGCTCGGCCGGCAAGGGCGCCTGACGACTCTGTGGACGGGGGTCGCCGACCCGCGCAGGGCACGGCCACCCGTCTAGGTTCTGCCTCCGAGACCAGGAGGTGGCGCGTGGCGGATGACACTGCCGCAAGCGGGGCAGCGGCCGGGTCGGACGACGGGGCGCCGATCGGCGTGCTCGGCGGGTCCGGGCTCTACCGGCTGCTCGAGGGCACCCGGACCGTCGAGGTCTCCACGCCCTACGGCCCCCCCAGCGACCCCGTCGTGGTCGGCGACGTCGACGGGCGGACGGTGGCGTTCCTGCCGCGGCACGGGGCCGACCACCGCTTCCCTCCGCACCGGATCCCCTACCGCGCCAACCTCTGGGCGCTGCGCAGCCTGGGCGTGCGGCAGGTGCTCGCGCCGTGCGCCGTCGGCGG
>CADCUE010000195.1 GCA_902805805.1 uncultured Frankineae bacterium | reverse complement strand
GGCGTAGCAGATCGCCCGGACGCGCTCGTCGGCGCCGCCCCTCGACGCGCTGCTGGGGGCCGCCATGGCCCGACCCGAGGCGGCGTGCGTCGGGTCGACCGCTGGCTTCGCCAACGGGCAGATCCCCGCCGACGTCCTGTGCCCGCTGTGGGGCACCAGCGGTCAGATGCTGCGCGCCGACGCCGCGGCCGCCTTCAACGCCCTGAGCGTCAAGTACGCCGAGACCTTCAGCAGCCCCATCTGCGTCACCGACTCCTACCGCTCCTACGACGAGCAGGTGGCCGTCCGCATCCTCAAGCCGACCCTGGCGGCCGTCCCGGGGACGAGCAACCACGGCTGGGGCGTCGCGCTCGACCTGTGCGACGGGATCCAGACCTTCGGCACGCCGCAGCACGCGTGGATGCAGCAGAACGCCATGGCCTTCGGCTGGTTCCACCCGTCCTGGGCGCAGGCCGGCGGCTCCAAGCCGGAGGCGTGGCACTGGGAGTTCGCGGGCTAGACCCTCACGGCGGTGCGTCCCCGGCCAGCAGCACGCGCAGCCGGGCCGCCAGGACGTCCCACCGCCAGCACTGCTCGACCCAGTGCCGCCCCGCCGCGCCCGTCGCGCGGGCCCTGGCCGGGTCGAGCAGCAGTCCCGCCACGGCGTCCGTGACCTGCGACGGCGAGCGGCCGTCGACGAGGTGTCCGGTCCGACCGTCGAGCACGGCGTCGGGCGAGCCGCCGGAGCGACCGGCCACCACCGGCAGACCGGTGGCGCTGGCCTCCAGGAAGACGATGCCCAGCCCCTCGACCTCCAGCCCGCCACGGCGGGTGCGGCACGGCATGGCGAAGACGTCGCCGGCGTCGTAGTGCGCGGGCAGCTCCTCCCAGGGCACCGACCCGGTCGTCACCACGTGCTCGGCGACGTCGTGCGAGGCCGCCAGGCGGCGCAGGCGGGGCAGGTCCGGTCCCCCGCCGACGAGCAGCAGCGCGGTGCCGGGCACCCGGCGTCGCACCTCGGGCAGCGCCCGCACCAGCAGGTCCTGGCCCTTGCGCGGCACCAGCCGGGACACGCAGACGACGACCGGTCGGCTCCCCAGCCGGTACCGGCGGCGCACGGCCTCGCCACCCGCACCCGGCCGGAACACCGACGTGTCCACCCCGCTGGCCAGCGTCTCGAGCCGCGTCGCGGACCCGAGGGCCGGGGCGAGGCGGCGACGGGTGTAGTCCCCCAGGCAGGTCACGACGTCGACGTCCCGGCCGATCCGGCGCAGCGCCTGCCGCGTCCCGGGCAGCAGCGCCCAGCCGACCTCGTGGCCGTGCGTCGAGGCCACGGCCCGGGCCAGGCCGAGCGGCCGGGTCAGCAGCCCGAGCGGCGCTGCCGCCCCGAACCAGACCCGGTCGCACCCCTCCGCCCGGGCCACCTCCCGGGCGGTGCGCAGCACCGCGGGCACCGGCAGCATCAGGGAGGTGGGATGACGCACGACCGGGAAGCCCTGACGGGCGTCGAAGGCAGCCGCGCCCGTCCACGCCGGTGCGTAGACCACCACCTCGCCCGGCGGCTGTCGGCGGGCGAGCGCGTGGACGAACGCCTGGATGCCGCCGGGACGTGGCGGGAAGTCGTTGGTGACGACGAGCGTCCTCACGGCCGCCCCCGCAGCCGCTCCCACTCCCGCACCAGCGCCAGCCGCTCGGTGGTGCTCGGATGGGAGGCGAACACGGCGTACGCGAAGGGATGCGGCTCGAGGTCCGACAGGTTGGCCACGGCCAGCCGGCGCTGGCTGGCCGCGAACGTCCGCGGATCGCGCGTCAGGTCGAGCGAGTGCACGTCGGCCCGCGCCTCGACCCGGCGCGACACCAGGTTGCTGGCGGGAGCGAGCAGCAGCGTCCCGACCGCGACCAGGGCCAGCAGGAGCGGGACGATGCGCGGGTCGTGCATGCCCTCCGCGCCGCTGCGGCGCAGGACCGGTGACCAGCTCAGCAGCAGCGCCAGCGCGCACACCGCCGCGGCCGACCCCAGCGCGCCGAGCAGGGTGCCGGCGAGCACGTCGCCCTCCTCGGCGTGGCCGAGCTCGTGAGCGACGACGAGGGCCACCTCCTCGGGCGTGGCGCGCTCGACGAGGGTGTCGTACAGGACGATGCGCCGGCTGCCGCCGAAGCCGCTGACGTAGGCGTTGAGGGCCGTCGTCCGCCGTGAGGCGTCCGACACCAGCACGTCGTCCACGACGATCCCGTCGCGGGCCGCGAGGTCCAGCACCTGCTCGCGCAGCGGCCCGGCGGGCAGCGAGGTGAAGTCGTTGAAGACCGGCTCGACGACCAGCGGGTAGGCGAACGAGCCTGCGACGACGAGGGCCGCAGTGGACGCCGCCCCCCACGCCCACCAGGTCCGTGGGGCAGCGCGGGCGATGCCGACCAGGGCCAGCAGCGCCACGGCGCTCAGGCCGGTGTCGACGAGCAGGCCCCTGAGCAGGTCGAGCGCCCAGGAGGGCCAGGTCTGCGTCGACAGGCCGTACTCGCGCAGGACGCTCTCGCTGCGCATCCGCAGCGGCAGCGTCGCGAGCCGGACGACGACCGTCACCGCGAGGGTGCCGAGCACCACCTGCCAGACCCAGCCGCCGCCGAGCGGCCGGGCGACGGCGCGCACCAGGCGCGCCCCCGTGCCGGTCAGGGCGAGCACCGAGACGACGACCAGCGCGAGAGCGAGCGAGGCGTACGACGTCGGGCGCAGCGCGTCGTGGAACGCCACCTCGCGCGCTCGCTGCGCCGACGTGAAGTCGCGGGCGGCGTCCGGGTCGAGGTCCGCGCCGGGCAGCGGCGTCCACGGGACCGTGACGACGAGCGCCGCCGCCAGCGCGGCCAGGAGCAGTGCGAGGACGACCGCCGGGACCCGGCGGCTCACCCGAGCTGCCGCTGCAGCGCCGCGCGCCAGTCGGCGGTGAAGGCGGCGGTCGTCGTCCCCAGCTGCGCCTGCAGGCCCTGCTCGAGCGCCACGTCCGGAGGCACACCCCGACGCGCGCCGACCTCGCGGTACAGGCGGAGCAGGGCCGGTCGGCCGTGGCGCTCGTCGATCAGCCGGACGGCGAGCTCGGCGCCCTGATAGGCCTGCGACAGCCGGGGGCTGTCCCCGGTGAAGTCCTCGTCCGACGGGAGGGCCTCCGGCGCCTGCCCGGCGCGGACGTCGCGGCGCAGGTCCGCGGCGCGGATCGACAGGGGCACGTCGAGTCCGGACCAGCCGACGACGTCCGCCAGGCCCTCCGCGAGCCACGACGGCATCGCCGGTCCGCTCGCCCGGCGGGTCGCCACGTGCGTCAGCTCGTGGGTCAGCACGAGGCGGCGTCCCCGCTCCCCAAGCCCCGCGAAGGCCTCCGGGTGCAGCAGCACGCGGTC
>CADCUE010000194.1 GCA_902805805.1 uncultured Frankineae bacterium | reverse complement strand
CGATGACGTCGCGGCTCGCGCGCGGCGAGGCGCTCGCGGTGAGCGTGCGCTGCGGCACCTACCGGACCGCTGCCCACGGCGAGGTGCCGCTCGTCGACGCCGTCGCGACGTCCGACCCGACGACCGGTGAGCTCGCCCTGTTCCTGGTCAACCGGGCCACCGGCACCTCGACCACCGTCGAGGTCGACCTCCGGCGGACGGGCGTCTCGACGATCACCGAGACGGTGGCCGTGTGGGACGACGACCTGACCGCCGCGAACACCCTCGCCGACCCCGAGCGGGTGCGGGCACGGACCAACGACACCGCGGTCCTGGTCGACGGCCGGCTGCGCATCGAGCTGCCGCCCGTCTCGTGGACGGCGCTGTCGCTCGCCTGAGCCCGGCTGGACGCAGGACCGCTGGAGGTGCGACGGGATAGCGTCCGTCCGTGGTCCGTCCGGTCGTGTCCCGCGCGTGGTGGCAGGCGCACGCCGGTGAGGTCGTGCTCGCGGACGTCCGCCGGGACGTGCCCGGCACGACCGCGAGCGCGGCGTACGCCGCCGGCCACCTGCCCGGCGCCGTCTTCGTCGACCTGGAGCGGTGGCTGGCCGGACCGCCGAGCCCCGAGCACGGCCGCCACCCGCTGCCGACGCCGGAGGTCTTCGCGGAGGGGATGGCCCGGGCCGGCATCGGCGACACCGACGTCGTCGTCGCCTGCGACGACGCGGCGGGCACCGTCGCCGCCCGCCTGGTGTGGATGCTGCGGCGGACCGGGCACGAGGCGGCGCTGCTCGACGGCGGCGTGCAGCCGGACGACCCGCTCGAGACCGGCCTGGCCGAGCCGGCCCGCCGCACCTTCACGCCGTCCCCCTGGCCGGGCGCGGCGCTCGCGGGGCCGCAGGACGTCACGGACCACGGCTCGGTCGTGCTCGACGCCCGCTCGGCCGAGCGCTTCGCCGGGGCACCCGACCCGCTCGACCCCCGGCCGGGCCACCTGCCCGGCGCGCGCAGCCTGCCCTGCCGCGACAACGTCGACGCCGACGGCTTCCTGCTGCCCGACGAGGTCCTCCGCCGCCGGTTCGCAGTGCTCGGGGTCGACGACCGGACGCCGGTGGTCTCGACCTGCGGCTCGGGCGTCACCGCCTGCCACACGCTGCTGCTGCTGGAGCACCTCGGCCTGCCGGCCGGCCGGCTGTACCCCGGCTCGTGGTCGCAGTGGGCCGCCGACCCCGGCCGCCCGGTCGAGCTGGGTGCCGGGCCTCGGGGCTAGAACGCCGCGACGTGCTCCGCGATGAACCCGCCGGAGGTCTGGTGGACGTGCCACACGCGGACGTCCTTGCCCGCCACCGTGGACTTCTCGTGCACACGGACCTGGCCGTCGGGTGCGTCGCCGGTGCCGCGCACGACGTACGCCTCGCCCGACACCTCGATCGTGAACACCGTCTCGCCGAGGAAGGCGTCGAGGCTGGTCGGGGCGCCGTCGCCGGCCGTCGAGACGGGGTAGGGGACGCCCGAGATCACGCTCTTCGGTGTGTCGGTCATGGGACCCTCTCGTGTCGGCGGAGCACGGCAGCGGCGGGCCGCTCCCGGCCCGCCCCCGTCCCCTGCCCCGGGTCGCGGGCGCTCAGACACCCGGCACCGGTCGGAGGCGGTCGTCGAGCAGGTCGTACGTTGCAGGCACGACGGACGCGACCGAGGGAGGTGGCGCTGGTGCTCTCCGAGCTCGAGCCCCATGCCGCACGACTGCGCGGGACCACCCTGCGCGAGCTGTTCGACCAGGACCCCGGCCGCGCGGAGCGGCTGTCGGTGAGCGCCGGCGAGCTCCACCTCGACTACTCCAAGAACCTGCTCGACGACGACGCCGTCGAGGCCCTGCTGGCCCTCGCCCGCGACCGTGGTCTCCCGGAGCGCATCGAGGCGATGTTCTCCGGCGAGCACATCAACACGACCGAGGACCGCGCGGTGCTCCACACCGCCCTCCGTCGTCCGGCCGACGCGCCGCTCGTCGTCGACGGCCAGGACGTGACCGGCGAGGTGCAGGAGGTCCTCGGCCGCATGGAGGCCTTCGCGCGCAGCGTGCGCTCCGGGGAGCGCACCGGCGCCACCGGGCAGTCCTTCACGACGGTGGTCAACATCGGGATCGGCGGCTCCGACCTCGGGCCCCGCATGGTCGTGCGGGCGCTGCGCCGGCACCTCGACGGCACGCTGGAGGCGCGCTTCGTCGCCAACGTCGACGGCGCCGACCTCGAGGCGGCGCTCAGCGGCCTCGACGCCGCCCGCACGCTGTTCGTCGTCTGCTCGAAGACCTTCACCACCGCCGAGACGCTCGCGAACGCCGGTGCAGCCCGCGCCTGGCTCGTGGAGCGGCTCGGCGAGGACGCCGTGGGCGCCCACTTCGTCGCCGTGTCGACCAACGCGGCGAAGGTGCGCGAGTTCGGCATCGACGAGGACGACATGTTCGGCTTCTGGGACTGGGTGGGCGGGCGCTACTCGCTCACCTCGGCCGTCGGGCTGTCGATCATGCTGGCCGTCGGGACCGAGCAGTTCCGCGAGCTGCTGGCCGGCTTCGCCGACATGGACGAGCACGTCCGCACGGCACCGCTCGAGCGCAACCTGCCCGTCCTGCTCGGCCTCGTCGGTGCCTGGAACCGCAACGCGCTCGACATGGACAGCCTGGCGGTGCTGCCCTACGCGCAGGACCTCGAGCTGCTCCCGAACTACCTGCAGCAGCTCGACATGGAGAGCAACGGCAAGTCGGTCCGGCTCGACGGCACGCCCGTCGACACCGACACCGGCCCGATCGTCTGGGGCCAGCCCGGGACCAACGGCCAGCACGCGTTCTACCAGCTGCTGCACCAGGGCACGACGCCCGTGCCGTGCGACATGATCGCGTTCGTCGCGCCGCTGAGCGGGCTCGAGGAGCAGCACGACGTGCTGCTGGCCAACTGCCTCGCGCAGACGCAGGCGCTCGCCTTCGGCCGCAGCGCCGAGGAGGTGGCGGCGGCCGGCGTCGATGCCGCGCTCGTGCCGCACCGCACGTTCCCCGGCAACCGGCCGAGCAACACGCTGCTGGTGTCGGCGCTGACGCCCCGCACGCTGGGACAGCTGGTCGCGGCCTACGAGCACAAGGTGCTCACCCAGGGCGTGCTCTGGGGGATCAACTCCTTCGACCAGTGGGGCGTCGAGCTCGGCAAGACGCTCGCCACGGCGCTGGTGCGGCGGCTGCAGGGCGAGGACGGCGACGGCCCGCTCGACAGCTCCACCGAGCGCCTGCTCCGCCGCTACCGCGAGGGGCGCACGACCTCGGAGCGGTGAGGGTAGGTGCGCGTCTCGGTCGCCGGCCGGGCCGTCGGGTCGCAGTCGGCCGCCGCGAGCGCGAGGGCGTCGGCGAAGGTGCCGCCGTACGCCAGGCCGGCCGACGCCAGGTCGAGCGCCGCGGTCCGCGGCGGGCCGCTGAGCGGCAGGGCCTAGACCTGCAGC
>CADCUE010000193.1 GCA_902805805.1 uncultured Frankineae bacterium | reverse complement strand
GCGTCGGCGGGGAGCCGGTCGGGTGCGAGCGGGTCGCCGACCTCGCCGGTCTCGGTGAGCGGCCCCTGCGCGTACCGGGTTGCCTCGGGAGGCACCGGCGGTACGAGGTCGGCCACGGACCGGAGCCCGGAGAGGACGTCGTCGGGTCGGACAGCAGGCGTCACGTGCCGTACGACCATGGCCAGTGTCGCACAGGGAACCTCACCCGAGTCCCAGGACGCGTCCATGCTCACCACCGCGGCGCGCGCGTCGAGCTCGCGCACCCCGTCCTTCATCAGCCGGGACACGACCAGCGTGTCCGTCGCGAGGAAGGCGGCGACGGCGCGTTCGAGGACCTCGAGCGGCACCTGCGGCAGCCGGATGCCCCAGGACGAGGCCTGGACGCGGTCCGGGAGGCTCGTGCCCACGGGCGCCTCGACGACGTCGACGACGTCGATCCCGGCGGGCAGGCTGTCGTCGAGCGCCGCCGCGAGCCGCGCCAGGTCGACCCGCTCGGCCACGGAGATCTCGACGTACTCCGCCTCGCTCGCGACTCCGGTGGGCGCCGCCCCGACCCAGCTGATCTTGGGGTGGGGCGAGAAGCCGGCGGAGTAGGCCATCGGCACCTGCGCGCGCCGCAGCGCCCGCTCGAAGGCGCGGGCGATGTCGCGGTGGCTGGTGAAGCGCAGCCGGCCGCGCTTGGTGTAGCGCAGCCGCAGCTTCTGCACCGCCGGCGGTGGCGGCGCGCCGGGGGGCTGCTTGCGGGCCACTACTGCTGGCCCGCGACCGCGACCTGCTCGGCCAGCGGGTTCGTCACCACGGTGAGCGGCAGCAGCGTCTTGCCGGTCGGGCCGATCTGGATGTCGGTGCCCATCTGCGGGCAGACGCCGCAGTCGAAGCACGGGATCCAGCGGCAGTCGTCGAGGTCCTGCTCGGCCAGCGCGTCCTGCCAGTCGGACCAGAGCCACTCCTTGTCGAGCCCGGAGTCGAGGTGGTCCCAGGGCAGGACCTCGCTCTGCTCGCGCTCGCGGGTGGTGTACCAGCCGACGTCGACGCCGGCCTTCTGCGCGGCCGCCATCCACCGGTCGTAGGAGAAGTGCTCGCTCCAGCCGTCGAAGCGTCCGCCGTCGCGCCAGACCTGCTCGAGCACGGCGCCGATGCGGCGGTCACCGCGGCTGAGCAGTCCTTCGACGATCCCGGGCTTGCCGTCGTGGTAGCGGTAGCCGATCGCCTTGGCCGTGCTCTTGTCGGACGAGATCGCCTGCCGGAGCAGCTTGAGGCGGCGGTCGGTCGTCTCGTGGTCGAGCTGGCTGGCCCACTGGAACGGCGTGTGGGGCTTGGGCACGAAGCCGCCGATGCTCACCGTGCAGCGCACGTCGCGGGTGCCCGTGACCGAGCGACCGGCGCGGATGACCTCGCGGGCCATGTCCGCGATCTCCAGGACGTCCTCGTCGGTCTCGGTCGGCAGGCCCACCATGAAGTAGAGCTTCACCTGGCGCCAGCCGGCGCCGTACGCGGCCGTCACGGTGTCGACGAGGTCCTGCTTGCTCACCATCTTGTTGATGACCTTGCGCAGCCGCTCGGATCCGCCCTCCGGAGCGAAGGTCAGCCCCGAGCGGCGGCCGTTGCGGCTGAGCTCCTGCGCGAGGTCGATGTTGAAGGCGTCCACGCGGGTGCTCGGCAGTGACAGCGAGGTCTGAGTGCCCTCGTAGCGGTCGGCCAGGCCCTTCGCGACGTCCGCGATCTCGGAGTGGTCGGCGCTGGACAGGCTGAGCAGCCCGACCTCCTCGTAGCCGGTGGCGTCCAGACCCGCCTTCACCATCTCGCCGATGCCGGTGAGCGACCGCTCGCGGACCGGACGCGTGATCATGCCGGCCTGGCAGAAGCGGCAGCCCCGCGTGCAGCCGCGGAAGATCTCGACGCTCATGCGCTCGTGCACCGTCTCCGCGAGCGGCACGAGCGGCTGCTTGGGATAGGGCCACTCGTCGAGGTCCATGACCGTGCGCTTGTGCACCCGGAACGGCACGTCGGGGCGGTTCGGCGCGACCCGCGCGATGCGGCCGTCGGGCAGGTGGTGCACGTCGTAGAAGCGCGGGACGTAGACCCCGCCGGCCCGCGCCAGCCGCAGCAGCGTCTCCTCACGGGAGGCGCCCTCGGCCTTGGCCTGCCGGATGATCGCGGTCATCTCCAGCACGGCCTGCTCGCCGTCGCCGAGCACGGCCGCGTCGATGAAGTCGGCGATCGGCTCCGGGTTGAAGGCCGCGTGCCCGCCGGCCAGCACGATCGGGTGCGTCTCGTCACGGTCGCGGGCGTGCAGCGGGATGCCGGCGAGGTCGAGCGCCTCGAGCATGTTGGTGTAGCCGAGCTCGGTGCTGAAGGAGATGCCGAGGACGTCGAACGCCCGCACCGGCCGGTGCCCGTCGACGGTGAACTGCGGGACGCCCGCCTCGCGCATCTTGGCCGCGAGGTCCGGCCAGACGGAGTACGTGCGCTCGGCCAGCGTGCGCGGCTGCTCGTTGAGCACCTCGTAGAGGATCATCACGCCCTGGTTGGGCAGTCCGACCTCGTAGGCGTCCGGGTACATCAGCGCCCACCGGACGTCGCACGCGTCCCAGTCCTTCACCGTGCTGTTGAGCTCGCCGCCGACGTACTGGATGGGCTTGCTCACCGACGGCAGCAGCGGCTCGAGACGTGCGAACAGGCTCTCGACAGGCATGGGCCCAGGCTACGTGCGGGGCGCCACCCCCGCCGCGGCCCGCACCGGACCCCTGTCAGGGCCCGGTGCAGCCGCCGTTGGCCAGCGACACGACCCGGTCGGCGTCGGCGCTGCCCGACAGGCCGCCGACCATCGAGACGCCCTCGACGGTGTAGGTGTCGCCGTTGTCGGGGTTGGGCGGGTGGAGCGTCAGCCGGTCGCCGTAGACCTCGCGCAGCTGCGCGACCGTCGTGCCGGCGGTGACGCCGGACGGGGTGCTCAGCGACGGGCTCTGGCTCAGCCAGCCCGACAGCCGGCCCTGCTCGTCGAAGGCGAGGGTGAGCTCGGGCCAGCTGACCTCCGCCATGGACGCGACGCAGCGGGTCACGGACGAGGGGTCCTCCGCCGGCGCGCCGAGGACGGCGGTGACGGCGTGCACCGCCTGCTCGCGCGGGGCGCCGATCTGCGTGACCGCCAGGTCGTCGCCGCGCAGCTCGATCTGGCCGGCGGTCGAGGACGACCCACCGGGCGGCGACGGGGTCGGAGAGGGCGGCGCATCGGTCGCCACCGGTTCATCGGTCGGGCTGGGAGCGACCGGCTGCGGCACCCGGGTCGGCCCGGCCGTGGGGGACGGCGGCGGGGACGGCACCGGCGAGCTGGTGGCGGAGGGGCTCGGCGGGGCGGAGGCCACCAGCGAGTCGGTGGAGCGCTCGCCGGTCGGCAGCGCCAGCACGGCAGCGGCCACCAGGGCCAGCGTGGTGCCGGCGCCGCCCGCGGCGGCGAGCTGCCTCCGGCGGCGCAGGGCGCGCCCGCGGGCGC
>CADCUE010000192.1 GCA_902805805.1 uncultured Frankineae bacterium | reverse complement strand
CCGTCGCGCCGGCCGGCGGTCCCGCGCCGGAGGAGCTGCTCGAGATCCGCACCATCGTGCGCAGGGTCGTGGCGTCTCGCGTCCGGGATGCGCACCTCGTCGACGACCTCGTGCAGGAGACGCTGACCAAGGTGCTCACGGCGTGGGACCGCATCGACCCGGCCACCGCGGTGCCCTACGCCATCACGACGGCCCGCAACGTCGTGGCGTCGACGTGGCGGCAGGCCGACACCACCGGCCGCAACCTGCACCGGGTCGTGGACCTGCTGCCGGTGGACCGCCCCGAGGACGCGGTGCTCGACCGGGAGACGAGCGACGCCGTGGCGACCGCGCTCACCCGCCTGCCGGACCGCGACCGGGCCGTGCTGCTCGCCCACGACGTGCACGGCAGAGCGCTGGCCGAGCTGGCTGCGGAGCAGCACTCGAGCTCCGGAGCGCTCGCCGCCCAGCTCAAGCGCACCCGCGCCCGGCTGCGGGTCGAGTACCTCCTGGCGATGGACCGGTCCGAGCCGCCGACCGCGACCTGCCGGCCGGTGCTGCTCGCGCTGTCCGGCGGCGACCGCCGGCGCCAGCGCGAGCTGGACGTGTCCGGCCACCTGCTGGGCTGCCCCTACTGCGCTGATCTCGGCCGCCCGCTGGCGGGCCGGGCGGACGACGACTCCAGCACCCGCATCCCGGTCACGACGGACGCCGACGTCGTCCTGGCCCGTCAGACCGGACGTGACCTCGCCGCCGCTCTGGGCTTCACCTCGACCGACGGCACCGTCATCGCGACGGCCATCTCCGAGGTCACCCGCAACATCGTGAAGTTCGCCGGCACCGGCGAGGTGCGCATCGGCCGGCTGGACGAGCAGTCCCGGTGCGGGCTGCTGGTGGTGGCGCGCGACGCCGGCCCCGGCATCCCGGACCTCGACCAGGCGCTGAGCGACGGGCACAGCACCTACGGCGGCCTGGGGCTGGGGCTGCCCGGCTGCCGACGGCTCATGGACGAGTTCGTCCTGCAGTCGGAGGTCGGCAGGGGCACCACGGTGACGATGCGCAAGTGGCGCAGCACGGACGGGTCCACCCGACGATGAGGAGCAGTGCCATGACCGACACACGCGACAGCGGGCAGGGGCCCCTGCTCGGGCCGGAGGCGGACCGGGACGACCTCGGCTGGCTGGACGACAAGAAGCTGCTCCCCGAGCTCGTCGCGCACCTGCGCGAGCACCGCAGCCAGCTCCGCCAGGAGTGGGCGAGCCGGATCACGGACTCGCACCTGCTCGCGGCGATGACCCCGCAGGAGATCCACTCGGAGACCACCTCCGTCTACGACAACTACGTCGAGGTCCTCGAGACCGGCAGCGTCGAGGCGCTGCGCCACTACGCGCGCGACCTCTCCGAGCGGATCATCCCGCGGGGCGTCGAGACCAACGAGGTCGTCGGCATCGTCCTGCTGCTGCGCGACGTGCTGGCGCGCTCGCTGTTCCAGAAGTACTCCGCCGACCTCGCGCTGCTCGACCACGTGCTGGACGCGTACGAGCCGGCCGCGAACCGCATCGCCAACACGGTGGCGGTCAGCTTCGTCGACGAGCGCGAGCGCGTGATCCGCCAGCAGCAGGACGCGATCCGCGAGCTGTCGACACCGGTCCTGCAGGTGCGCGAGCGGCTGCTCATCCTCCCGATCATCGGCGTCCTGGACACCGAGCGGGCGCGGCAGCTGACCGAGCAGCTGCTCGCCGGCATCCGCACGCACCGCGCCAAGGTCGTCGTCATCGACACCACCGGTGTGCCGGACGTCGACATCTCGGTGGCCAACCACCTGGTGCAGACCGTGGACGCGTCACGCCTGATGGGCGCGAGCGTCATCATCACAGGGCTCTCGTCCAAGATCGCGCAGACGCTCGTCACGATCGGAGTGGACCTCGGCAAGATGAACACCATCGGCGACCTGCAGGGCGGCATCGAGGAGGCCGAGCGCCTGCTCGGCTTCAAGGTCATCCGTCGCGACGCCGTCGAGCACGTCCACGAGGAGGCGTGATCAGGACCTCTCCGCTGCTCGTCTCGATCCTGCGCCAGGGCGACCACCTCCTGGCGTCGATCAACGCTGCCCTGGACGACACCGAGATGCAGCGCTTCTCGGACGCTCTGGTCGAGCGGATCGGCGCCGAGCGCTGCACGGGGGTGATCATCGACGTCGCCGCTCTGGACGTCCTGGACAGCTACGGCGCCCGCACGCTGGGCGTGCTCGCCGAGATGGCCCGGCTGCGGGGCGCGGAGACGGTCATCGTGGGCGTCAGCCCCGAGATCGCCTTCACGATGGTGCGGCTGGGGATGAGCATCGCCAACGTCCACACCGCCCTCGACCTCGAGCAGGGACTGCAGGTGCTCGCCCGGCTCACCTCGCGAGGAGGGGACGTCGGCCCGCGCTGGGCCCGGCCGAGCCTGCCGTGACCGAGGGGCCGCCGCCCGTCCTGACGTCGGAGCAGGAGCGGCTGCAGCGCGACTACCGGCCGGCGTTCCTGCGCTACCTGTCCCGCCGCGACGAGCCGGCCCGGCACGCGGGCTACGTGCTGGGGCGCACCGCCGTCGCGCAGGGCCAGAGCATGCTGGAGCTCGTCGAGGCCCACCACGTCACGCTGCTGGAGGTGCTGCCGGACGCGCGCGACCCGCAGGAGGTCGTCGCGATGAGCACCGCCGCGTCGGAGTTCCTCACCGAGGTCCTCGCGGCCTTCTCCATGACGTCGTCCGCCTTCGCCGCGATGGCCCGGCAGCTCGACGACGCCCAGCAGGAGATCGCGCGGCTGCGGGCGGGACGCACGGCCGGTTGAGGTCCCGCGGCTCGGGCCCGGGCTGGTCATGCCGCCTGCCGCCGGTCGGCTTCGTCCTCGACGTCGCGCTCGGCCGGCTCGCCGTGCCAGCACCCGAGGGGTGGACCGGCTGCCGCCGCTGGCGTTGACTGCGGCGGGAGCACCGAGGGGGACCATGACCAGCGCGCACGAGGACAGCCAGCCGTGAGCGAGCGGCCCGTGCTGCTCACCGTCGACGACGACCCCTCCGTCAGCCGGGCGATCGCCCGGGACCTGCGCCGCAGGTACGGCGAGGCGCACCGGGTGGTGCGGGCCGAGTCCGGACCCGACGCGCTCGAGGCGCTGCGCGAGTTCACCCTGCGGGGGGAGGACACCGCGCTGCTGCTGGCCGACCACCGGATGCCGGGCATGACCGGCGTGGAGTTCCTCGAGCTCGCGATGGACGTCGTCCCGGACGCCAAGCGCGTGCTCCTGACCGCCTACGCGGACACCGACGCCGCCATCCGGGCCATCAACGACGTCGACCTCGACCGCTACCTGCTCAAGCCGTGGGACCCGCCGGAGGAACGGCTCTACCCGGTGCTCGACGAGCTGCTCGGGGCCTGGCGGACCCGCCGCCGCCCGTCCTTCAGCGGCATCACGCTGATCGGCCACCAGTGGTCGGCCGACACGCAGGCGGCCAAGGAGTTCCTCGCGCGCAACCAGGTGCCGTACCGCCATCTCGACGTCACCGACCCGACCGGTGCCCGCCTGCTGGCCGCGGCGGGCCTGGCCGACGACGTCCCGCTGCCGGTGGTCCTGCTGCCCGACGGGTCGGTGCTGGAGCGGCCGTCGCTGCGGGAGCTGGCTGCCCGCGCCGGGCTCTCGACGGAGGCCGGCAGCCCCTTCTACGACCTCGTCGTGGTCGGCGGCGGGCCGGCCGGTCTGGGCGCCGCCGTGTACGGCGCCAGCGAGGGCCTGCGCACGCTGCTCGTCGAGCGGGCCGCCACAGGCGGCCAGGCCGGGCAGAGCAGCCGCATCGAGAACTACCTCGGCTTCCCCCAGGGGCTGTCCGGCGCGGAGCTGGCACAGCGCGCCCGGGACCAGGCGGTGCGCTTCGGGGTGGAGGTGGTCACGGCCGCGGAGGTGACCGGCGTCGAGCCGCAGGGCGACGGACGGGTCGTGCACCTCGACGGCGCGGGCAGCGTCACCGCCCACGCGGTCGTGCTCGCGACCGGCGTGAGCTACACCCGGCTGCCCGCCGCAGGGGTCGACGCCTTCGCCGGCCGGGGTGTCTTCTACGGCGCCGCCGCGCACGAGGCGGTCAACTGCACCGGCCAGGACGTCTACGTCGTCGGTGCCGCCAACAGCGCCGGGCAGGCCGCGCTGTTCTTCCGCCGCTACGCCGCCCGGGTCGTCCTCGTCGTACGGGGGTCCGACCTGCGCCGCAGCATGAGCGAGTACCTCGTCGCCCGGATCGAGGCCGATCCCACGATCGAGGTGCGGCTGTGCACCGAGGTGGTCGGGGCCGGGGGAGACGAGCACCTCGAGACGCTCGAGCTCCGGGACGGCGTGCGCGGGGTCGTCGAGCAGGTGCGGGCCGGCTGGCTGTTCGTCTTCATCGGCGCGGTGCCGCGGACCGACTGGCTCGGCGAGCGGTTCGCCCGGGACGGCCGCGGCTTCGTGCTCACCGGCCTCGAGCTGCTCGACGCCGACGGCCGTCCGCCGCCGGACTGGCCGCTGCAGCGGGACCCGTACCTGCTGGAGTCCAGCGTCCCGGGCGTGTTCGTGGCCGGCGACGTGCGTGCCGCCTCCGTGAAGCGCGTGGCGTCCGCCGTCGGGGAGGGCGCGATGGCCGTCACCCTGGTGCACACCTACCTGGCGCGCACGTGAGCATCGCGCCCGAGACCCTGCGCACGCTGTTCCTGTTCGAGCACCTCGCGGACGAGCAGCTCAGCTGGCTCGCCGAGCACGGTGAGGTGCGGGCGTTCGACAGCGCGACCCCGGTCTACCGCGAGGGGGAGCCGGCCGACGCGCTCTGGGTCCTGCTGGAGGGAGGTGTGCGGCTGTCCCGCGCGCTCGGCGGCGACGACGTCGTCATCGGCGAGACGACGCACCGCGGCGCCTACGCCGGGGCGACCCGCGCCTACGTCGAGCAGCCGGAGGACAGCTACGCCAACTCGGTGGTGACCACCCGCCCGAGCGCCTTCTACCGGCTGCCGGCCGCGGACTTCGCCACCTTCATGCGCCGGTGGTTCCCCCTCGCCGTGCACCTGCTCGACGGCCTCTACGTCGGGGTCCGCAACAGCGAGGCCACCCTGCGCCAGCACGAGCACCTGGCCCGGCTCGGGACCCTGTCGGCCAACCTGGCCCACGAGCTCAACAACCCGGCCGCGGCCGCGGTCCGCGCGACCGGTCAGCTGCGGGAGCGGGTCGCCGGGATGCGCGCCAAGCTCGGGATGATCGCGAGCGGTCCGGTCGACCGCGACGGCATCGCCGGGCTGGTGGCCGCGCAGGAGCGGGCGGTCGAGCTGGCCGCGAAGAGCCGCCGGCGGCTGACCGCGGTCGAGGAGGCCGATCTCGAGGACGCCCTCGCCGACCGGATGGAGGAGCTCGGGATCGCCGCGTCGCTGGACCTCGCGCCGGTCTTCGTGGCGGCCGGCCTCGGCGTCGAGTGGCTCGACGAGCTCGCCGCCTCCGTCGACGGGCAGGGCGCCGCACTCGAGGGCCCACTGCGGTGGCTGGCCTACACCGTCGAGACCGAGAACCTCATGGACGAGATCGAGGACGCCACCGGGCGCATCTCGACGCTGGTCGCGGCCGTGAAGCAGTACAGCTACATGGACTCGGCCGCCCGGCAGGACGTCGACGTCCACAACGGTCTCGACAGCACGGTCGTGATGCTCGGCCACAAGCTCGCCGGGGTGCAGGTGACACGCGAGTACGACCCCGACCTGCCGCGCGTCTCCGCGTACGGCGCCGAGCTCAACCAGGTGTGGACCAACCTCATCGACAACGCCGCCGACGCGATGTCGGGCACGGGCCGGCTGGTGCTGCGCACGTCGCGCGACGGCGACGACCACGTCCTGGTCGAGGTGCAGGACGCCGGTCCGGGCATCCCCGAGGCCGTCCGTCCGCGGGTGTACGAGGCCTTCTTCACGACCAAGGCGCCCGGCCAGGGGAGCGGCCTCGGCCTCGACGGCGCCCGGCGCATCGTCGTGCAGCGCCACGGCGGGGCGCTCGACTTCGTCACCGGCCCGCAGGGCACGACCTTCCGCGTACGGCTGCCGCTGCACCGGGCGTCGACCGACCCGCCGAGCGCCGGGCAGCGCTGACGGTCGTACGAGAGGGTCACGTGGGCAGCCGCCACTGCCGGCGCCGGCCGGGGTGTGATCGCGCTGCCTAGTCTGGAGCGGGTGAGCGGCTCCAGCGTGCACCGTCGAGCCGAGCTGCTGCCCCCTCTGGTCCTGGCCGTGCTCGGCGGGCTGCTCGTCCTGCAGCGCCGCAGTCTCTGGTACGACGAGCTGTTCACGGCGCAGGTCGGCACGGCGGGACCCGTCGCGCTGGTCCGCGCCGTGCTGACCGGGCGGGGGACGGCGAGCTACCTGCTCGACGTCCCGCCGTCGTACAACGCGCCCTACTACGTCGTCGTGCAGGCCTGGCTGGGGCTGACCCGCCTGCCGGCCGACGAGCTGGGGCTGCGGCTGCTCTCGCTGTGCGCGGCGGTGGCCGGGGTGGGGGTGCTGACCGCCGCGGTGTCCCGCCTGGCCGGACGGACCGTCGGGGTGACCGCCGGCCTGCTCGCCGCCACCTCCCCGCTGGTCGTCGAGTACGCCGCCGAGGCCCGCGGGTACGGGCTGGCCCTGCTCGCGACGGCGACGGCGGCGCTGGGCCTGGTGCGCTGGCTCGAGGACGGCCGGCTGGGGCTGTGGGCCGTCGGCGCGACGACCGCCGGCCTGGCGCACTGGTTCGCCGTGCCGGTGGTCGCGGGTCTCGTCGTCGCCGCGCTGCTCCTGCGCCGACGCTCGGCCGTCCCGCTGGCCGGAGTGGCGACCGTCGCGGTCCTGCCCACGGTGGGGCTCGTCGTCCTCGCGCAGGTCAACGGCACCGGCGGCTCCATGGCCACGTGGATCCGCAGCACCGGGGGCGAGCTGCCGCTGCTGGCCCTGCAGGCCTGGACCGGACGCAGCAGCCTGCTCCTCGCGGCCGTGCTCCTGGCCGCGCTCGCCGGACTGCTCGCCGGTCACCGGACCACTTCTGTCGTGGCGGCCTGCTGGGCCGGGGTGCCGCTGGTCGCCTTCACGGCCGTCGAGGTGCTGCAACCGGTCTTCGTGCCGCGCTACCTCCTGCCGACCCTGCTGGGCGTGTCGGTCCTCTGCGCCGCCGGGCTCGCCCGGCTGCCCCGTCCGGTCTTCGCAGCGGCGACCGCGGCCCTGCTCGGGCTGCAGCTGGCAGCGCTCGGCCCGGTGGTCGAGCGGGGGCCGCGCGAGGACGCCCGCGGCGCGGTCACCGACCTGCAGCAGCGCCAGTCGCCGGGAGAGCCGGTGGTCGCGGCGGACCAGCGGTCGGCCCTGGCGCTGGAGCAGTACGCCGGCCGGCTGCGCCCCGACGTCGTCCTGCCGCCGGACGACCCGCCGCCCGGGGACGTCGTCTGGCTGCTCCGCCGGGCCCGGGGCGGCCGGCTGCAGCCGACCGACGACGACGCGGTCCTCCACGCTCAGGGCATGCGCCTCGTGGCCAGCCGGTCGTTCGGCGGCACCAGTCGGACCGACTTCGTCGTGCAGCGGTGGTCCCGCTAGCCCGACCTCCGGCGCACCGCCCACGCCAGGGTGCGCAGCGACTGCCGGGCCCGCGCCCGGGCGGTCCACGCCGACCGGCCGACGGGCCGGACCTCGCGCGCCACCGGGACGCTGGCGACCGGCAGCCGGGCGGTGCCGAGTGCGGCGACCAGGCTGGGGCCGCCGGCCGCCAGCACCGCCCCTCGCGCCGCGGACCCGAGAGCGAGAAAGGCGCCGGCGTCCGGGGGGAGCCCGGTCAGGCGGGACAGCACGGCGCGGTGCAGCCGTCCGGTCAGCAGGCGCAGCCGCCCCTCGTACGCCCCGCGCCGGCCGGCGAAGACCGCGGCCACGTCACCGGCGGCCAGGCGGTCGAGCAGTCGGGGGACCGCTTCGGGCGGGTCCTGCAGGTCGGCGTCGAGGCACACCCACCGGTCCGCGGTGGGCTCGGCGGCCAGTCCCACCGCCAGCGCGCGGTGCTGACCGACGTTGCGCTCCAGCACCGTGACGGCGACCCGCGGCTCGCGGGCAGCCAGGCGCGCGGCCACGGCAGCGCTGTCGTCCGGCGAGGCGTCGATGACCAGGCGCACCCGCCAGTCGCGTCCGCGCAGCGCCGTCGCCAGCCGGTCGACCAGCTCCTCGAGCGTGGCGGCGTTGCCGTGCACGGGGACGACGACGGCCGTCCGGGCGGCCGTCACGGCGTGCCGGTCGAGGTCGCGAGCTCGGCCTGCCAGCACCGCCGCAGGCCGTCCTCCAGCTCCACCTCGGCGGCCCAGCCGAGCAGGTCGCGGGCGGCGGACGGGTCGCTCACCCACGAGCCGGTGTCCCAGGACCGTCCGGGATGCCCGCCGACGGCCGTGCGGATCGGGCGTCCGGTGGCCCGCTCGGCGGCGGCGACGAGCTCCTCGTTGGCGGTCTGCCGGCCGGTCCCGACGTTCAGCACCTGACCGGGTGGCAGGTCGTCGGCGAGCGCGGCCCGGACGCAGGCGTCGACGACGTCGTCGACGTGGACCCAGTCGCGGCGCGCGCCGGGCTCGGTCAGCGGCAGGACCGCCCCGTCGCGGGCGGCCCGCAGGACCGTCGGGACCAGCCGACCCGCGTGGTCGCCGGGCCCGTAGACCTGGAACGCGCGCAGGACCGCCGAGCGCACGCCGCGCTCCGCCGCCGCGGCGGTGAGCAGCAGCGAGCCGGCGGCCTTGGTGGCGCCGAACAGCCCCCGCGGCACGAGCGGCGCCTGCTCGTCCGTCGGACCGTCCACCGCGGCGTACTCCGTCGAGGAGCCGAGCCGCACGACCGCCCGGGACCGCGGGCCGAGCGCCTCGACGAGGTGCAGCCCCGACAGAGTGTTGACCGCGACCGTCGCCGCCCGCTCCTCGGCCGTCGCGCGGGCGCGTCCGGCGGCCAGGTGGAAGGCGACGTCGGGGTCCGCGTCGCCGACGACGCGGGCCAGCGCGACCGGGTCGGCCAGGTCGACCGGCACGCCACCGGCGCGCCCGGGCCGGACGGTCCCGACGACCGTCCAGCCGTCGGCGCGCAGGCGGGCGCACAGGTGGCGGCCGACGAAGCCGCCGGCGCCGAGGACCAGCGCGCGCGGTGCGCTCACGCCGGC
>CADCUE010000191.1 GCA_902805805.1 uncultured Frankineae bacterium | reverse complement strand
ACACGCTCGTCAAGCGGATAGACTCGATCTGGTTCCAGGGGGCGTCGGTCGACAAGGCGCTGGGCGACGCCGACCGCCAGGTCGACCAGGTGCTGGCCCAGCAGTAGCCCCGCGGGCGCCGCCGGACGTCCCCGACGTCGTCCGGCGGCGCCCGCCCTGCCGTGCCGGCCGGTCCGCTGACGTCCGCGGACCGGCCGGCGCTCAGCCGCCCTGCCGTCCTGCCGCTCTCCCGAGGAGACCTCCCCGTGCCCTTCGCCCGCCGACCGCCGGTGTCGCTCGACGGCCGCTGGCAGCTCGAGCTGCTCGACGTCCCCGACGCCGTCCACCCGCCCGCCGCCGAGGTCGAGGTCCCCGGCTCCTGGACGCTGCAGGTGCCGGGCTGCGAGCTGGCCCACGGCACCGTGCGCTACACGCGCGGCTTCGCCGTGCCCGCCGACTGGCCCGACGACGGGACGCTCGTCCTGCGCTTCGGCGCGGTGAACCACGCTGCCGAGGTGCGCGTCAACGGCCACCGCCTCGGGGGCCACGAGGGCGGCTGGACGCCCTTCGAGGTCCCCGTCGACCGCGCTCTGCTGGTCGAGGGCGAGCAGCGGCTCGAGGTCGAGGTGTCGTACCCGCTGCTGCTGCCGGAGGACCCGGACGCGCTCAGCCTGCAGGAGGTGCCGCACGGCAAGCAGACCTGGTACGGCACCAACGCCGGCATCTGGCAGCCCGTGACGCTCGAGCACCGCGCCCTGCGGCACGTCGCCGAGCTCACCGTCCGCACCGAGGCCGATACCGGGCGGATCACCGCCGGCGTCGTGCTGGCGGCGGCGGGCGGGACGGCCGTCGAGCTCGAGGTCCGCGAGCACGCCCCGGCCGGCGACGGGCCGCTCGTCGCCGGGACCTCGGCGGCCGTCGAGGGCACGGCGCTGGAGCTGTCGGCCGTCGTGCCCGACCCGAAGCTGTGGACGCTGTCGTCCCCGTCCCGCTACGACGTCACCGTCTCACTGCTTGCCGCCGGGACGGTCGTGGACGCCGTGACCGTCACGACCGGCCTGCGGACGGTCGCCACCAAGGACGGCCGCGTGCTGCTGAACGGCACGCCGGTCGAGCTGCGGGGAGTGCTCGACCAGGACATCCACCCCGGCAGCACCCTGCGCAGCGGCAACGGCGAGGAGCTCGAGGAGCTGTTCGCGGCGGCGCAGCGCCTGGGGTTCAACCTGCTGCGCTGCCACATCAAGCGCCCCGACCCCGTCTACTTCGAGATCGCCGACCGGCTCGGGATGATGGTGTGGGCCGAGCTGCCGAGCTGGCAGCGCTTCACCCCCCGGTCGGCGGCGGCGGCCGAGGAGCTGCTCGAGCAGATGCTGCGCCTGGACGGCCACCACCCGAGCATCGTGGCCTGGACGGTCGTGAACGAGTCGTGGGGCGTCGACGTCCGCGACGAGGACCAGCGCGCCTGGCTGCGCCGGACGCAGGCGCGTGCCAAGGAGCTCGCGCCCGAGACCCTCGTGGTCGACAACTCGGCCTGCGAGTCCAACTTCCACGTGCGCACCGACCTCGACGACTTCCACGTCTACCGCGGCATCCCGGAGCGGCGGGCCGCCTGGGACGAGTGGGTCGCGGAGTTCGCCGGCCGGCCGGCCTGGACGTTCAGCCCGTACGGCGACGCCGAGCGCACGGGGGAGGAGCCGCTCGTCGTCTCCGAGTTCGGCAACTGGGGGCTGCCGGACATGACCGACGCCCTCGGCCCCGACGGCGCCGACCCGTGGTGGGCCGAGGCGGGCTCGGAGTGGGCCTTCGGCGCCGCGCACGCCACCGGCGTCGTGCAGCGGTTCCGCCGCCTGGGGTTCGACCAGGTCTTCGGCTCGTGGCCGCAGTTCGTCGAGGCGACCCAGCGCCAGCAGCTGCTGGCCACCCGCTACCAGATCGGCTCGCTGCGGCGCCGGCCGGAGATCGCCGGCTACGTCCTGACCCAGCTCAGCGACGTGCAGTGGGAGGCCAACGGGCTGTTCGACATGGACCGGCGGCCGCGCGCCTTCGCCGCCGACCTCGCGCTCGTGAACGGCCCGTCCTGCGTCGTCCTGCGAGCGCAGTCCTACGCCGGCTTCCCGGGCGACGTCGTCACGCTGACCGTCGACGTGGTGCCCGAGCACGGCGCGGAGGGTCCCGCGGAGGTCGTGCTGACCGTCGCCGGGCAGGCCGTCGAGCGCCGGCAGGTCGACCTGGGCAGCCGCTCGACCCTCACCGCCGAGGTGGTCCTGCCGGCGGAGGTCTCGATGGCCGAGGTGCGGGCCGAGCTGCACAGCGGGGGACGGCTGCTGTCGCGCGACGTCGCGGACGTCGCGGTCCTGCCACCGGTGACGCCGCGCGAGCGCGCGGTGCAGACCGGCGAGGCGGTGCTGGCGGCCTGGCTGACCGGCCTCGGCGTCCCCGTCACGGCCTGTGCCGGCACCGGCACGCTGCTCGTCACCCGGTGCTTCGACGAGCCGGCGCAGGCCCACGCCCGGCGAGGCGGGCGGGTGCTCGTCGTCGCGGAGGACGCCTCGGCGCTCGGCGGGGCCTTCGCCGCACCGCTGCTGGCCCGGCTGTCGCCGCGGGAGGGCGACGGCGACTGGGTGCCGCGCTTCGACTGGATCCGGCGGCGCGGTCCGCTGGCGGCGCTGCCGGGCGGTCCGCTGCTCGACCTGGCCTACGAGCAGGTCATCGGCGACCTCGTCATCGACTTCCTGCCCGCGCCGCTGCGCCCGGCGCACCTGCACTCGGCGGTCTTCGCCGGCTGGCTGCAGCACCGCGCCAGCACGACGATCACCGTGCCGTGGAGCGGGGGAGCGG
Organism: uncultured Frankineae bacterium; assembly: GCA_902805805.1. Next base: position 716 of record CADCUE010000191.1, on the reverse strand, counting down.
TGACCATCACGACCTTCCGCCTGCGCACCGCGGGACGGGACGACGCCGCCGCCGCGGCCCTGACCCGGGCGCTGCTCGACGTCGCGGAGCAGTGAGCCCCGACCGGGCGTGCCGGGGGACCTGACTGGCTAGGGTGCCGGGACCAGCGTCTCGACAGGAGGTTCCGCGTGGCGGTGAGCATGCGCGACGTCGCTGCGCGGGCCGGCGTGTCCCCGCGCACCGTCTCGAACGTGGTGAGCGGGTACGTCCACGTCAGCGCCGACACCCGGCAGCGGGTGCAGGCGGCGATCGACGAGCTGAAGTACCGCCCCAACATCAGCGCCCAGTCCCTGCGCCAGGGACGCACCGGCATCATCGGGCTGGCGGTGCCGGAGATCGCGGCGCCGTACTTCGCCGAGCTCGCCGACCTCGTGCAGCAGGCCGCGAGCGCCCGTGGCGTGACGCTGCTGGTCGAGCAGACCGGGGCCACCCGCGAGCGCGAGAACCTCGTGCTGGAGGGCTACCACTCCAACGTCATCGACGGCCTGGTGCTCAGCCCGATGGCGCTCACCGCCGACGACCTGCGTGGACGCGCACCGGAGATCCCCACCGTCCTGCTCGGCGAGCGCATCGACGGCGGCGGCGGGCTGCTGCACGTCGGGATGGACAACGTCGCCGCCGCGCAGGAGGCGACCGCCCACCTGCTCGGCCTGGGCCGGCGGCGGGTGGCTGCGGTC
>CADCUE010000190.1 GCA_902805805.1 uncultured Frankineae bacterium | reverse complement strand
GTACGCCGGCGGCTCCTACGAGCACGATGCCGGAGGCGACCCGCGCGACACATCGGACGACGGAGCGGCAGCCTTCGACGGACGGTCAGACCTCGGCGGCGAACGCCGAGCAGGTCGAGCCGGAGGGGGGATTGACAGGACCCGCCGCAGTGGGTCGGCTCAGGCCGCGCCGGGGGGTGGACGGTCCCAGGCGTCAGCGCGGCTGCACCCGTCCGCCTCGCGGCTCTGCGTCACAGCGCTGAGGCCGAGGACCTCGGCCTCAGCGGCGCCCTCGACCAGTGCCGCCAGCGGCACGCGCAGCACGCGGCAGAGCACCGCCGCGTCCCGGACGGTCAGCCGCTTCTGGTTCGTCTCGAGGGCCACGACGGTCGCACGGGCCCAACCGGCGGCGACAGCCAGGTCCTGCTGCCGCCATCCGCGGCTCGTCCTGAGCTCCCGGACCCGCTCGGAGATCAGGACATCGAGACCGCTCGCCGCCTGGACGGGTGCAGGGACAGGAAGCACACTCCTGCCATCGGTGCCCGGCCGCAGCACCTTGAGCGACGGTGCCCCAGGTCTGTCCGCCGGTCACCTCGCCGAACCGGCCGGCTGCGGGCCGGGCGCGCCGCTGCCCGACCGCCTACGAGGTGACGCGGTAGGCGTCGTACACGCCCTGCACCGACCGGACCTGCCCGAGGACGTGGCCGAGGTGCTTGGGGTCCCCCATCTCGAACGAGAAGCGGGAGACGGCCACGCGGTCGCGCGTCGTCGTGACGGACGCCGACAGGATGTTGACGTGCGCGTCGGACAGCACGCGGGTGACGTCCGACAGCAGCCGCGTGCGGTCGAGGGCCTCGACCTGGATGTTGACCAGGAACACCGAGCCCGCGGTCGGCGCCCACTCCACGTCGACGACCCGCTCCTGCGCGTCGAGCAGCGGCCCGGCGTTGACGCAGTCGGCTCGGTGGACCGACACGCCGCGACCGCGGGTGACGAAGCCGACCACGGCGTCCCCCGGCACGGGGGTGCAGCACTTGGCGAGCTTGACCCAGATGTCCGACACGCCCTTGACGACGATGCCGGGGTCGCTGCCGGCGCCGGCGCCCGTGCGCTTGGGCGGACGGGTCGGTGTGGCCGTCTCGGCGAGGTCCTCGACCGCACCCTCGGTGCCGCCCATCCCCGCCATGATCTTCTGCACGACGCTCTGGGCGGACAGCCGCCCCTCGCCGATCTCGACGTAGAGCGCGGTGACGTCGGTCAGGCGCAGGTCGCGGGCCAGGGTCGGCAGGGCCTCGCCGCCGAGCAGCCGCTGCAGCGGCAGGCCGTGCTTGCGCACCGCGCGGGTCAGCGCCTCCTTCCCGGCGTCGACTGCGTCCTCGCGGCGCTCCTTGGCGAACCACTGCTTGATCTTGTTGCGGGCGCGGGGGCTCTGGACGAACTGCAGCCAGTCCTGGGACGGGTGCGCCGTCTCGGCCTTGCTGGTGAAGATCTCCACGACGTCGCCGTTGTCGAGCGGGCTCTCGAGCGGGACGAGCCGCCCGTTGACGCGCGCGCCGATGCAGCGGTGGCCGACCTCGGTGTGCACCGCGTACGCGAAGTCGACGGGGGTGGAGCCGGTCGGCAGCGACAGGACATCGCCCTTGGGCGTGAAGACGAAGACCTCGGTGGAGTGCAGGTCGAAGCGCAGCGAGTCCATGAACTCGCCCGGATCGGCCGCTTCCTTCTGCCAGTCGAGCAGCTGGCGCAGCCACGCCATGTCGTCGCCCTTGACCGGGGTCGGCGGCCCGCCCTCCTTGTACTTCCAGTGCGCGGCGATGCCGTACTCCGCCCGGCGGTGCATCTCCTCGGTGCGGATCTGCAGCTCGACGGGCTTGCCCTGCGGTCCGATGACCGTCGTGTGCAGCGACTGGTACATGTTGAACTTGGGCATCGCGATGTAGTCCTTGAACCGGCCCGGGACCGGCGACCACAGCGCGTGCACGGTGCCGAGAGCCGCGTAGCAGTCGCGGACGTCGTCCACGAGGACGCGGATCCCCACGAGGTCGTAGATGTCGGCGAAGTCCCGGCCGCGCACGATCATCTTCTGGTAGATCGAGTAGTAGTGCTTGGGCCGTCCGGTGACGGTCGCGCGGATCTTCGCGGCGCGCAGGTCGCCGTCGATCCGGTCCACGACCTCGGCCAGCTGGGTGTCGCGGGAGGGTGCGCGCTCGGCGACCAGGCGCACGATCTCGTCGTAGCGCTTCGGGTAGAGCGTCGCGAACGCCAGGTCCTCGAGCTCCCACTTGAGGGTGTTCATACCGAGGCGGTGGGCGAGCGGAGCGAAGATCTCCAGCGTCTGGCGGGCGATCCGCTCCTGCTTCTCCGGCTTGAGCCACCGCAGCGTGCGCATGTTGTGCAGCCGGTCGGCGAGCTTGATGACCAGCACCCGCGGGTCGCGCGCCATCGCGACGACCATCTTGCGGATCGTCTCGGCCTCGGCGGCGTCGCCGAACTGCACCTTGTCGAGCTTGGTGACGCCGTCGACGAGATGGCCCACGTCGGGGCCGAAGTCGCGGCGGAGGTCCTCGAGGGTGTAGCGCGTGTCCTCGACGGTGTCGTGCAGCAGCGCCGCGACCAGCGTGGTCGTGTCCATGCCCAGCTCGGCCAGGATCGTCGTGACCGCGAGCGGGTGGGTGATGTACGGGTCTCCGCTGCGGCGGCGCTGGCCCTCGTGGTGGTGCTCGGCGACCTGGTAGGCGTGGATCACCGGCCGCAGGTCGGCCTTGGGGTGGTTGGCCCGGATGGTGCGGGTCAGCGGCTCGAGCACGGGCGGCGTGCCGCCCGCCTTGGCCGCGGTGAAGCGCGCCAGCCGGGCCCGCACCCGACGACCCGACGGCGGTCCGGACGCCTCGGTCGGGACGGTCCCTGCCGGTGCACGCACCGGGGCGTCCGGCGGCACGGCGCTGTCGGCCGCCGGGTCCGGCACCGGGACAGGCGTGCGCCGTACCTCACCGGCGTCGTCGGCCCGCTCGGAGCGGGGGGCGACCGAGGTGGTCGTCCCCGGGCGGGCGTCCGGTGCCACGGGCGGCTCCCTGCAGATCAGCGGCGGAGTCCCAGTGTAAGGACGAGCACCAGCCCACGTCCCCGCTCAGCGTGGACGTTCTGCGCGCCGCGGCCGGACCGCGGCTCAGCAGGTGAGCAGGGCGTGCACCGGGACGCCCGGATGCGCGGTCCCGAGAAGGGCCCGGCCGCCCAGGGAGGCGAGCTCGAGCAGGACGCTGAAGCCGACGAGCTCGGCGCCGGCCTCCTGCACGAGCCGGCCCGCCGCCGCAGCTGTGCCGCCGGTGGCGAGGACGTCGTCGACCACGAGCACGCGGTCGCCGGGGGCGAAGGCGTCGAGGTGCACCTGCAGGACGTTGGAGCCGTACTCGAGGTCGTAGGACGTCTCGCGCGTCGGCCCGGGCAGCTTGCCCGGCTTGCGGACCGGGACGAAGCCGGCGCCGAGGTGGTAGGCCGCGGGAGCGGCGAGCAGGAAGCCGCGGGCCTCGATGCCCACCACCTTGTCGATCCTCGTGCCGGCAGCGGCGACCACCGCGTCGACCGCAGCGACGAAGGCCTCGTGATCGCCGAGCAGGGGGGAGATGTCCTTGAAGACGACGCCCTCGAGGGGGAAGTCGGGGACGTCGACGATCCGCGACCGCAGCAGGTCCGCGACGCTCACCCGGTGGAGCCCTCGACCGGCTTGCCGGGCTCGTCGAGCAGGCGCACGACCGCAGCCCCCACGAAGCGCACCAGGACTCCGGGCGCGATCTCGAGCACCACGTCGCCGTCCTCGATGCTGCGCACCGTGGCGTGGATGCCGGCGGTGGTGATCACCCGGCTGCCCGGAGCGAGCGCGGCCCTGACCTCGGCGAGCGCCTTGGCGCGGGCGCGCTGCGGGCGGATCGCCAGGACGTAGAGCCCGAAGACGAGCAGGGCGAAGAAGAGCACCTGCTGCAGCGCTTGGCCGCTGCCCATGGTCACCTCCGGGGACGGGAGCGGTCAGCCTAGTGAGGCCGAGAGGTCAACCGGCGTCACCGAGCTCCAGCGGCAGGGTGTCGCGGTCGGCCGAGCGTGCCGGAGGCATCCGCAGGCCCAGGTGGGCCCAGGCCGCCGGTGTGGCGACCCGCCCGCGCGGTGTCCTCAGGATCAGCCCCGAGCGGACCAGGAACGGCTCGGCGACCTCCTCCACGGTCTCGCGCTCCTCGCTCACGGCGACGGCGAGGGTCGACAGCCCGACCGGTCCGCCGCCGAAGCGGCGGACCAGGGCGCCGAGGACCTCGCGGTCCAGCCGGTCCAGTCCCAGCTCGTCGACGTCGTAGACCTCGAGCGCCGCCTGGGCGATCGAGCGGTCGACCACCCCGTCGGCCCGGACCTCGGCGTAGTCACGGACGCGGCGCAGCAGCCGGTTGGCGATGCGCGGCGTGCCGCGCGAGCGGCCCGCGATCTCCTGCGCCCCGTCGGGACGCAGGTCGACGCCCAGCAGCCCGGCGCTGCGCACCAGCACCTGCTCGAGCTCGGCGGGCGTGTAGGGCTCCATGTGGGCGGTGAAGCCGAACCGGTCGCGCAGCGGGCCGGTCAGCAGTCCCGACCGCGTCGTCGCTCCCACGAGGGTGAACGGCGCGACCTCGAGCGGGATCGCCGTCGAGCCGGGGCCCTTGCCCACGACGACGTCGACGCGGAAGTCCTCCATGGCGACGTAGAGCAGCTCCTCCGCAGGGCGCGCGATGCGGTGGATCTCGTCGATGAACAGCACCTCGCCCTCCGCGAGACTGCTGACCAGCGCGGCGAGGTCACCGGCCCGCTCCAGCGCCGGTCCGCTGGTGATCCGGATGCCCGTGCCGAGCTCGGCGGCGATGATCATGGCCAGGGAGGTCTTGCCGAGCCCCGGCGCACCGGACAGCAGCACGTGGTCCGGCGGCCGGCCGCGGCGCCGGGCGCTCTCCAGCACCAGCCCGACCTGCTCGCGCACCCGGTGCTGACCCACGAACTCGTCCAGCCGGCGGGGGCGCAGCGCCGACTCGACGACCCGCTCCTCGTCGCCCGCGCCGGCCTGCACGAGGCCCACCTCGCCCCGGGCCGCCAGCTCGGCCAGCTCGCGCGCCACGAGCTCGTCCTCGCTCATGCCGCCCTCGTCATCGACCGCGCCCGAGCTGTGCCAGGGCGGCTCTGAGCAGCATCGGCACGTCCTCGTCGGAGGCGTCGGGGTGCGTGGTCGCCAGTCCGCTGACCACCTCGTCGGACTGCGCGGACGTCCAGCCCAGCCCCACCAGCGCCTGCGACAGGGTGTCCCGCCACCCCGGTGCGGCGCTCGCCGGTGCGGGCGCGGTCGCCCCCGGCAGGAGCGCCTTGTCCTTGAGCTCGAGCACCAGGCGCTGAGCCCCCTTGCGCCCGATGCCGGGCACGAGGCACAGGGCGACGAGGTCCTCGGTGACCAGTGCGCGCCGGACCGAGTCCGGGGTGTGGACGGTGAGCACCGCCTGCGCCAGGCGAGGACCCACTCCGGTCGCCGTCTGCAGCAGCTCGAACAGGCTGCGCTCGTCGTCGTCGGCGAAGCCGTAGAGCGTCAGGCTGTCCTCGCGCACCACCAGCGACGTCGACAGGGCCGCCGGCTCCCCCACCCGCAGGCGGGCCCGCGTGCCGGCGGTGGTCTGCACGGCCAGTCCGACGCCGCCGACCCGGACGACGACGCCGTCGGCCGTCAGCGCCGCGACCGTCCCCTCGACACTGGCGATCACGCGGGGCCGCCGTCGGCCGCGCCAGTGGTCACCGTCGGGCTCGCAGCGCCGGTCATGGGCGTACGGCGGCGACGGCCGCGGCGAGGCGCGCCTGCGCGGGAGCGCGCCACAGGTGGCAGATGGCCAGCGCGAGCGCGTCCGCCGCGTCGGCCGGTCGTGGTGGTCCGGCCAGCCCGAGCAGCCGGGCGACCATCGTCCCGACCTGGTCCTTGTCGGCGCGTCCGCTGCCGGTGACCGCCGCCTTGACCTCGGACGGCGTGTGGAGCACGACGGGCAGGCCCCGTCGGGCGGCGCAGGTGATGGCGACGGCGCCGGCCTGCGCGGTGCCCATGACGGTGCGGACGTTGGCCTGCGCGAAGACGCGCTCGACGGCGACCGCGTCCGGTCGCAGCCGGTCCAGCCAGGCCTCGAACGCCACCTCGAGCGCGACCAGCCGCGCGCCCAGGTCGTCGGCCGAGGGGGTGCGCACGACGCCGACCTCGACGAGCCGGACCCGACCGGGCACGCCGTCGACGACACCGAGACCGCACCGGGTCAGACCGGGGTCGACGCCGAGCACCCGCACAGCTCCACCCTCCGAGGTCCCGAACACCAGTTCGGGCGGAGCGTACGGTCCTCGCCCTGCGCGCTGCGGGAGGCGCACCGCCCTGCCGCGCCGATCATCCGGTTCGTGGCCGTCCGCTGAGCGTGGGCGGCGTGCCGCACCTGCATGATCGCCGGGGGTCAGCCGACGCGCTCGAGCACCTCGTCGCTGATGTCGAAGTTGGCCCAGACGTTCTGCACGTCGTCGAGGTCCTCGAGCGCCTCCACCAGGCGCAGGACCTTGACGGCGACCTCGTCCTCGAGCGGCACGGACAGCGTCGGCATCCAGGCGATGTCGGCGCTCTGCACCTCGAGGCCCGCGGCGGTGCAGGCCAGGCGCACGGCGTGGGTGTCGGTCGCCTCGCACAGGACCTCGAAGGCCTCCCCGAGGTCGTTGACGTCCTCCGCACCTGCGTCGAGGACGGCCAGCAGGACCTCGTCCTCGGCCAGGCCGTCGGTCTTGACGACGGTGACGACGCCCTTGCGCCCGAACAGGTAGGACACCGAGCCCGGGTCGGCCGGCGTGCCGCCGTTGCGGGTGATGGCCGTACGGACCTCGGCGGCCGCGCGGTTGCGGTTGTCGGTCAGGCACTCGACGAGGATGGCGACGCCGCCCTGGCCGTACGCCTCGTACATGATCTCCTCGTAGTTCGCGGCATCACCGAGCTCGCCGCTCCCCCGCTTGACGGCCCGGTCGATGTTGTCGGCGGGGACGGACAGGCGCTTGGCGCCGGAGATGGCGTCGGCCAGCCGCGGGTTGCCGGACGGATCGCCGCCGCCCGTCTTGGCGGCCACCTCGATGGTCTTGATCAGCTTCGCGAAGAGCTTGCCGCGCTTGGCGTCGATCGCGCCCTTCTTGTGCTTGGTCGTCGCCCACTTGGAATGGCCGCTCATCCGCGTGCCTCCTTCACCATGTCTACGAACAGCCCGTGCACGCGGTCGTCCCCGGTCAGCTCCGGGTGGAACGAGGTGGCGAGGACGCGGCCCTGGCGGACGGCGACGACCTTACCCGCGGCGGCACCAGCGGCCTCCGGCACGCGCGCCAGCACCTCGGCGCCCGCGCCGGTCCGCTCGACCCAGGGCGCCCGGATGAAGACGGCGTGCACATCACCCACGCCCTCGAACGGCAGGTCGGTCTCGAAGCTGTCGACCTGCCGGCCGAAGGCGTTGCGGCGGACGACGACGTCGAGCCCGCCGAGGCCCTGCTGGTCGGGCCGGCCGTCGAGCACCTGGTCGGCGAGCAGCACCATCCCGGCGCACGAGCCGTAGACCGGCAGCCCCTGCCGGACCAGTGCGCGCAGCGGCTCGAGCAGCTCGAACACCTCGAGCAGCCGGCTGATGGTCGTCGACTCCCCGCCGGGGAGGACCAGGCCGTCGAGGCCGTCCAGCTCGGCGGCCCGGCGCACGCTCGTCGGCGCGGCCCCCGCCGCGCGCAGGGCCCGGACGTGCTCGCGGACGTCGCCCTGGAGGGCGAGGACGCCGACGCGGACCGGCCGGGTCATGCCCTCCGCCTGCGCCGTCGCGCGGCTACCAACCGCGAGTGGCCAGCAGCTCGCCGGCGCCGAGCGAGTCGGCGGCGATCCCCACCATGGCCTCGCCCAGACCGCGGCTGACCTTGGCGATGCGCTCGGCGTCCTCGAAGTACGCCGTCGCCTCGACGCAGGCGCGCGCCCGACGGGAGGGGTCGCCGCTCTTGAAGATGCCCGAGCCGATGAAGACGCCGTCCGCGCCGAGCTGCATCATCATCGCCGCGTCGGCGGGGGTGGCGACACCGCCCGCGGTGAACAGCACCACGGGCAGCCGGCCGAGCGAGGCCGTCTCGCGCACCAGCTCGACCGGGGCGCTCATCAGCTTGGCGGCCTCGAACAGCTCGGTCTCGTCCATCACGGTCAGGCGCTTGATCTCGCCGAGGATCGTCCGGATGTGGGTGGTGGCCTGGCTGACGTCGCCCGTGCCCGCCTCGCCCTTGGACCGGATCATGGCCGCGCCCTCGGCGATGCGGCGCAGCGCCTCGCCGAGGTTGGTCGCGCCGCAGACGAAGGGGACCGTGAACGCGCGCTTGTCGATGTGGTGGGCGTAGTCGGCCGGCGTCAGCACCTCGGACTCGTCCACGTAGTCGACGCCGATGGCCTGCAGCACCTGCGCCTCGACGAAGTGCCCGATGCGCGCCTTGGCCATCACCGGGATGGACACCGCGTCCTGGATGCCGTCGATCATGTCCGGGTCGCTCATGCGGGCCACACCGCCGTCGCGGCGGATGTCGGCCGGCACGCGCTCGAGGGCCATGACCGCGACCGCACCGGCGTCCTCGGCGATCCGGGCCTGGTCGGCGTCGACCACGTCCATGATCACACCGCCCTTGAGCATCTCCGCCATGCCGCGCTTGACGCGGTCGGTGCCGAGCTGCGGAGCAGTCGCGGACGTGCTGTCTGCGGACATGGTGAGCTTCCTCGGATCGTGGGTGGAGGACCTCCAGTCTAGGTCAGCGCTCGTCGAGGGCGTCACGCGTGAGCTCCTGGGAAGTGGCGATCAGCTGCGGCCGCCCAGCACGCATGATCGCCACATCCGGCCTGAGGCAGCACCCCCGAGGCCGGCCCGCGGCAGCGGCCGCCCGGAAGTGGCGATCAACTGCGGCCGCCCAGCACGCAAAATCGCCACATCTCGCCCGAGCCAGCACCCCCAAGGCCGGCCCGCGGCAGCGGCCGCCCGGAAGTGGCGATCAATCGGGGCCGCCCAGCACGCAAGATCGCCACATCCGACGCGACCGCGTACTGGCGGGATCAGGCGTACGGCACGACCGCGCCGCCCGTACGGCCGTACGCCCGGCCGGCCGGGAAGTGGCGATCAGCCCGGCCCGCCCAGCACGCAAGACCGCCACATCCGACGCG
>CADCUE010000189.1 GCA_902805805.1 uncultured Frankineae bacterium | reverse complement strand
CCGGTGAAGGAGCCCGCGTTGAGGTCGGGGTACCAGTCGAGCAGCCCCGGGACCGGCTGCCGGGTGATGGTGCTGTTGGTGCTCGGCGGCATCGGGTCGGTGCCGACGGCGTACGTCGTCTCGGCCAGCGCGCGGCGGTAGGTGATGGGGCTGGTCTCCGGGAAGGCGCTCAGCGAGCTGCAGTCGTGCGGGTGGCCGACGCTGTACAGCACCTGCGAGCGGGCGAACACGCCGTAGGTCGCGCCGTAGCAGTTGTCGAGCCACACCAGCTCGCCGGTGTCGAAGCGCGCCGCCCAGCGACCGTCGAACCAGTGGTAGCCGTCGCCGTTGTTGGAGCCGTAGACGACGCCGTCCTGCACGACGAGGTCGGTGACCCACGAGCGCTTCAGGACGTTGTTGATGACCTTCTGCGGGGGGGTGACCTTGGCACTCCACGGCAGGGACGCACCGGTCCTGCTGTTCGTGGCGCCCTCCACCGCGCCGACGCCGACGAAGTCCTGCAGGTTCAGCGTCTGGAAGCGCCCTCCCACGATCACCCGGCTGTCGTCCGGAGCGGCGACGAGTGCCTCGACGACGTCGTCGTCCGCCGTGGGGGCCCAGGGCAGCAGCGCGCCGTACGGCCGGCTGAGCGCCGCGAGCCGCATCCGTGCCACGCCGTTGACGCTCTTGAAGTCCCCGCCGGCGTAGACGGTCGTGTCCGTGACCGCCAGCGCCCGGACCCGCGAGGACATCCCGGGCCGGAAGCCCTCGAGCGCGCCGGTCGCGGTGCTGAAGGCTGCGATCTTGCTGCGGGCCATGCCGTTGACGGTGCTGAAGTCCCCCCCGACGTAGATGCGCGAGCCGTCCGGAGAGGCCTTGACCACCAGCGCCTGCGCGTTGAGCACCGGAGCGAACGGCAGCAGCTGCCCGGTGGCGAGGTCGAAGGCGAGGATGTTGGCGCGCGGCACCTCCTCCGGACCTCCGACGGCCGTGCCGGCGGGCCGGGCCGCGGTGAACTTGCCCACGGCGTACACCGTCGTCCCGACGACCTCCGTCTTCCAGACGACGCCGTTGACCTGGACGGTCGGGAGCGCGTCGGCGCTCGCCGTCACGGGGGTGGCCGGGTCCGCCGGGCGCGTGTCGGCCGTGGCCTGCGACACCGGGGTCAGTCCCGCGAGGACCAGGGTGGCGGCGACGAGCCACGCCCGAGGGCTCAAGGAACGGCGGAACTGGTCGATGTTGGCGTCAGGCACTGGTCCAGTGTCACTCAACGCCCGTCAGGGTGAACGACGCAAGTGGGTGAACTTCGGCCTGGCCGGAAGACCTAGACTGGGTCGCTGGTCCGGCTGGGCAAGCGTGATCTGAGGCGTACGGACAGCAGCCGGGCCGACCCGGGCCGGGTGCTCCGGAGAGGCCGCGCACGCGGTCAGAGGCACGAACCGAGATGTGAGGACGCGTTGTGACGACGACCACGGACCTGTTGCGGTCCCAGGCCTCCGAGCCCAGGACCCGCACGGAGGACGCGGAGCCGAGGTCCGTGCAGCCGCCCGGACCGGGGCTCATGACGGCGTTGCGTCGCTACTGGGACTTCGTCCTGCTCGTCACGGTGCTCGTCTTCGCGCTCAGCACCCTGCTCGGCTACACCATGCGCGGTTCGGCGTACGCCGAGGCCTCGATCGCCCTGACAGCGCCCGGATCGCAGAACGTGCTGGCGCCCGGTGCGCAGGGCGACTCCGCGCTGTCGCGCTACACCAGCCAGCGCGCGCTGTTCACCGAGAGCGACGAGGTCCTCGAGGTCGCTGCCGCGCGCGCGGAGAACATGACGGTCGACCGGCTGCGCCGGGCGGTGTCCGTCACCCCGTCCGAGGACTCCACCAGCATGGTCGTGCGGGTCGACGCCAAGACCCCCGAGCACGCCGTCGCGCTGGTCGACCTGGTCGTGGACGCCTACGCCCTCGGGACGGCCAAGCAGGTGTCCGACCGCACCAACGCCGCCCTCACCGCCATCGACGCCCAGATCGCCAAGCTCAACACGGTGCTGGCCACCAACCCCACCGAGGCCGCCACGCAGGCAGCCGCCGCGACGACCAGCGACCTGTTCCGCGAGGCCGCGGCGCAGCAGACCGACAGCGCCGTCTTCAACGACGGCATCGACTTCGTGCAGGCCGCCACGCTCAGCTCGGCCGTCCCGGTCGGGCTGCCCGTGCGCTCCATGGCGCTCGGCCTGCTCGTCGGGCTGGCCCTGGCCGCCGGCCTGGCGTGGCTGCGCGCGGACCGCGACCGCCGCGTGTCGGACTCGCACGCCGCCGAGGACCTGCTCGGCGCTCCCCTGCTCGGCGAGGTGCCGCAGCAGCGCCGGTCGGTCCGCTGGCCGGAGAGCTCCGGGGAGATCACGCGGTCCTGCCGTGACTTCGTCGGCCCCTACCTCGCCGCCGGCTCGCGCGGTCTGATGATGGTGACCAGCGCCGAGACCGGTGCCGGCTGCTCCACCACGGCCCTCGGGGTCGCCGCGGCCGGTGCCGCCGAGGGGCTCAACGTCCTGGTGATCGACGCCGACCCCCGTCGGCAGGGCCTCAGCACGCTGCTGGGCCTGCCGGAGCACCTGCCCGGTCTCGTCGACGCCGCCGCCAGCCCGCACGACGAGCCCAGCCGCTACACGCGGCGCGTCCTCGTGGGCCGCGACCTCAAGGTGGACGCGCTGCCGGCGGGCAGCCTGTCCGACGACGACTCCATGACCGCCATGGGTCTGCAGTCCCTGGTCACCCGGCTGCGCCCGCACTACGACCTCATCGTCGCGGACGCGCCCGCCGCCGAGGGTGACTACGTCGCCTCGACGATGGCCGGCATGGCCGACGCGGTCGTCGTCGTGGTGCGCCGCGACTCCCGGACCGCGCGGCTGGTCGACCTGCAGCGCATCTTCGCGCTCAACCGGGCCCGGGTGATGGGCTACGTCTTCACCTTCAGCCGCTCCCGGGCGAAGGTCCGCCGCTAGCGGTTCCCTGCTGCCCGACCCGCCGGGCGCGGCGCGCAGCAGGTCACCTCGAGCGGGTGGAGAGCTGGCCCGGCCGGCCGACGCCGCCGGCCTGCGGTGCTGCGCTGCTCGACCCGCTGGGCGCGGCGAGCACCAGGTCACCTCGAGCGGGTGGCAGCCCGCCCGGCCGGCAGACGCCCGCCGGCCTGCGGTGATCCGCTGCTCGACCCGCCGGGCGCGGCGAGCACCAGGTCACCTCGAGCGGGTGAGAGCCCGCCTGTCCGGCCGACACCCGCCGGCCTGCGGTGATCCGCTGCTCGACCCGCAGGGCGGTCGAGCACCAGGTCACCTCGAGCGGGTTGCCAGCTGGCCCGGCCGGCCGACACCCGCAGGCCTGCGGCGATCCGCTGCTCGACCCGCCGGGCGCGCCGAGCACCAGGTCACCTCGAGCGGGTGGCAGCCCGCCCGGCCGACCGACACCGCCGGCCTGCGGTGATCCGCTGCTCGACCCGCCGGGCGCGGCGCGCACCAGGTGACCTCGAGCGGGTGGCAGCCCGCCCGGCCGGCCGACACCCGCCGCCCTGCGGCGATCCGCTGCTCGACCCGCCGGGCGCGCCGAGCACCAGGTCA
>CADCUE010000188.1 GCA_902805805.1 uncultured Frankineae bacterium | reverse complement strand
TGCGAGTGGTCGGTGAAGGCGAAGGTCCCGAGCTGCGCTGTGAGCACCGCCGCCGCCGCCGGCGAGGCGACCGAGTGCCCGGAGGTGTGCTCGGGGAACTGCGGCGAGTTGACGAACGGCAGCCAGGTCGGGTCGACGTACCGCTGGATGTAGGTGACGGGTCGCAGCAGGTTGTAGCGGTACTTCCACGTCCAGCAGTTGAGGAAGGCGTCGTGCAGCGCGATGCCGGTCATGGCCAGCGTCTCCACGGCCCCGTCGAGCCGGACCCCGCGCAGCGCGATGCCCTGGGCGGCGATCTGCATCCAGTGACCGGAGGGCAGCCCGGTCGGTGTCCCGAACGGCGCTGAGAACGAGCCGGGGTTGTCGGTCCAGAACCGCGCGATGGCCCGGTGCTCGTCGGTGTTGCGCGAGAACTGCTCGTACGGGGCGAGGGCCTGCTGGTGGAAGGGCGAGCCCGCCTCGGTCGAGAACGGGACGGGAGGAGCGGGCTCCACCTCGTCCGCTCGGCGCAGCGCCATCGGCCGCACCTCGGACCAGTACGGCTCGATCGCCGGCCGGTAGTTCGGCGGGGTCGACTCCCACAGCTCGGGTCGGCCGGTGGGTGGGACGTAGGCGCGACCGAGCGTGTCGGCGTGTCCGTCCGACCGGCTCCAGCGCACCAGCGCGGCGGCGACGGCCCCGCCGTGGGCGACGGAGGCGGCGATCGACCGGTCCGACACGCCGGCGTTGCGGCGGGCCAGCACGGCGTCGCGCTCGGCTCCGTCGAGCCTCGGTCGGGTCGTCGGTGCGGCGAAGGGCAGCACCTCCCGGAGCACGGCCGCCACCGCGGTGGTCAGGGCGGTCGGCCAGTCGATCTGCCCGAGGTGCAGTGCGGGTGGGAGCCGGTCGAGCCCCCGCAGCTGACCGGCGAGGCTGCGGTGCGCCGGCATGCCGGCGACCACCGACTCGTACATCGCGATCGCGGCGTAGGCGTAGGTGCGGGCCGCCGCCGGTGGGGTGAGGTTCTCGCCGAGGACCAGGTCGTAGGCGGTGGAGGTCCAGTCCAGTGCCGTGTCGGCGGGCAGCTGTCCGAGCCAGGGCTGTGACGCACCCGCGGAGGCCGGCCCGGCGGGCAGCGTCGCTGCAACCGCTGCTCCCGCGACTGCGAGCAGCAGCTCCCGCCGACCGACGTGCCGCGACCCGAACCCCATGGTGTCCCCGTTTCCCGACCGCTCAAGCAGCTCCGCGCTGATGCGGCGCCAGATCTGACCATGGGACGCACTGCGCGTCTGCCAGGTTGCGCGACGTGTGCATGACGTTCTCTTGACGCTCCGTCGCAAAGTGAGACGTCGAGTCACCAATGGGGCACGCAGGATCGGCCTGCCACGCGTCCGGAGGCGGCTCCCGCCTCCGAGCGCCCTCCGACGAGCACGGAAGGACTGCCATGACCGACGCGGCGCCGGAGCAGCCCGAGCGCACCTTCCGCCTGATCTACCGCAGCCGGGCCAGGATCCCGGCGGACGTCCGGAAGGCCGAACTGGGTCGGCTGTTCAGCACGGCGAGGTCGAACAACAAGAAGGCGCACATCACCGGTGCGCTGCTGGTCTCCGACGACTGGTTCGTGCAGACGCTGGAGGGCGAGGAGGCTGCTGTCCGCGCGCTCTACGACCGCATCGAGCGCGATCCCCGGCACGACAGCATCTCGCTGCTCGAGGCGCGCACGGTCGACCGCAGGGTCTTCGCCCGCTGGGCGATGGCGCAGGTCAGCCACGGCGCGGGCTCCGACGTCCCGCTCATCGCCCACGCCGACGGGATCGCTCCCGCCGCACCCCGAGGTGGCACGACGCCGGAGCAGGCGTACCTGCTGCTCGTGATGCGGGACGCCACCCGGGTGGACCCGGTCACGGCCTGAGCCGGAGCGCGTTGCCGCGACCGGCCGGTCCGGGGCCTGCGGTCACAGCCCCAGGGCGTCGGCCACCCGCGCCCGCTGAGCGGCAGGTCCGCCGAGCAGGCCGGCGTCGGCCCAGGCCCGGCGGAAGTACAGGTGGGCGTTCTGCTCCCAGGTGAAGCCGATGCCGCCGAGGATCTGGATGTTCCAGCCCGCGGCGAAGGTGTAGGCGTCCGACGCCTCCGCCTTGGCGAGCGGCG
Organism: uncultured Frankineae bacterium; assembly: GCA_902805805.1. The sequence continues at coordinate 7,114 of CADCUE010000188.1, read as the reverse complement.
CCACGGTGGCGAGCTCGGCGCTGCCCTGGTCGGCCGCGAAGACGGCGTACTGCGCGGCGGCGCGGGCACCGTCGAGCGCGACCAGCATCTCCGCGCACCGGTGCTTGACCGCCTGGAACGACCCGATGGGGCGGTTGAACTGGTGGCGGTCCTTGGCGTAGGCCACCGCCATGTCGAGGCAGGCCGCCGTGCCGCCGACCATCCCGGCCGCGAGGAGCGCGCACCACAGGTCCACCAGCGGTGACAGGTCGGCCGCGTCACCGAGCGGGACGGCCGGCGTCGCGTCCAGCTCGACCCGGGCCACGGGGCGGGTGAGGTCCAGGGCCTCGGAGCGGGTGCGGGTCAGACCGGTCGCGTCGGCCCGCACGACGTACAGCCGCGTGCCGGTCGGTCCCGCGTCGGCGCCGGTCGCGCTGACGATCAGCACGTCGGCGGTGTGGCCGTGCTCGACGAGGACCTTCGTGCCGGTCAGGGCGACCGTGTCGCCCCGGGAGGTCGCTGTCGTCTGCAGGCCGGACAGGCCGACCGGGCTGCCGAGCTCGGTCGTGGCCAGGGTGACCACCGACTGCCCGGAGGCGATGCCGGGCAGCAGCTCGGCCCGGGACTGCTCGCTGCCGAAGCGCTGGACGGCCAGCGAGGCCAGCAGCCCCGCGGTGTACGGCGAGCTCGTCAGCGCGCGCCCGGTCTCCTCCAGGACGATCGCCGGCTCGAGCAGGCCCGTGCCGGAGCCGCCGTGCTCCTCCGGCAGGTGGAGCCCGGGCAGGCCCAGCTGGTCGCTCATCTGACGCCAGAGGTCGACGTCGTAGCCCCGGTCGGTCGACGAGGCGCGGCGCACGGCGTCCAGGGGTGCCTTGTCGGCGAGGAAGCGCCGCAGCGAGGCGCGGAAGTCCTCCTGGTCGGCGTCGTAGGCGAAGAACACGGGTCAGCTCCCTGACGTCGAGGACCGCGACAGCTCGCGGAACGGGCCGGTGTCCCGGCGCGGCTCCTTGGGCAGTCCGAGCAGCACCTCACCGATGATGTTGCGCTGGATCTGCGAGCTGCCGGCGTAGATGGTGCCTGCGCGCGCGGCGAGGAAGGTCTCGACCCACGACAGCGGGGAGTTCTCGGTGCCGGCCTCCGGCATCTGCAGCAGCCCGCCGGTGGCCTGGCCGGTCGGGACCAGCGCCTCGGGGCCGAGGATCTCCATCGCCAGCTCGGTGTAGGCCTGGGCGTACTCGCTCCAGATGATCTTGCTGATCGCCGACTCCGGTCCGGGTCGCTGCCCCGCCAGCGAGCGGGTCAGCGCCTGCAGGCCGCGGAAGCGCATGACCTCCACCCGGCTGTGGCACCAGGCCAGCCGGTCGCGGATGCGGGCGTCGGAGGTCAGGCCGCGTTCGCGGGCCAGCGCGAACAGCCGGTCCAGCTCGGCCCGGAAGCGGATCGCGTCCGTGGTCGCGGTCACCCCGCGCTCGAAGCCGAGCAGCGCCATCGCGACGCGCCAGCCGTCGTCGACAGCCCCCACGACCTCGTGCGCGGCCGTGCGCGCGTCGGTGAAGAACACCTCGTTGAACAACGAGTAGCCGGCCAGGTTGCGGATCGGCCGGACCTCGACGCCGGGCTGGTCCATGGGCACCAGCAGGAAGGTGATGCCCCGGTGCTTGGGCGCGTCGGGATCGGTGCGCGCCAGCAGGAAGATGTGGTCGGCGAGGTGGCCGGCCGACGTCCACGTCTTCTGGCCGTTGATCACCCACTCGTCGCCGTCGAGGACGGCCGAGGTGCGGATGCCGGCCAGGTCGGACCCCGCGTCGGGCTCGGAGTAGCCCTGGCACCACCGCTGCTCCCCGGACAGGATCCGCGGCAGGTAGTGCGCCTTCTGCTCCTCGGTGCCGAGGTGGATCAGCGTGTTGCCGAGCATCCCGATGCCGAAGGAGTCGTTCTCGCTGCCCTGCGGCGCCCCGGCCAGCGCGAACTCCTCGGCGAGCACCACCTGCTCGACCAGGCTGAGACCGGCCCCGCCGTACTCCGTCGGCCAGGAGACGGCCAGCATCTGGTGCTCGCCGAGCGTGCGGCGCCACTGCGCCCGGAAGGCCTCCCGCTCGTGCTCGGGCACGCCCCCCATGCCCTTCCACCCGGGCGGCAGGTGCTCGCCGAGGAAGGCCTTCACGCGGCTGCGGAACTCCTGCGCCTGCGGCGGGTAGTCGACGTCCATGGGCGGAGGGTAGACCCGGGTCCCGACAGCGGTACGGCCCCTTCCCCGCACCTTGACAGGAGCCGGGCAACTGCGGAGTGTGGTCGGACCGAACCGCCCTCGATGCGGCCCTGACCCGTCCCGTCCTCTCCGGAAAGCGGAGCACGACGTGACCCCCTCTCCCTCGCACGACTCCCGCCGGCAGCGCACACCGCTGCTGACGTCGGTGACCCGCACGCTGCTGCCCTCCTACGGCGCGCGGTGCAACGCGGCGGACGGCCTGCGCGACGTCCGTTCCGACCGGGACGACCGCGCGGCGGCGGCCGCGGCGTTCGCCCGCACCCGCGCTGCCGTCGACGCGCAGGACCGCCGCTGACCCTCCCGCTCGGGAGGAGGCTCCTGCGCCGGCGCGTCCGGTGTGGCGGCGCGGGACTGTCGGAGGCCGGTCCTACGGTCGGGCCATGCGCCTGCTGCACACCTCCGACTGGCACCTCGGCCGCTCGCTGCACCGCTGCGACCTGCGTGAGGCGCAGGCCGCCCACCTCGACCACCTGGTGGAGGTCGTGCGCGCCGAGCGGGTCGACGCGGTCCTGGTCGCCGGCGACGTGTTCGACCGGGCGGTGCCACCGGTCGACGCGGTGGCGCTGTACGACGACGCGCTGTTCCGCCTGCGCGAGGCCGGCGCGCGCGTCGTGGTGACGAGCGGCAACCACGACTCGGCTTCGCGGCTCGGGGCGGGCGCGCGCCTGGTGGACGCCGCCGGCGTCCACGTCCGGACCCGGCCGCAGGACTGCGGGGCTCCCGTCCTGCTCGCCGACGAGCACGGCGACGTGGCCGTCTACGGCCTGCCCTACCTCGAGCCGGACGCCGTCCGCACCCTGCTCCCGGCCGATCCGGGCGGCTCGCCCGAGGTCCCGCGGGGCCACACCGGCGTCCTGGGCCGGGCCCTGGCCTGCGTGCGCGACGACCTGTCGCGCCGGTCCGCCCGCTCGGTCGTGCTGGCCCACGCCTGGGTCACCGGCGGCGCGCTCAGCGAGAGCGAGCGCGACATCCGGGTCGGCGGCGTCGGCGACGTCAGCGCGTCGCTGTTCGACGGCATCGACTACACCGCGCTCGGCCACCTGCACGGCGCCCAGGTGCTGCGACCGGGCCTGCGCTACAGCGGCTCGCCGCTGGCCTTCTCCTTCTCGGAGGCCGCGCACGTGAAGGGCTCCTGGCTCGTCGAGCTGGACGCCCGCGGCCTGGCCGGGGTCGAGCAAGTGCCCGCGCCGGTGCCGAGACGGCTGTCGAGCGTCACCGGGGGGCTGGCCGACCTGCTCGTCGATCCCGCGCTGGCAGGCGTCGAGCACGACTGGCTGTCGGTGGTCCTCACCGACGCCGTCCGGCCGGAGGACCCGATGGCCCGGCTGCGCACGCGCTTCCCCCACGTCCTCGTCCTCGACTGGCAGCCCGCGGGCGCCGTCGCCGACGAGCGGACGTACGGCGCGCGGGTCGCCGGTCGCGACGACCTCGAGGTGGTGGCGGAGTTCGTGCGGCACGTCCGGTGCGGCGGCTCGACCTCCGACGCCGGCGCCGCCGACGAGGGCGAGCGCGCCCTGCTCGCGCAGGCCCTGGAGGCCGGCCGGCTCGCGGGAGCGTCGGCATGAGGCCGCACCGCCTCCGGCTGACGGCCTTCGGGCCCTTCCCCGGCGCGGTCGAGGTCGACCTCGATGCGCTCGCCGCCAACGGCCTGTTCCTGCTCCACGGCGACACGGGGTCCGGCAAGACGACGCTGCTCGACGGCATCGGCTTCGCGCTGTACGGCCGGGTGCCCGGGGTGCGCGGCAGGACGGGACGGCTGCGGTCGGACCACGCGGACCCGGCCGTCCGCACCGAGGTCGAGCTCGAGGTCACGCTGGGCAGCCGCCGCTGGCGCATCACGCGCAGCCCGGCGCAGGAGCGCCCGAAGTCCCGCGGCACGGGCACGACGACCGAGCAGGCGCGCGTCCACCTGGAGGAGCTGCGCGCGGGCACGTGGTCCTCGGTGTCGACCCGCATCGACGAGGCCGCCGCCGAGCTCGACCCGCTGCTCGGCATGAGCGCCGACCAGTTCTTCCAGGTCGTGCTGCTGCCGCAGGGGGAGTTCGCGCAGTTCCTGCGGGCCGACAGCGGCAAGCGCGGCGAGCTGCTGCAGCGGCTGTTCGCCACGGAGCGGTTCAAGGCCGTCGAGGACTGGCTGGTGGCCCGGCGGATCAGCACGTCCGCGGTCGTCACCACCGCCCGCCACGAGCTGGCCGTGCTGGCGGCCCGCCTCGCGCAGGCGGCCGGCTCGCCGGCGCCCGAGGAGCTCACACCCGACTGGGGTCCCGCGCGGCTCGACGCGGCACGCGCGGCGCTCGACGACGCCGCCCGCGCAGCCCTGGCGGCCACCGCCGACCGCGACCGGGCCCGGTCGGAGGCGGAGCAGACGAGCCGGCTGCGCGGGTGGCAGGAGCGCCGCCGCGCCGCGCTCGCCCGCCGGGAGGCGCTCGAGGCCGTGCGGCCGCTGCACGAGGCCCTGGAGCTCGAGCTCAAAGCGGCGGCGCGGGTGGCCGAGCTCCGCGGCATCCTGCAGGACGCCGCCGAGCGTGAGCGGGCGGCCGTCTCCGCCCGGTCGGCGGAGGCGTCCGCCCGGGCGCTGCTCGGGCCCGTCGGCCTTCCGGTCGAGTCCGACGACGCGGCGCTGCGGGCCGCGGCTGACGGTGCTCGCCGTCGCGGTGGCCGGCTCGAGGGGCTGCGCGGGGTGGCCGACGCGCTGGCCGAGGAGCGCTCCGTCCAGGCGGCTGCGGCTGCCGAGACGCAGCACCACGCGGTGGCGTCGGAGGCGATGGGCGCGCGGCTGGCGGCGCTGCCCGGCCGGCGGGCCACCGCGCGCGGAGCCGTCGACGCTGCTCGGGACGCCGTCGAGGCACTGCCGGCTGCCGAGGCACGTGCCACGGCGCTGTCCGTCGCGTGCGCCGAGGCGCGCGGTCTGCGGGCGTCGCTGGCACGGGCTCAGCAGCTGCACGAGGAGCACGTCGTCGCCCGTGAGGAGCTCGTGGCGCTGCGCGAGCGGGAGCAGGAGCTGCGCGACGCCCGGTTCGTGTCGATGTTCGCGGAGCTGGCCGACCGGCTCGAGGAGGGCCTGCCGTGCGAGGTGTGCGGCTCGACCTCCCACCCCGACCCCTATCTCGGCGACGGTGACGGCGTCACCCGCGAGGACGAGGACCGGGCGCGGCTCGCTGCGCAGGAGGCTGCCCGCGAGGTCGCGGAGGTCGAGGCCCGCGCGGCGGCCGAGGCCGCTGTCACGGCCGGTCACCGCGACCGGTGTGCCGCGACCGGCTTCGCCCACCTCGACCTGGCTGCGCTCGAGGAGCAGGCGGGCGCCGCGCGGTCGGACGTGCTCGCGCTGCGAGCCACCGCCGCCGGTCTTGCTGCGGCGACGGCAGCGCTGGAGGCGCTCGACCGCGAAGTGTCCGACCTCCAGGCGGAGCGGGTCCGGATCGGATCCGCTCGCGACGCGGCCGCCCGGCGGGCGGTCGAGGCCGGCGCCCGGGCGGAGGCCGCCGCCGTCCGGCTGCGCGACGAGCTCGACGGGGCGCCGGACCTCGCAGTCGCGATCGACGCCGTGTCGACGCGCGCCGCCGCCTGCGATGCGGTGCGGGACGCCGTCACGCGGGCCGAGCGGGCGTCGGCCGAGGCCGTCCGCGCCGCCGCCACGGCCCTGGCCGCGTCCGAGGCGGCAGGGTTCGTCGACGTGCCGACCGCCCGGGCGGCGCTGCGCAGTCCGGCGTGGCGCGACGAGAGCGCGCGCCGGCTGCGGTCCGGGGACGACGAGCGCGCCGCGGTCGAGGCCGCTCTGAGCGATCCTGACCTGCAGGACCTGCCCGCCGAGCCCGTCGACGTCCCCGCGGCGACCGCGACCCTGCGCTCGGCCGACCTCCGGGTGCGCGAGGCGGGAGCCGTGGAGTCCGCCGCGGGCGACCGGGTGCGGCAGCTCGAGGAGCTCGTACCGCAGCTCGTGCAGGCTCAGGAGGCGCTGGCGCCGCTCGTGCAGACGGCCGCAGAGGTGCGCCGCCTCGCGGACCTCTGCGCCGGCAGCGGCGCCAACGCGCTCAAGATGACGTTGACGTCGTTCGTCCTGGCAGCCCGGCTCGAGGAGGTGGCCGCCGTCGCGAGCTCGAGGCTGCTGCGGATGACCCAGGGCCGCTACTCGCTCGTGCACACCGACGGCGCGGTCAAGGGCGGCGCCCGGTCCGGTCTCGGACTGCTCGCCCGCGACAGCTGGACCGGGCAGGACCGCGAGACGAGCACCCTGTCCGGCGGTGAGACGTTCCTCGCCTCGCTGGCACTGGCCCTCGGCCTGGCCGACGTCGTGCAGGCCGAGGCCGGTGGCGCCCGCATCGAGGCGCTGTTCGTCGACGAGGGCTTCGGCACGCTCGACGAGGACACGCTCGACGAGGTGATGGACGTGCTCGACGGGCTGCGTGAAGGGGGCCGGGTGGTCGGCCTCGTCAGCCACGTCGCCGAGCTGCGGGCTCGCATCCCGGCACAGGTGCACGTCCGCAAGACCCGGCGCGGCAGCGACGTCGTCCTGGCCGGCTGCTGAGGTCTCACGGGGCGCGCGCGGCCTCGGCCAAGCGCTCCCGCCAGGTCCCGACCGCAGCCGCTCTGCAGGCACACGTCGTCCCGGTCTCCGAGACGGAGGACCGGGACGACGAAGGGCAGGGACGAGCTGGGAAGTGGACTAGGAGGGGAGCTCTGAGCGCAGCTCGTCGGTCGAGGGCACCTCCGTGCGCAGGTCGTCGATGCGGTTCTGCAGTTGGTCGAGCCGCTGCTCGTCGTTGACGAGCGCGCTGACGCCGCCGATGACGGCGGCACCGATCAGCAGGCCGAGCACGGCGGTGGCCAGGCCCCCGATGGCGACGCCCCTGCCGGTCACGCCCACGC
>CADCUE010000187.1 GCA_902805805.1 uncultured Frankineae bacterium | reverse complement strand
CCTTGGCGTTCGCAGTGCTGCTGCTGCTCATGGCCGTGGTCGCGGCATCCTTCGCCTACGAGGCGCGCGCCTGGCGGCAAGAGCGGGAAGCAGCCCAGAGCTAGGGCTGCTCGTCGGCCACCTTCGGTGCCGCGGGATGTGCAGCGGCTCCCCTTCGGCTGCACCTCACGCCACATCACTGCCCGCCGCTCAGCCGTTGGAGATCGCCGCCCAACTCTCGCTGGACTCGCACGAGCGTCTCGTACGGTCCCTCGACTGCGAATCTGTCGCCGGACAGGAAAGCGCGCTCGGACCTGAGCGCCTTGAGCGAGATGTACGAGCCGGAGTAGTGCACCCCGGTCAATCGGCGGTGGTAGTAGGTGGCACTCACATCGAGATCGTCGCCGCAGACGAACGTCGATCCGTCTGCATCGGCTGTGCTCACACCGCCACACCTGATCCCGGCTGCCTCGATGCGCTCCGTGAACTCGGCGAGCGTGTCCGGTGGGGTCGGCTCGAGCATCTGACGAACCCCTGCGATGCCGACGAGAGCCAACAAGATCGTGGCGGCGCTCAGGACGACCCAGGCAAGCCAGCGTGGCAGCACCCGCGGAGGGTAGCGCCGGCGCCGTCGCCGGGCCGGGCTTCGAGAGACACCTACGCGTCACCGCGCATTCTGGACAGCGAATGCCGCACACGTCGCCGGTACGTGCCGCGATAGCGGCGTCGGTCCTGCTCAGCTCACGTTCGCTCATCCACGGGAAGATCTTCTGCGTCCTCCGCGCATCCCTTTCTGCCTCGCGCCGGAAGCGCTCACGCGACATGAGGAGAACGTAGAGACCCATGAGCAGGGGTGGGAGGCCCCACAGTCGGTCAGTCATGGAGGCTGGTCGGCTCGGGCACGAGCGAGGGAGCATCGGCTGCCAACGCTCGGGGGATCGCTGACTACACGTCGTGCCTGTGTCCGTAGCGCTGGCGGGCCGCTTCACCCGAGGTGCCCAGGATTCTGCCGACGTCCAGGAGTACCCATGGGCGCGGGCCTGCTCGACGGCGTCGCGGACCGACCGTTCGGCCGCCGACCGCAGGTCAGGGCTCGTGTGCCGCCACTGCTCCGTCCTGCGGGCCGGGGGCCTGTGCTGCCGACTGGGCGACGTAGCCACCGCCGCCACCCCCGCCGCCGTCAGGGTCCCCGCACCCGGTGAGTCCCCAGGTGAGCAGGACGAGCAGGCCGACGAGGGTGGCCGGCCGAGCACCGCGACGGTCGCGGCGGGCGGTGCGGCCGGCACGTCGTGGTGTCATCCCGAGTCCGATCGTCGAAGACGTGTGGGGCCGGCGGTCCAGGGTCCGGTGGGGCTGCGGATCGCGGCTCCCTGACTGGGCGTCGGGTGCCTCCCGGCAGTCGAACGGTGCCCTCGACCGGACCCGCGCACACGTCGTCTGCCCGGGCCCGGCAGGCCCGCAGCCCGGTCGCCTGGCGCACAACGGCGTCCACCACGGTGGTCTCGGTGGCGCTTGCCCCGTCGCCGGCCGTCATGGTGGTGCTCCTGCTCTGCTCGTGAGGCTCCGAGCTGTCACCCGTGGGACGATCCGGGCCTCGCGAGCTCATCGCGGCGGACGCACCGGGCCGCCGCGCTACGTGATGTCGAGCTGGACGCTGCCGGTCCCGTCCGGCGGCACAGGGCGTCGCGGCTCGCGGACACCCGCGGTGCCGCCGTCCTCGCCGCCGCGCCCCACCCTCGCCCCCGCTCTCACGACGGCCTCCAGGTGACGGACGAGCGTCAGGCACGCGCCTGGCACGCTCGACTGCGCCGGGAAGGCGTGGCCGCAGCTGCACACCACCTCGAGGGCGAGGCCCTGCTGGCGCACCGTGGCGCGGTGCCCCTCGACCCGCGCGCCCGGCTCGTCCATCCACGCGTCCACGGCAGCAGCATGACGCAGCCGCAGGCGCGAGGGGCGGCGGCACGGGGTGCCCCGGCTCGGCTCAGGCCGCCGCCCGGCGACCCGGCTCGACGGCGGCCGGTCGCACGCGGGTGGCCAGGGCAGCCGCCAGCCCGGCGACGACGAGCGAGCACAGGACCGCCGTGCCGTAGCCGTCGCCGTCTCCGATCAGCACCCCGGCGAGGGGCGGACCGACGGCCGACCCCAGGGCGGCCGACGTGTAGAGGACACCGAGCAGCGAGCCCAGGCCCTGCACCCCGAAGACCTCGGCGACCAGTGGCGGTCCGAGGGCGACGAAACCGCCGTACCCGACGCCCAGCAGGACGGCGAACACGACCAGCCGGGCGTAGGACGGCGCCCCGAGCCACAGCGCGAAGCTGCCGGCCATGAGCACGAAGCAGGCCTGGTAGGTCCGCAGCACCCCGGCCCGGCCGGCGAGCGCGCCGAGCGCGAGGCGTCCGACGATGCTCGCCGCCCCGATGACCCCGACCAGCGCGGCGGCCGCGACGGCGCTCGACCCCCGGCTCTCCGCGTAGGACGGCAGGTGCACGAACGGCACGAACAGCGCGATCGAGAGCAGCAGCCCGGCGGTGTAGAGGGTGGCGTAGGCACGGCTGCGCAGCCGGGGCAGCAGGGGCACCGAGACGGCCCCGACCGTCACCGGGGCGGGCTGCACCAGTGCCGCGCAGGCCAGCAGCACCAGCACCCCCCCTGCGCCGAGCACCAGGTAGGCGTCGCGCCAGCCGACCGCCCCGATGAGGGCCGCGGCGGCCGGCGCGCTCACGAGGGTGCCCAGGCCGATGCCGGAGACGGCGACGCCGACCGCGACGGTCCTCCTGCGCTCGAACCAGCCCCCGACCACGGCGACGAGCGGCACGTAGCAGCAGGCCACGGCCAGTCCCACGCCGAGGCCGTGGCCCACGCAGGCCTGCCACAGCGACGTCGCCCGGGAGGTCAGCAGCAGGCCCAGGCCGAGCGAGGCTGCTCCCACCAGCACGACCCGCCGTGGACCGATGCGGTCCACGGCGGGTCCGGACAGTCCGCCGAGGCCGAAGAAGGCGAGCGTGGTCAGCGAGAAGACGACCGCGGTGGCGCCCCGCCCGGTGTCGAGCTCGCTGCTGATCGGCAGGAGGAACGCGCCGAACGAGTAGGCGATGCCGAAGGTGGTGAACATCGCGGTGAAGGCGACCGCGACCGTCCGCCAGGCGGCCGGGCCGTCCAGCTCGCCCTGCGCAGGAGGAGCGTGCACCGCTAGAGGGTCCCACCCTCAGCGCCGGGTCCCGGGCGCGCGAACACGCCGTAGCCGAAGCCCTCCACCGTCGCCGCGTCGCCGTCGACGCGGATGCCGCTGACCAGCAGCGGTACGGCGCCGTCCAGCGCCGCCTCGTCGAGGGTCGCCGCCTCGCGCCGGGGGTTGACGACGACGACGTGCGTCCCGCCCCGGAGGTAGGCGAACGGGTAGCCGGTGTGCAGCACGCGGCAGGACGCGCGCGCGCCGAGCGCGGGCGTGGACCTGCGCAGAGCCACGAGCCGCCGGACCAGGTTGAGCGTGGAGTCGGGATCGGACTGCTGCGCCGCGACCGTCGGTCGCGCAGGATCGGGGTCGACGGGCAGGTACAGCCGGGACGGGTCCGCGCTGGAGAAGCCGGCGTTGGGCCCGTCGTCCCC
>CADCUE010000186.1 GCA_902805805.1 uncultured Frankineae bacterium | reverse complement strand
AACCGGGTCGAGCACGCCGAGATGCTGACGCCCGACCTGATCGCCGCGATGGCCGCCCACGCGGTCGTGGCGAGCGTGCAGCCGGTGTTCGACGCCCGGTGGGGCGGAGAGCAGGGCATGTACGCCACGCGCCTCGGCGTCGACCGCGCGCGATCGATGAACCCCTACGCCGCCCTGGCCGCCGCCGGCGTCGCCCTCGCCCTCGGCTCGGACGCGCCGGTCACCCCACTGGACCCGTGGGGGACCGTGCGGGCGGCGGTCGCCCACCGCACGCCCGGCAGCGGGCTGTCGGCGCGGGCCGCCTTCTCCGCCCACACCCGCGGTGGGTGGCGGGCAGCGCGCGTCGAGGGCGCCGGCGAGCTGGCGCCGGGCGCGCCGGCGACCTTCGCCGTCTGGTCGCTGCCCGGCGAGCTGGTCGTGCAGACCCCGGACGACCGCGTGTCGGCGTGGTCCACCGACCCGCGCTCGGGCGTCGCGGGGCTGCCCGACCTGGCCGGACCGGACCCCGAGTGCCTGCGCACCGTCGTGCGCGGACGGGTCGTCTGGTCGGCGGACGAAGCCTCGTAGCACGGGACCCCGCCTGACCTGGGGAGATGTCGCATCTGTCCAGGTCAGCGGCGTGTTGACACGGAGCGGGGGTGCGCCAGTACCCTACGTGACGGTCCGCCGCGCCCCGGCGACCGGTGCTCCCTAGACAACGCGGTCCTACGGCTCCCAGCCGTTCGGCCGCTGGACCGAAGGGTGCCGGACGCCGGGCGCGGTGGGGCCGGGGCAGCGTGCGCACTGCCGCACGCGCGCAGGTCGGGCAGACTGGAGCGGTGGACACAGCCCCGGCGCAGCTGCTCGCGCCGTCCACCCCCGACCGTCGGACCGGCCCGCACGAGCCGGCGCGTCCGCGGCCCGAGGAGCTGCCGCTCCGCCTCGCCGGGGCCGTCCTCGCGGGCATGCTGCTGTACCTGGCCTTCCCCCCGGTCGGAGCCTCGTGGCTGGCCCCCGTCGGCGCGGCCGTGCTCGTCCTCGTCTGCCGCGCGCAGACCTCCCGGCGCGGTGCGCTGCTCGGCTTCACCACCGGGATGGCGCTGTTCCTCCCCCTCGTCGAGTGGACGGCCACCATCGCCGGGCCCGCGGCGCTGGTGGCGCTGGCGGTGCTGCAGGCGGCCTTCTTCGCGCTGCTCGGGGGGCTGCTGCCCGGCGTGCTCCGGCTGCCGGCCTGGCCGCTGTGGACGGCGGCGCTGTGGGTGCTGTCCGAGGCGCTCCGCTCGCGCATCCCGTTCGGCGGCTTCCCGTGGGGGCGGCTGGCGTTCAGCCAGGGCGACAGCGCGCTCACACCGCTCGCCGCGCTCGGCGGCGCGCCGTCCGTGAGCTTCGTCGTCGCGCTGCTCGGCGGGGTCCTCGCCTGGGCGGCGCTCCAGGTCCGCCGCCGACCCGCAGCGGCGGTGGCGGGGCTCGCCGCAGCCGCCGTCGCGGCGGTCGGAGGCGCGGCCCTCGTCCCCGTGCCGGCGGCCGGCGAGCCGGTGCAGGTCGCCGTGGTGCAGGGCAACGTGCCGCGGCTGGGGCTCGGCTTCAACGCGCAGCGCGCAGCCGTGCTCGCCAACCACGCCGCGGCGACGCGCGAGCTGGCGGCCGACGTCCGCGCCGGCCGCGTCCCCGCACCCGACCTCGTGGTGTGGCCGGAGAACGCCTCCGACATCGACCCCTTCGAGGACGCCGCGGCGTTCGACCTCATCGACGAGGCGGTGCGGGACGTCGGCGTGCCGGTGCTCGTCGGCGCCGTCCTGCAGGGGCCGGGCGAGCTGGTGAGCAACACCGGCATCGTGTGGGACCCGGTGACCGGGCCGGGCGAGCGGTACGTCAAGCGGCACCCCGTGCCGTTCGGCGAGTACATCCCGCTGCGCCCCCTCGTGCGGCGCCTCACCGACAAGGTCGACCTCGTCCCTCGCGATTTCGCCGCCGGAACCGATGTGGGTGTGCTGGACGTCGGTCCGGTGCGGGTCGGTGACGTCATCTGCTTCGAGGTGGCCTACGACGACCTGGTCCGCGACGTCGTCACCGGGGGAGGGGAGCTGCTCGTCGTGCAGACCAACAACGCGACGTTCGGCCGCAGCGGGGAGACCTCCCAGCAGCTGGCGATGGGCCGGCTGCGCGCGGTGGAGCACGGACGGGCCGTCCTCGTGGCGGCGACGAGCGGCATCAGCGCCGTGATCGCCCCCGACGGCAGGCTCGTCGAGTCGGCGCCGGTGTTCACCCGCGAGGTGCTGTCGGCGACGGTCCCGACCCGCAGCGGGACGACGCTCGCCACCCGGGTCGGCGCCGCCCCCGAGCTGGTGCTGTCCGTGCTCGCCGTCGCCGCAGCGGGTGCCGGTGCGGTGGCCCGCCGCAGGGCCACCCGGTGAGCGAGGACCTCGGCCGCGTGCTCGTCGTCGTCCCGACCTACGACGAGCGCGAGAACCTCCGGCCGATCGCCGAGCGGCTGTTCGCCGCCGTCCCCGACGCCGACCTGCTCGTCGTCGACGACGACAGCCCCGACGGCACCGGTGCGGTGGCCGACGCGCTCGCCGCGCAGGACCCGCGCGTCCACGTCCTGCACCGCACGAAGAAGGCCGGGCTGGGCGCCGCCTACACCGCCGGCTTCGCGTGGGCCCGTGAGCGCGGCTACGACGTCGTCGTCGAGATGGACGCCGACGGCTCGCACCAGCCCGAGCAGCTGCCCAGGCTGCTCGACGCCCTCGACGACGCCGACCTCGTCCTCGGCAGCCGGTGGGTGCCCGGGGGGCGGGTCGTCAACTGGCCGGCGGCGCGCGAGCTGCTCAGCCGTGGCGGCAACGCCTACACCCGGCGGGTGCTGGGGCTGCCGCTGCAGGACGCCACCGGCGGCTACCGGGCCTACCGCCGGTCCGTCCTGGACGCCCTGCCCCTCGGCGACGTCGCGTCGCAGGGCTACTGCTTCCAGGTCGACCTGGCCTGGCAGACGTGGTGCCACGGCTTCCGCGTCGTCGAGGTGCCGATCACCTTCGTCGAGCGGGTGCGCGGCGAGTCGAAGATGAGCCGCGCCATCGTGCTCGAGGCGCTGTGGCGCGTCACCTGGTGGGGGCTGCGCCGCGGCCGCTCGCCACGCGCCGTCCGCGAGCGGTCGAGGAGGTAGCCGTGCCCGTCCTGCTGGTCCTCGCACTGGTGCTCGTGCCGATCCTCGAGATCTGGGTGCTGCTCCAGGTCGGTCAGCTCCTCGGCGTGCTCGAGACGCTCGTCCTGCTCGTCGCCATGTCGCTGCTCGGCGCCTACCTCCTGCGCCGCGAGGGCGCCCGCACCTGGCGGGCCTTCCGCACGGCGCTCGCGAGCGGACGGCTGCCGGCAGCGGAGGTCGCCGACGGCGCGCTCGTCATCCTCGGCGGGGCGCTGCTGCTCACCCCCGGCTTCGCCACGGACGCCTTCGGGCTGCTGTGCGTGGTCCCGCCGACGCGGGCCGTCCTGCGGCGGCTGCTGACCCGTCAGGTGGCGCGCCGGCTGACGGTCGGCGCCGTGCTCGGCGGCCCAGGCCGGACGTCCTCGCGGCGGCGGACGTCCGACACCGTCGTCGACGGCGAGGTCGTC
>CADCUE010000185.1 GCA_902805805.1 uncultured Frankineae bacterium | reverse complement strand
CGTTCTACACGGGCAAGCAGAAGATCCTCGACACCGGCGGTCGCGTCGCGCGCTTCGAGCAGCGCTTCGGCAAGCGCTCCAAGTAGCTGCACCGCGGCGCCCGTCCCGACTGGGACGGGCGCCGCTGCCGTGTCCGGACCACCTCACCGAACAGGAGCGTCATGGCCGAGCCCGTGGGCACTCCCACCGACAACGCCCTCAGCGAGTACGCCGACCTCGAGGCCCAGCTGGCCGACCCGTCCGTGCACGCCGACCAGGGACGGGCCCGGGAGCTCGGCCGTCGCTACGCCGAGCTCGGTCCCCTGGTGGCGGCGATCCGCGAGCAGGAGGCGCTCGCCGCCGACCTCGAGGCAGCGCGCGAGATGGGTGCGGACGACCCGGAGATGGCCGCCGAGGCCGAGCAGCTCGCCGAGCAGGTGCGCGAGCTCGACGCCCGCATCCGCGACCTGCTCGTCCCGCGCGACCCCGCCGACGCCAAGGACGTCATCCTCGAGGTCAAGGCCGGCGAGGGCGGCGACGAGAGCGCGCTGTTCGCCGGGGATCTCGTGCGGATGTACACCCGCTACGCCGAGCAGCGCGGCTGGAAGACCGAGGTCGTCAGCGCCACCGAGGGCGAGCTCGGCGGTTACAAGGACATCAGCCTGGCCGTGAAGTCCCGCGATCCTGCCGACCCCGTCTTCGGACGGCTGAAGCACGAGGGCGGCGTCCACCGCGTGCAGCGCGTCCCGGTCACCGAGTCGCAGGGCCGCATCCACACCTCGGCCGCCGGCGTGCTGGTGCTGCCCGAGGCGGAGGAGGTCGACGTGACGATCGACCAGAACGACCTGCGCATCGACGTCTACCGCAGCTCCGGCCCCGGCGGCCAGAGCGTCAACACCACCGACTCCGCGGTGCGCATCACCCACCTGCCCACCGGGGTCACCGTCGCCATGCAGAACGAGAAGTCGCAGCTGCAGAACCGCGAGGCCGGCATGCGGGTGCTCCGCGCCCGGCTGCTGGCGCTGGCGCTCGAGGAGCAGGCGGCCAAGGACAGCGCCGTGCGCGGCGCGCAGATCCGCACCGTCGACCGCAGCGAGAAGGTCCGCACCTACAACTTCCCGGACAACCGCGTGGCCGACCACCGCAGCGGCTACAAGGCCAACAACCTGGCCCAGGTCCTCGACGGCGACCTCGATCCCGTCATCTCGTCCCTGGTCGACGCCGACACCGCCGCCAAGCTCGCCGGAAGTGAGTGAGAGCCCGTGACCCCGCTCCGCACCGCCGTCCGCAGTGCCACCGACCGCCTCGCCGCGGCCGGCGTCGACAGCCCCGAGCACGACGCCCGGGCGCTGGCCCTGCACGTGCTCGGCCTGGAACGCCCCTCGGACCTGCTGATGGTCGACGACCTCGGCCCCGACCAGGCGACGGCGTACGACGAGCTCGTCGCGCGCCGGGCCGACCGCGTCCCGCTGCAGCACCTGACCGGCACCGTCGGCTTCCGCTACCTGACCCTCGAGGTGGGCCCGGGTGTGTTCGTGCCGCGGCCCGAGACCGAGTCGGTCGTCGAGTGGGCCGTGGACGCCGTGCGCGCCGAGGGCTGGACCAGCCCGTTGTGCGTCGACCTGTGCACCGGCAGCGGCACCATCGCCTTCGCGCTGGCCCACGAGATCCCGGGTGCGACCGTGCACGCCGTCGAGCGCGACCCGGACGCGCTCGCCTGGACCCGCCGCAACGCCCGCAACCGGGTGGCGGCCGGTGACCCGGAGGTGCACCTGCACCTCGGCAGCGCCGAGGACGCGCTGCCGGGCTTCGACGGCACCCTGGACCT
Organism: uncultured Frankineae bacterium; assembly: GCA_902805805.1. The sequence continues at coordinate 7,526 of CADCUE010000185.1, read as the reverse complement.
GGTCATCAGCAACCCGCCCTACGTCGCGACGACCGAGGCGCACATCCCCGACCCGGAGGTCGTCGACCACGACCCGGGCATCGCGCTGTGGGCCGGCGAGGACGGGCTGGACGTTCTCCGGCTGGTCGAGCAGGCCGCGCGCCGCCTGCTCAAGCCCGGCGGCCTCGTCGTCGTCGAGCACTCGGACCGGCAGGGGCGCACGGCGCCGGCGGTGCTCGAGCAGGCCGGCGGCTGGGCGGAGGTCGAGGACCACCGGGACTGGGCCGGCCGCGACCGCTACGTCACCGCGCGCTGGACCGGCGGAGCATCATGATCGTCTACGACGTGCAGTCGGAGTCCGTCGTCGGCGTGGTGCAGGCCGTCGCCGCGCTGCAGCGGGGCGAGCTCGCGGTGCTGCCGACGGACACGGTCTACGGCGTCGCGGCGGACGCCTTCTCCCCGGCGGCGGTCGAGCGGCTGCTCGCCGCCAAGGGCCGCGGGCGGGACATGCCCGTGCCGGTGCTCGTCGCGGCGCACCGGGGGCTCGACGGACTGGCCGACCACGTGACGCCGGACATGCGCCGCCTCGTCGAGGCCTTCTGGCCCGGTGCGCTGACCCTCATCGTCCCGGCCGCCCCGTCGCTCGCCTGGGACCTCGGCGAGACGCGGGGCACGGTGGCGGTCCGCATGCCCTCGCACCCGGTCACCCTCGAGGTCCTGGAGAGCACCGGACCGCTGGCCGTGAGCAGCGCCAACCGCACCGGCCAGGCCCCGCCGGTGACGGCCGAGCAGGCGCGGTCGCAGCTCGGCGACGCCGTGGCCGTCTACCTCGAGGCCGGGCCCACCGCTGCACCCGTCGCCAGCACGATCGTCGACCTGACGGGGGAGCGACCGCAGGTCCGCCGCGCCGGTGCGCTGGCCAGGGAGGACCTGCAGGCCGTGCTGCCCGACCTCGACGTCGGACCGTGACGGCGTCCGGCCTCCGCTGTCCCGGCAGCGCCGCGAGCGCGAGCCGGCGTGGCCCGTCCCGCTACGCTGACTGGACCGACCCCCCTCTCCGCGCTCGCGGCGGGGGCGCCGACGAGGGAGCACCGCCATGACGTTCTGGGGACCCGACTTCGACGAGCTCGAGCGGGTGGACCCCGAGATCGCCGGGGTGGTCGTCGACGAGCTGACCCGCCTGCGCGGCGGACTGCAGCTCATCGCGAGCGAGAACTTCACCAGCCCCGCGGTGCTCGCCGCGCTCGGCAGCACGCTGTCCAACAAGTACGCCGAGGGCTACCCCGGCAAGCGCTACTACGGCGGCTGCGAGGTCGTCGACGTGGCCGAGCAGATCGGCATCGACCGCGCCAAGGCGCTGTTCGGCGCCGACCACGCCAACCTGCAGCCGCACTCCGGTGCGAGCGCCAACGTCGCCGTCTTCGGCGCCTTTTTGCAGCCGGGCGACACCGTCCTCGCCATGTCGCTGCCGCACGGCGGCCACCTCACGCACGGCGCGAAGGTCAGCTTCTCGGGCAAGTGGTTCAACGCCGTCCACTACGGGGTCGCCGAGGGCACCGAGGACATCGACTACGACCAGATGCGCTCCCTCGCCCGCGAGCACAAGCCCAAGATGATCATCGCCGGGGGCTCGGCGATCCCGCGGCTCATCGACTTCGCGGCGTTCCGCGAGGTGGCCGACGAGGTGGGTGCGGTCTTCATGGTCGACGCCGCCCACTTCATCGGTCTGGTCGCCGGTCAGGCCATCCCGAGCCCCGTGCCGTACGCCGACGTCGTGACGTTCACCACGCACAAGGTGCTGCGCGGGCCGCGCGGCGGAGCGCTCGTCTGCAAGGCCGAGCACGCCGCCAAGCTCGACAAGGCGGTGTTCCCGATGATGCAGGGCGGACCGCTGATGCACGCCGTGGCCGCCAAGGCGGTCAACTTCAAGGAGTGCATGACGCCGGAGTACGCGGCCTACACCCGACAGGTCATCGCCAACGCGCAGGCGCTCACCGAGGCGCTGGCCGGCGAGGGCATGCGGCCGATCACGGGCGGCACCGACACCCATCTGGCGCTGCTGGACCTGCAGGGCACCGGCGTCTCGGGCAAGGACGCCGAGGCGCGGTGCGACCGGGCCGGCATCGTGCTGAACAAGAACGCCATCCCCTACGACCCGCAGCCCGCGTCCATCGCGAGCGGCATCCGGGTCGGCACGCCCAGCGTCACGACCCAGGGCATGACGGAGGGCGACATGAAGGAGATCGGCTCGCTCATCGGACGCGCCGTGCGCGACGCCGACGGCTCCGACGCCGAGGACGTCCGCCGCTCGGTCACCGCGCTGGTCGCGGCACACCCTGCGTACGGGCGCGCCGAGCCGGCCGCGCCGGCCCGCGCGTCCACCGCCACGGACAACCCCAGCCCGAGCTAGCCTCCGCCCCCGTGCGGGAGTACCTGCTCGTCCTGTGCGTCGCCGCGGGCGTCACCTACCTGCTGACGCCGTTCGCACGCCGCTTCGCCGTGCTGATCGGCGCGATGGCGCAGCCGCGCGACCGGGACGTGCACGCCATCCCCACCCCCCGCCTCGGCGGCCTGGCGATGTACGCGGGGGTGTGCGCGGCGTTCTGGCTGGCCAGCACGCTGCCGGCGCTGTCGCGCGTCTTCCGCTACTCCGACGTGCAGGCGATCGTCCTGGCCGGCGGCGTCATCGTCCTGCTCGGGGTCGCCGACGACCGGTGGGGGCTGGACGCGCTGACCAAGCTGGCCGGCCAGGTGCTGGCGTGCGGCGTCATGGTGCTGTACGGACTGGAGCTGCTCACCATCACCCTGCCGGGCGTCGGCGCCGTCTCGCTGGGGGTCGAGGGGGTCCCGCTGACCATCGTGCTGGCCCTGCTGACGGTGAACGCCATCAACTTCATCGACGGCCTGGACGGGCTCGCCGCCGGTGTCGGCGCCATCGCGGCGCTCGCCTTCTTCGCCTTCTCGTACTCGCTCGCCAGCGGCTCCATCACGAGCGGCATCGCGCAGGACCGCATCACCGCGCCGGCGCTCATCGCCGTGGTGCTGGCCGGCGCGTGCCTGGGCTTCCTGCCGCACAACTTCAACCCGGCGCGCATCTTCATGGGCGACTCGGGCTCGATGCTCATCGGGCTCATGCTCGCGGCCGCGGTCACCAGCCTCACCGGGCAGGTGAGCTACGCCAACCTGCCGCCCTCGGCCGGCCTGCCGGTGCTGCTGCCGCTGCTGCTGCCGTTCGCGGTGCTGGCCGTGCCCTTCGTCGACCTGGCCCTCGCGGTGGTGCGCCGCACCCGGGCCGGGCGCTCGCCCTTCGCACCCGACAAGGCCCACCTGCACCACCGGCTGCTGGAGATCGGCCACAGCCACACCCGGGCGGTGCTGATCATGTACTGCTGGACGGCCCTGCTGGCGTTCGCCTTCGTGGCCGTGTCGCTGTGGGGCGGGCCGCTGCCGGTGCTCGCCGTGGCCGGGACGGTGGCGGCCCTGGCGCTGGTCGCGTCGAGCGTGCCGCGGCTGAGGGCGGCCCGCCGGTGACCGAGCAGCGCTGGGAGTCCGTGCTGTTCCGCGCCTCGGCGTGGCCCACCGCGCTGGCCGGCCTCGCGGTCGCGGTCGGCGCCGGTGTCCTGCGCGGCGTCGACGGCCTGCTCGGCGGGCTGCTGGGGACCGTCCTGGTCGTGGCCAGCTTCGGCCTGGGCCTCTACGTCGCCCGCCGGACGGCGCAGCTGCACCCGCTGGCGACGCTGACCGCCGCGATGTCGAGCTACCTGTTCAAGATCACCGCTCTGCTGCTGGTGCTGGTCGTGGTGCGTCGCACCGAGGTCGTCGACCGCGGCTCGGTCGGCATCGCCGTGCTGGTGTGCGTCCTCGTCTGGCTGGGCGCCGAGATCCGGGCCTTCCTCGGCCTGAAGCTGCTGTACGTCGACCCGTCCGCGAGCCCCGACCGACCGTGACCGACCCTTGCGGAGGATGATCCGACCCGGCTGCTAGCGTGCCACTCCGATGAGCCAGGTCGAACCGCCGGGAAGGGATGCCAACCCGGGGGACGGCTGGACGGTGATCGCGTACCTGCTCTCCGGGCTGCTGCTCTGGGGCGGGATCGGTGTTCTGCTCGACCGCTGGCTGGGCACGTCGTTGTTCGCGCTCGTGGGGATGCTCGTCGGCGGCGCTGGAGCGGTCTACCTCGTCTACATCCGGTACGGCAAGAGCTAGTCGGGAGGGAACACGCATGGGCCTGCTCGTGCTGGCTGCCGAGGGAGGGTTCGAGGCCCCGAGCAGTCGCGACTTCGAGCTCCCGCCGATCGTCGGCGAGGTCACGAAGCCGATGGTGCTCGCGGTGCTGGCCGCCGTGCTGGTGGCGGCCTTCTTCTACGTCTCGGCCCGTCGGGCAGCGATCGTGCCCAGCAAGCTGCAGTTCGCCGGTGAGGGCGTCTACGGGTTCGTCCGCAACGGTGTCGCCCGCGACGTCATCGGCGACCACGACTTCCTCAAGTACGTGCCCTACCTCGTCACGCTGTTCAGCTTCATCCTGGTCAACAACGTCTTCGGCATCATCCCGTTCATCCAGTTCCCGACGATGTCGCGCATCGCGTTCCCGACGGTCCTGGCCATCATCACCTGGCTGCTGTTCCTGGGGATCGGCATCCGGCGCCACGGGCTCTACTCCTACTTCAAGGAGATGATGTTCCCGCCGGGCGTGCCGAAGCCGGTCTACGTCCTGCTCGCGCCCATCGAGCTGGTCTCCACCGTGCTGGTGCGTCCGCTCACCCTGGCCCTGCGACTGTTCGCGAACATGTTCGCCGGTCACCTGCTGCTGCTGGTCTTCATCCTCGGCGGGGAGCACCTGCTCGCCGAGGGCGGCCTGCTCGCCCTGGTCAGCATCCCGGCGTTCCTGCTCGGTATCGTCCTGACCTTCTTCGAGTTCCTGGTGCAGGTCCTGCAGGCCTACATCTTCACGCTGCTGACTGCCCTCTACATCGCCGGCTCGCTGGCCGACGAGCACTGACGACCGGGCACTTCCGGGCGTATCCACCTCTGAAAGGACAGCAATGGAAGGCACGCTCAACCTCGTCGGTTACGGCCTCTCGGCCATCGGCCCGGGCATCGGCGTCGGTCTCATCTTCGCCGCCTACATCAACGGCGTCGCCCGCCAGCCCGAGGCCCGTGGTCTGCTGCAGCCGATCGCCTTCCTGGGCTTCGCGCTCGCCGAGGCGCTGGCGCTGTTCGGCCTCGTCCTCGCCTTCGTCCTCTAGCGAGCCGACGCGATGGACACGCTCTTCCTGGCTGCCGAGGGTGAGGCGCCGAACCCGCTGATCCCGCACACGGTCGAGATCATCGTCGGGCTGGTCGCTTTCGGGTTGCTGTACTTCTTCCTGAGCAAGAAGGCCTTCCCGATGTTCGAGAAGGCGTTCCGCGACCGGTCCGAGGCGATCGAGGGCGGTCTGGCCAAGGCCGAGAAGGCCCAGGCCGAGGCGGCCGAGGCGCTGCGCAGCTACCAGGCGCAGCTGGCCGACGCCCGCGGCGAGGCCGGTCGCATCCGCACCGAGGCGCAGAGCCAGCGGGCGCAGATCGTCGAGGAGGCTCGCGTCGAGGCGCGGGCCGAGGCGCAGCGCATCCTCGAGGCGGCGTCGGCGCAGATCGCCAGCGAGCGGCAGCAGGCGCTGACGGAGCTGCGCCGGGAGGTGGGCGGCCTGGCCGTCCAGCTCGCGAGCCGCGTCGTCGGCGAGTCGCTCGAGGACGACGCCCGTCAGCGGCGCACCGTCGACCGCTTCCTCGACAGCCTCGACGGCGCCGCCCCGACGACGACAGGGGCGACGCGCCTGTGAGGGGTGCCAGCCGCGACGCGCTCGCCTCGGCACTCGTCTCGTACGAGCGGGGCGCGGACGCGTCCGGCGCAGCCGGTGCCGCCGAGGTCAGCGAAGGCCTCTACGCGGTCGCGGGCCTGCTCGACCGCGAGCCGTCCCTGCGGCGGGCGTTCACCGATCCGGCCTCGTCCGCCTCGGCCCGTCAGGGGCTGGCCGACCGGCTGCTGGGCAGCCAGCTGCCGGCGGCCCCCCTCGCGGTCTTCCGCGACCTGGTGGCCTCCCGCTGGTCCGGTCCCAACGACCTGCGCGAGGCGGTCGAGGTCATCGCGGCCCAGGCCGCCATGCACTCGGCCGAGGCGGAGGGCGTCCTCGACGAGGTCGAGGACGAGCTGTTCCGCTTCGCCCGCCTGCTCGAGCGCGAGTCGGCGCTGCGGGCGGCACTGACCGACCCCGGTCTGCCGGCCGACCGCAAGAGCGCGCTCCTGCGCGACCTGCTCGGCACGCGCGCGCAGCCCATCACGACCCGCCTCGTCGAGATCGCGGTGACGCGTCCGCGGGGCGGCTCGCTCGAGTCGGCTCTCGAGGAGCTGTCGCGCCTGGCGGCCCAGCGCCGCTCGCGCTACGTCGCCCGCGTCCGCGTCGCCCGACCGCTGGACGCGGCGCAGGAGGGCCGCCTGGCCTCCTCGCTCGCGCGCATGTACGGGCGGCAGGTGCAGCTGCACGTCGAGATCGACCCGAAGGTGATCGGCGGTGTCGAGGTCCGCGTCGGCGAGGAGGTCCTCGACGGCACCGTGAGCCACAACCTCGAGCAGGTCCGCCGCCGTCTGGCGGGCTAGCCGCGCACCGCACCGCGCCCGAGCGCAGGGCGCACGCTCGACACCACCTCACACATCACACGCCACCACCCGAAGATGAGAGCAGGGAAGCAGATGACGGAGCTCAGCATCCGCCCGGAGGACGTCCGGTCCGCGATCGAGCAGTACGTCACGTCGTACAGCGCCGAGACCACCCGCGAGGAGGTCGGCATCGTCGCCGAGGTCGGCGACGGCATCGCCCGTGTCGAGGGCCTGTACTCCACGATGGCCAACGAGCTGCTGGAGTTCGAGGGCGGCGTGCTCGGTCTCGCCCTGAACCTCGACACGCGCGAGGTCGGCGCCGTCATCCTCGGCGACCCCGCCGGCATCGAGGAGGGCCAGGCGGTGCGTCGCACCGGCGACATCCTGTCGGTGCCCGTCGGGGACGGCTTCCTCGGCCGCGTCGTCGACCCGCTCGGCCAGCCGATCGACGGCAAGGGCGAGATCGTGGCGGAGGGGCGGCGCATCCTCGAGCTGCAGGCGCCCACCGTGGTGCAGCGCCAGCCGGTCACCGAGCCGTTGCAGACCGGCATCAAGGCCGTCGACGCCATGACGGCGATCGGCCGCGGCCAGCGCCAGCTCATCATCGGCGACCGGCAGACGGGCAAGAGCGCGGTCGCGCTGGACGCGATCATCAACCAGCGCGAGAACTGGGCGACCGGCGACCCCAAGAAGCAGGTCAAGTGCATCTACGTCGCCATCGGCCAGAAGGGGTCGACGATCGCCGAGACCGTCGGTCGCCTCACGGACGCCGGGGCGATGGAGTACACCACCGTCGTCGCCGCGCCGGCCTCGCAGCCCGCCGGCTTCAAGTACCTCGCGCCCTACACCGGCTCGTCCATCGGCCAGCACTGGATGTACAACGGCCAGCACGTCCTGATCGTGTTCGACGACC
>CADCUE010000184.1 GCA_902805805.1 uncultured Frankineae bacterium | reverse complement strand
GGAAGCGCTCGGGCTCGTCGTCGCCCTCGTACGTCACCTCGACGACCATCCCCGGACCGGCCACGCCCGAGCTGGTCGGCGCCTCACCGACCTTGGCGTCGCGCAGCAGCTGGGTGAGCTGCCGGATGCGCGCCTCGAGCTTGCCCTGCTCGTCCTTGGCGGCGTGGTAGCCGCCGTTCTCCTTGAGGTCGCCCTCGTCGCGGGCCGCCTCGATCTTCGCGACGATGTCGGCGCGGCGCGGGCCCTTGGCGTCCTCGAGCTCGGCGGACAGCCGGTCGTACGCCTCCTGGGTGAGCCAGGTGGTCTGCTGTCCGGCCTGGGTGCTCATGGGTCCTCGCGCGATCTCGTGGGGGCTGGGTGCTGGTGGGGCAGGTCCGATGCTACGGCGCAGGGGTCTCGCGGGAGATCGGTTCCGGTGTGCACCCGGCCAGCTCGGCCGTCACGGCCCGGCGGCTCGTCGTGAGGGAGAACGAGCCGCGGGCCACCTCGTCGGAGGTGCCCTGCGGGTCCAGCACGGCGATGTCCCGCCCCACCTCCAGCCCGTCGGCGCCCCGCGCCCGGATGACGCAGTAGGCACGGGCGCCGGCCGTCTTGGCGACCTCGAGCCGCAGCACGACCTCGGAGTCGGAGCGGATGTCGAAGCCCCGCACCTGCCCGCGGACCTGCTCGCCGCCGAAGCGCGACCAGGCGAACGACCCGATCGCCGCCACCACCGCGATCAGGAGGGCCGTGAGCACGAGCGCGAGCAGCCGCTGGCCGAGCAGCGGCGGCGGGTCGTAGCGGCCGGGCGGACGGCGTCGGCCGGCGGACGGGACGGTCACGGGACTCCTGGGACGGGCGGCGGTGTTGGCCGTACGGGACGATGGTCCCTCGAAGCCGATCAGGAGGCCTGCCGGTGGTCCACAGCGAGTCCCTGCGCCTGATGTGCGTGCACGCGCACCCGGACGACGAGTCGAGCAAGGGCGCGGCCACCATGGCCCGCTACTCGGACGAGGGCGTCGACGTGCTCGTCGTCACCCTGACCGACGGCTCGCGCGGCTCGGTGCTCAACCCGGCGATGGACCGGCCCGAGGTGCAGGCCGACATCACCGCGGTCCGCGCCGCCGAGATGGACCGCGCGCGCGAGATCCTCGGTGTGCGGCAGGTGTTCCTCGGCTTCGTCGACTCGGGGCTGCCCGAGGGCGATCCCCTGCCACCGCTGCCCGACGGGTGCTTCGCCCTCGGCGACCTGGAGGAGCAGACCGAGGCGCTGGTCCGTGTGGTGCGCGAGCAGCGCCCGCACGTCATGACGACGTACGACGAGAACGGCGGCTACCCGCACCCGGACCACATCCGCTGCCACGAGGTGTCGGTCGCGGCCTTCGAGGCGGCCGGCGACCCGGACCGCTTCCCCGACGCCGGCGAGCCCTGGCAGCCGCTGAAGCTCTACTACAACCTCACCTTCCACAAGAGCCGGCTCGAGAAGCTGCACCAGGCGATGCTGGCCGCGAAGGTCGAGTCGCCGTACGCCGAGTGGCTCGTCACGTGGGAGGACAAGCCCGGTGACGCCGAGCGCCTGACGACGTCCGTGCCGTGCGCCGCGTGGTTCCCCGTGCGCGACGCCGCGCTGATCGCCCATGCCACCCAGGTCGACCCGACGGGTCGCTGGTTCGCCTGCCCCGTCGAGCTGCAGCAGGAGACCTGGCCGTACGAGGACTTCCAGCTCGCGAGGTCGCTGGTGGACACCCGGCTGCCCGAGGAGGACCTGTTCGCCGGGGTGCGTGACCGGGTGAGCGCATGACGACGGCGGCTGTCGAGGTGCTCGCGGTGGCCGAGGACGAGATCTCCGCCGGACCCCTGGGGCTGCTCGTCGTCGTCCTCATGATCCTCGCCACCGTGCTGCTCATCCGGAACATGAACGCCCGGCTGCGCCGTCTGCCGCGCGAGTTCCCCGAGCGCAGCGACCAGGACGACGGCGCGCCCGGCACCTCCCCGGACCGCCCCGGCACCTGAGCCGGCGAGCTCGAGCGGTCGGTGCGTCCCGGCGCGGGCTCCGGGCGCTCAGTCCTCGCGGTCGCCGCGGCGCCCGCGCTTGACCTGCGACCGCTGGCGCTTGGCCTCCAGGCGCCGCTCGTCCGATCCGCGGGTCGGACGGGTGGCACGCCGCACCGGCGCCGGAGGTGCCAGGGCCTCGCGCAGCAGCGCGGTCAGCCGCTGCTCGGCCGCCTCGCGGTTCTGCAGCTGGCTGCGGTGCTCGCTCGCGGCGACCGTGAGCACGCCGTCGACCAGACGCCCGGCAAGGCGTCGCAGCGCTCGCTCGCGCAGGTGCGGCGGCAGAGCCGACGAGCGGGCGACGTCGAAGGACAGCTCGGCCCGGCTGTCGGTCGTGTTGACCCCCTGACCGCCGGGACCGGACGAGCGGGAGAACCGCCAGGACAGCTCCGCCTCGGGCAGCGTGACCGCGGAGGTCACCAGCAGCGGACCGGACATGCCACGGTCCTGCCCGACCGCCCGGGTGACAAGCCCGTCACCCGGCCGTGAGTTTGACACGCGAGCGGGCGACATCGCGTTTGCCGACCCGGCGGAGGGCAAGGTCATCCGGGCGACAGGCAGCGACCTGCGTCCGGCCCAGCCCCTGCAGAACGGACCCAGCATGACGCCGATCCCGAGGACCGCAACCTCCTCAGGGCGTACGTGGTGCCGGACGCGGGTTAGTGGGTAGGGCTGGACGGAGCGAGCTGGTGGTGGTCGACCTGACCCCCCACGCACGAGAACGACGGCGAGCCAGCAGGGACGTCAGCTGCTCGACCAGGAGGTCTGCGGCAGGGCGGTGGAGGTCGTCCCGAGCGGCCGGCCCTCGCAGGAACCTCCGGCACGACACGGCAAGCGTCATCCCGTCCGACCATCAAGGAGAGAGCATCACATGATCGACACCTCGAGTCTCGGCCAGCTGGCCGGCAAGTCCCTCGTCGGCCCCGACGGCGAGAGCATCGGCAAGATCAAGGATGTCTACGAGTCGACCGACGGCAGCGGCGGCACCTTCGCCACCGTCACGACGGGCCTGTTCGGCGGCGGGTCGAGCTTCTTCCCGCTCGACGCGGCGGACCTGCGCGGCGACGACGTCGTGGTGCCCTTCAGCAAGTCCGTCATCAAGGACGCCCCTCGCGTGGAGAACGACGAGGAGCTGACCGCGCCGGAGGAGCAGCGCCTGTTCGAGTACTACTCGCAGGCCGGCGGCACCAGCTCGGGCACGACCACCGCGACGACGACCGGCACGACGACCACCGACACGACCACCGGTGGCGCTGTGACCGGCGCGCAGGGCTTCACCGGCGACGACGACCGCACCGACCGGGTCAACGAGCACGGCACCGTCGGCCACGACACCAGCGGCCCGACGACCGACAACGCGATGACCCGCTCCGAGGAGCAGCTCCGCGTCGGCACCGAGAAGACCGAGGCCGGTCGGGCGCGTCTGCGCAAGTACGTCACCACCGACACCGAGACGCGCACCGTGCCGGTGTCTCGCGAGGAGGTCCGGGTCGAGCGCGAGCCGATCACGGACGCCAACATGCCGAACGCCATGTCTGGCCCGGCCATCTCCGAGGAGGAGCACGAGGTCGTGCTCC
>CADCUE010000183.1 GCA_902805805.1 uncultured Frankineae bacterium | reverse complement strand
GCGCGACATCTTCATCGGCGCCGCCGCCCAGCTGGCAATGCTCCAGCGGCTCAGCCCCGCCCTGACCGACCGGCTGCTCAACGTCGGCGGGCAGGTCTTCGAGCGCCAGCAACGGGACCAGCCGGACCAGGGCCAGAGCAACCTGACCGAGCCGACACCCGGCAGCGGAGCCGTGCGTGGCGGGGTGGTGCGCTTCGCGCTGCCCCGCAGCCGCTGGACCCGCATGGTCGGCTTCCACCCCGCGATCGCCAGGAGCGTCGTGATCGCCGCGGCCGGCGCGTTCGGTCGGCGGCTGGCGCATCGCCGTCCAGGGCCGGGCAGCTGTCGCTGACGGACGCCCGACGACCAGCACCGCGCGCGTCGGGCGCCGCGCTCACAGGAATGTCGGCCAGCAGCAGGGCTGCCGCCGACACCCACGACGAGGGCGACCTCTCCGGGTGCCTCGATGCGGAGGGACGCCTGCCGTACGTCCCTCGAGCGCCGAACCGCTCGTCGCCCCGCCGCAGCGTGTTGCCCCGCTCGGGCCGCCCGCTCCTGTCGGCGAGGCATGAGTGGTGGGGGACGGGGGAGCGGGGGACCGTCCCGACGGCCCGACGACAGGAGCGATCCCATGGCAGGCACAGCACGCGACATCATGACCGGCGGAGTGGAGTGCGTGCAGGAGGACGAGACCGTCCTCGACGCCGCCCGCAAGATGAGCCAGCTCGGAGTCGGAGCGCTGCCCATCTGCGGCAACGACGACCGGCTCAAGGGCATGCTGACCGACCGCGACATCGTCGTGAAGGTCCTGGCCGAGGACAAGGACCCGGCATCGACGGAGGCGGGCGAGCTCGGCCAGGGCAAGCCCGTGACGATCGGTGCCGACGACAGCATCGACGAGCTGGTGCGGACGATGGCGCAGCACGAGGTCAAGCGGCTGCCGGTCATCGACGGCCAGCAGCTCGTCGGCGTGGTCAGCGAGGCTGATGTCGCCGAGCACGCGACGCCGGAGCAGCTCGTGTCCGTCGTCCGTGGCGTCTACGCGGACTGACCTGTCCGCGCGGTGCGCACGCTGCTGTTCGCCCTGGGCGCGTCCGTGCCGCTCCTGCTGGGCGGCGCGCTCGGCGCGTGGTGGACGCCACCTCAGCGGCTGGTGGCGGTCGCGCTCGCGTTCGCGGCCGGCGCGCTGCTGAGCGCCGTGTCGTTCGACCTGTTCGCGGCGGCGGTCGAGGGCGGCGGCACACCGCGTGCCGCCCTCGGCTTCGCCGGCGGCGCCGTCGTCTTCGTGGTGATCGACACCCTGCTGGACCGGCACCTCGAGCACGGCGCCGCCGGCTATGCGCTGCTCGCCGCCGTGACCTTGGACGGCGTGCCCGAGAACGCCGCCCTGGGCGTCTCGCTCGTCGACGGCGGCAGCGTCGCTCTGCTTGCTGCCGTCTTCGCCTCCAACCTGCCCGAGTCGCTGGCGGGTGCGGTCAGCATGCGCGAGCAGGGCCGGTCACGGACGGCGGTGGTCGGGCTCTGGGGCGCGGCCACGGTGCTGCTGGCGCTGGCGGTCGTGGCCGGGCGGCTGCTGTTCGCCGGTGCCGCACACGCCGACCTGGCGCTGCCCCTGGCCTTCGCCGGTGGCGCTGTGCTCGCCTCGGTCATCGACACGCTCGCACCGGAAGCCTTCCGTCAGGGCGGGCCCTGGATCGCGCTGGCGAGCGCCGCTGGGTTCGTCATGACCTTCGAGCTGAGCGGCTGAGACGCCTCAGCCGTTCGGCAACAGCGCGACCTTCGTCCAGCCGCTGCCGCGCTGGTCGAACGTCTCGCAGGCGGGCGACCCGGACGACGAGGGGGAGGGCACCCGCTCCCGGCCCGTCCGGGTCCGTCCTGCTGCGCCGTCCGTCAGCGTGCGTTGCTGAACTCGACGCTCCACCGCCACCAGGTGCGGTCGTGTGCGTGCTCCCAAGCGGTGAGCACGCCGGCCTCACCGCCCGGCAGGACCACCAGCCGGCCGACGTCGTCCTGCGTCGGCCAGCCGTCCTCGAGCCGGATCTGCGGCCCTTCCCGGACCAGGGTCGACATGGGCCCCTGCTCGCCACGGCGGACCTGTCCGGAGGCGACGACCCGGCCGTCGTCGTCGCGGACCACGACCTCCAGCGACTCCGGCGCGGCGTGCACCAGCACCCGGTCACCCGCGACAGCCGGGTCGACCCGGGCGCGAGCGAAGGACATGCCGGTCGCTCCCGCACTCGGGAACCACAGGTCCCAGGTCTCGCTCACGGCTGTCCGGTCCTGGCAGTCATCGGCGTGCTGCCGGGCTCGTTGCGGCGGGGTGTCGGAGCTCTTGTGCACGTGCGGGCACTCAGGGATGTCCTCGCCCTGCTCCGCCCGCACCGTCTCGTCGCAGCAGGCGCGCACGCAGTCGCCGTCTCCTGGGCCGTCTCGCCAGCGTGTGCGCCCATGGTTGCTCCTCATCGGGTGGGGAGGTGGTGATCTCCTGTTCCGGCCGGGACAAGCGCCCAGCGCCGTGCGCAGCGGGACCCGCCGCCGGAGGACCGCAGGTCCCGAGTCGTACCCACGGTCGTCCGGCTCGTGTGAGCGTCAGCTCTTGTTGCCCGGCTCGTTGCGGCGCGTCCCGAAGGCCTTGTGGCCGTTCGGGCACTCCGGGATCTCTTCCCCCTCCTTCGCGTGCACCTTCTCGTCGCAGTGTGCGCAGTAGAAGTCGCCGGTCTTCTGCGCCTTCTCGCCAGCGTGTGCTGCCATGACCACTCCTGGAGTCCTGCCTCGCCTGCGGTTGCTGTGTCACAGCACTGCGGCGTTCGCCGGCGCCTCAGGTCGAGGGCCGGTCGTCGGGCACGGCAGGGCGCGTACCCGCGCCGACCCGGACGAGTCCTGCAGCGGCCGGACGGAGGATCGCCGGAGATGCCGCCGCGTCGTCCCGATCACGAGCAGCACAGCCGATCCGGAGCCGGGCAGCGAAGTGCGTCGTCCTCGTGCCGCGGTGCGCGCGCCCGCTGTCAGGCCTCGAGGTCATGCCTCGAGCACCTCGGCGAGGAAGGCCCGGACCAGGGCCGCGGCCTCCTGCGCTGCCAGGGTGAGGGCGTTGTGAGGCTGTCCGCCCAGCACGACGAGACGGCCGCGGGGGAGCTGTCGGGCGACGTGCTCGGCCCAGCCCTGCGGCGCGATGGCGTCCCGCTCGCCCCGCAGGACGAGCGCGGGGCAGCTCACGCGGGGGAGTCGGTCGGCCACGTCGTCACGCCGGAGGGCCGCCAAGGTGCTGGCCGCGGTGCGGGGGTCGGCCCGGAGCCAGTCGCGGACGAGTCGCGGCAGCTGCCGCGGTGGCTCGCGCAGCCCGTCCAGCAACCACCGTCCGACGAAGGTGGCCCAGTCCCGTGCCGTCGGGTCGCCGGTGGGCGCGGACAGGACGACAGCGGCCACCCGTTCCGGCTCCTGCTCGGCGGCGGCGAGGACCGGCTGACAGCCGACGGAGTGCCCGAGCAGGGTGACCCGACCCAGACCGGCGGCATCGCACCAGCGCAGCACGGTCCGAGCGTGGTCGTCGACGTCGAAGGCGCGGTCCGGCGCCGAGCTGCTGCCCGCCCCCGGCAGGTCGACGGCCCACACGTCGATGAACTGCGCGAACGCCCGCACAGCCGGCAGGAGCGTGCGCCCCGACAGCGCCAGGCCGGGCACCATGACGACGGGGTCGGCGAGGACCTGCTCGACGCGGTGCCCGCCGGCCGGCGCGGGCTCGTGGAGGGCGGCGATCTGCAGTCCCTCGACCCGGTGCCGGGTGGTCCTCATCGCGTGGTGACCTCTTGTCCAGCGGCGCCCCGCAGACGCAGGTGCGCGATGGCGGCGTTGAGCGCGCCGGTCAGCGGCACGGCGACGACCGCGCCGCCGATGCCGCCGAGCAGTCCGCCGAGGGTGATGACGACGACGACGGCCAAGGGGTGCAGGCGCACGGCCTTGCCCAGGACGAGCGGCTCGAGCGCGTACCCGTCGATCATCTGCACGAGCACCACCGCGCCGAGCACGAGCAGGCCGGCGACCGGCCCCACCGCCACCAGCGCCACGGCGATGGCGGCGAGACCGGCGATCGTGGCTCCGGCGTACGGCAGGAAGGCACCGAGGAAGGTCAGTGCCGCCAGCGGAGCCACGGCGGGGACTCCGATGAGCAGCAGCGCGAGCGCGATCAACGACGAGTCGACCAGCGCGACGACGAGGATGCCCCGCATGTACGCGGTCAGTGCGTGCCATGCCTGCGTCCCGGCCTCGTCCACCGGCTGCCGCGCCCGGAGCGGCAGCACCCGCAGCACCCAGTCCCAGACGGTGCGCCCGTCGAGCAGCAGCACGAGCAGGATGAACAGCGCCAGCACGGCGCCGCTGACCAGGTCGAGCAACGTGCCGACCGCGGTGAGGGCGCCACTGACGGCGCCGCCCTTCTGCAGCGCGCCCGTGCCCTGCTCGCGCAGCCGGTCCAGCTGACGCTGCTCGACCGGCAGCCCGGCGGACTGGAGCGCGCGCAGCAGCTGGTCGGTGGCCTGGGACAAGCCGCTCGTGAGGTCCCCCACCTGCGCGGCGACCACGCCGCCGAGGGTGACCAGGACGAGCACGACCGTGGTGACGAACAGGAGGAAGACCAGGGCCGCGGCGCGCCGGTGCGACAGGCCGAGGCGTTGCGCGCGGCCGGCGAGCGGATGCAGCAGCGAGGCGAGCAGCAGCGCGGCTGCGAAGGCCGCGGTCAGCAGCAGGACCCGTCCCAGCGCGATGCCGACCAGGACGATCCCGCCGGCGAGCACGGCCAGTCGCCAGGTCCAGGCGACGGCGACGTCCACTCCTCGCGGGACGGGGAGGTCGCGACGGGCGGGCAGGTCGAGAGGCGGTTCCACCGCCCCGCCGTCCCCTCTGGACCGCGGCTCACCCAGGACGCGGTCCGCGCGCGTGACGATCGCCGGGCGGAGCGTGCCGGCCCGGGCATGCGGTCCCCGTAGGGCCGCGGGGACGGTCTCAGGCCGAACTCTGCCGACCTGGCGGTTCCGAGCCCGCCGTGCGGGGCAGCGAAGCCCGAGCACGCACACCCGTGCGGGCGAGCGCCGCCACCCGCGCCGCCGCCCGGCGGAGACGTCACGACCTCCGGAGGACCTCCGTGCATCCCAGCCTGCGGCTCCACCTGACCGGTGCCCCGGCCGTGCGGCCGGCAGGGCCTGGGCAGGGCGACGCTCGCCCGGAGCCGGGCCACCACCTGCGGGTCGTGCACCGGCTCGCCGGCCGGGTGGCCTGAGATGGCGCAGCTGTCCGGGTCACGCGCGGTCGCCGACTTCGACTCCGCCTCGGCCATGCTGCGTGCGACTGCCGCCGCACTGCACGGGCGCACCTTCCCGCGACTGGGTCAGGGCCGGCTGGCCGGCGCGGCCGTACGGGCCTCCGCCGCGCTGCCGCTGCCGTTGCGCCGCGCCGCCTACGCCAGGGTGAGCGGCGCGGAGGCGGTCCCGAGCGATCGCCTCGGCGACCTCGACACCGAGGCCGTCGCCCGCTGGACCGTCGGCCAGTACCCCGAGCGGCGGTATCCCGCCGTGGCTCTCGGTGCCTCCAACGGCGCCGCCGTGCACCTGTGGGCCGCTCTGGGCGTGCCGTGGCTGCCGCAGACCTGGCTGCTGCCCGTGCGCGCGCGCACCGACCTGGACGACCCGCGCCGCGCGATGGAGACGGGCGTGCGGCTGGCTGGACCGCTGCTCGATGCCGCTCCCGACCTGGCCCTGCACCACATGCACGACCCCAACCACGACCGCCTGACGCTGCAGCGGATGGCGTACTTCCGGGTGAAGCGACGGCGCCTGGGCGCCACGTACACCCGCTTCCTCAGCGACTGCCTCGCCCCGGGTGGCACGGTCGTCGTCGTCGACGACCGGAGCCGGTGGCCGGTGACCAGGATCGGCGAGCGGCACGTGTTCCAGTTCGGCGCGCAGGGCGGCGCCACCGTCGAGGAGTACTTCTCCGGCGGACCGAGGGTCGCGGCGTTCCTGCGCGAACAGGGGGCGGGCCGGTCGCGCTGGGACCCGCCGGAGCCCGACGACGACGCCCCCGAGGCCGAGTGGGGCCTGGACCCCAGCCTCCTGGACGACGTGCAGCGCTGGGCTGCAGAGCACGGTCATCCGGTGCGCCGCATCGTGCTCGACGCTCCTGAGGACCTCAGTCCGGTGGTCGCCGACCTGCATCGCGAGTGGTACCTCGCCCGGGGCCTGCCCGCCGAGCGGCTGCTGGTGGAGTCCTTCGTGCTCGTGGACCCGGTGGCGGCACTGCGCTCCGGCAGCGTGCCCTTCTGGAGCCTGTTCCCGGTGGGACCTTCCGTGGACCGCCTCGCGGCGTACCTGCACAGGGCGACGTACGACGAGGTGCTGGCCCTGCTGTTCCCGCACGGCACCTCGTCGATCGGTGTCGCGCCGCCGGCGCAGTGGCAGTCGGCTCTGAGCACGGCGCGACGCTCCGGTCGTCTGCTGTCGGTGGATCCGGCCCGCTTCCCCGCCGACTTCGGGCACCTCGCGCGGTACGGCTCGGCACTGCAGCGGCTGGGCCCGCTCCGACCGCTGCCCGAGGAGCCGCTCACCCTCGCCGACCTGGACAGGCTGGTCCCCGGGCTGCTCACCGTTCCCGACGGACAGCGTTGAGCGCACCGAAGGCGGCGGAGGAGCTGAGCGGTCGGCCCTCGTGCGCGACGACGGCCGACGGGAACTACGGTGCTCGCATGTGCACCGGGCTCTGCGGTCGACGCCGGTGCACTCCTGGTGCCCGCTCGCGGTGCTCGTCACGGCCGGCGGGCTCCTCGCTGCTGGGCGCCTTGCGCTCCGTCACGTCCGGCTGCCCACGTCCGTGATCGATCTGCAGCGGCTGGATCCGTCGCCCGCCGGACTCCCGGGCTGCATGGCCTGTCCGTACCGGGTGGCCGGCACCCCGGCCGTCTGCTTCTCCTGCGCCAGCGGCGGTGAGGCGGCGGCCGCCTCGCGAGGGTGTCCGGTGTGCGGAGAGCCGCTGCTCGGCGCGCGCCCGTGTGCCAACACGGTCTGCACGTTGGAGGACCGCTGGTTCTCCCGGATCTACACCGTGTCGTCGTGCCCGGAGGACGTCTGGACGGCGGTCTGCCGCTACAAGTACGACGAGGACCGCGACTGGGCGCCGGTCCTCGGGCGGATCCTCGTCGGCTTCCTCGAGGAGCGTCGCGAGGAGCTGCAGGACTACGACCTGATCACCACGGGTGCGTTGTACGTCGGGCCGCGGGCCCGGCGGCTGTGGGACCACCTGCGGCTGATCCTGGACGCAGCCGCCGCCGACGGTCCGGGGTGGCCGTTCGTGCCGGACCTGATCACCAAGTCCGGGCCGACGGGGCAGTTCCTCGGCCGCGGCGTCGAGACGCGACGCGCGATCGCCGAGCACTCCCTGCGCGCGGCGCTGGCGGTGCCCCATCCCGAGCTTGTCGCCGGCCGGCGGGTCCTGGTCGTCGACGACGTGTACTCCGAGGGCTTCTCCCTGCGGGAGATGGCCCGGGTGCTGCGCCTGGCCGGCGCCGCCGAGGTCGCGGGGCTCGTGTTCGCCCGCAAGAAGGGCGGCTGACCGCCCACGCGCGCGGCAGGTGCCCGAGGGGTCAGTCGTCGACGGCGAACACGGCCTGGATGGTGGAGCGCCGTCGCTCGGCGACGTCCATCATGAGCTGCGGGCCCTGCTCGAACGGCACGACGTCGGTGATGACCTGTCGCCGTACGGCCTCCCCGTACGACGTCAGCAGGTCCAGGGTCTCGGCGGACAGCCGCGCACGGTCCCAGGTCGACTGCAGGCCGCGAGGGACCCGGCCGATCTGCGCGCACCGGATGCTCACGCCCTTGTGGTGGAACTCCTCGCCCAGGCGCAGCTCGGGCGCGCCGCCCTGGTAGAACGCCAGGTCGATGACGGTGCCCTGCGGCCGGACCGCGCGCAGCGCGGTCGCCAGCACGGCCGCCTGACCCCGGCACTGGAACACCACGTCAGCGCCGACGTCGGCAGGCCCGTGCCGCCAGCGCTCGGCGCACCAGCGCCAGACCGCCTCCGGCTCGACGTCGGCGAGCGGAGTGAGGCCGAGGCCGGCCGCGGCGGCCAGCCGCTGCGGGTCCGGATCGGCGATCGCGACCTCCGCGGCGCCGTGCGCCCGGGCGAACAGGCCGGTCAGCAGGCCGACGACCCCGCCGCCCGTCACCAGCACCCGGCGGTCGCGCACACCGTCGGACAGCTCGAGCCGAGGACCGGGGCCGGCCACGTCGGCGGCGGCGTGCAGCAGCCCGTTGGCGCAGATCGGTCCCATCTGGGCGACGTACACCCCGAGCAGCGGGTCCAGCGACGGGGGCAGGACCGTCATCGGGACGGCGCGGGGATCGACGACGTGTCCGGTCCGGTGGCCGTACGTCGTCGCGACCACGTCGCCGTCGGCCACTCGAGGGGTGCGGCTGTCCACGACGCGCGCCACCTCCATGTAGCCCAGCGCCTGGATCGGGTAGGCGCGAGACGGCGTGCCGGGCCGGAAGACGCCCCGCTCGGCGTCCCAGGAGGAGTGCAGGTACGGGTTCGTGCCCTTGAGCAGCGTCAGCTCGGTGCCGGCGGACAGCCCGGTGAACAGGGTGTCCACCCGGAACTGCCCGTCGAGCGGTGGCTCCTCCTCGTAGGACACGACCTCGGCGCGGCCGCGTTCCGGGATCCCGATCGAGCGGACGGTGCGGCGCCCAGCGCCGACGTCGGCGCTGTGGCGAAGGCTGCTCATGCCTGTCCACCGTCCGTCGTCTGCCCGGCCAGGAGGTCGGCGACGTCCACGACGGCGCCGCCCTCGCGCGCCGACAGGTCGGCGGCGCAGACCGCAGCGTGCGTGCGCAGCGCCTCCTCGTACGGGACTGGCACAGAGTCGTTCCCCGCGAGCAGCGCGTCGACGAAGGCACGGTCCTCTGTGGCGATGGGGTCCTGCCGGTCTCGGACCACCTGCTCACCCTCGCCGGTCGAGACGCGCAGCTCGTGGTCCGACAGGGCCCGCTCCCGCAGGTCGACCAGCCGGCCGTCCGTCACGAGCCGCAGGCTCACGTCGTGCCGCCGGTCCAGCACGCAGCTCGAGGTGATCGTGGCGATCGCGCCGGAGGTGAAGCGCAACAGCACCGCCGATGCGGTGGGGACGTCGGCCTGCGGCCACGCGTCCCGGGGGTGCGTGACCTCCAGCGCCTGCACGGTGCGGATCTCCCCGACGAGCAGCCGGGCCAGGTCGACCAGGTGGGTCGTCTGCTCGAGCAGCTGCCCGCCGGAGCCGCTGCGCTGGGACCACCACGGGGCGGCTGGTGTGCTGTCCAGCCACGTCGCGGTCAGCAGC
>CADCUE010000182.1 GCA_902805805.1 uncultured Frankineae bacterium | reverse complement strand
GTCGGAGACCAGGATCTTGACCGGCACGTCGGAGGCGTGCCGCGCGTTGAGCGCGACCGCCCGGGACGTGGACTCGCTGACCGCCAGACGGATCTCGTCGACGAGGCCGTCCGCCAGCCCTGCCCGACGGGCCGCGGCGAGCACGACGAGACGCGCGGTGCGGACGTGGGAGGGGAGCGGGCTCAGCAGCAGCTCGACGAGGGCCATGACGGAGTGGCGCGGACTAGTCCGTCGCGGCCACGGCCTCCTCCACGGAGGTGTGGATCGGGAAGACCTTGGTGAGGCCGGTGATGCGGAAGATCTTCAGGATGCGCTCCTGGGTGCAGACCAGGCGCAGCGAGCCCTCGTGGGCGCGGACCCGCTTGAGACCGCCGACCAGGACGCCCAGACCGGTCGAGTCGAGGAACTCGACGCCCTCCATGTCGACGACCAGGTGGTACTGGCCGCTGCTCACCAGGTCGATGAGCTGCTCGCGGAGCTTCGGCGCCGTGTAGACGTCGATCTCGCCCCCCACGACGACCACCGTGCGGTCACCCGCCGGGCCGTTCTCGGTGCGGGTCGACAGGGACAGGTCCACGGGCTTCTCCTCGGTCGTGCTGGGCGGTCGAGCTGGCAGTCGTACGGGGCAGTCGCTGGGCGGATCGGCGGGCAGGCGTGCGCGGGCCCGCCGAGGGAGCCACCTCGCGCCTACCCCCAGGGCCTGCCGATCTAACCGCACCCCCGGCGCGGCGCGCTCTCGCCCGCCCTCGGCAGGGCGGTGTGGGTGACACTGGACTGCCGTGAGCAGCCGTCCCGACACCCTCCTCGCGCGGCTGCTGCTCGACCCCAGCCGCGGCGAGCGCGTCACCCACGTCGAGCACGTGCCGGCCCGCACCGGACGGCACGCCGACTGGCCCGTCTGGACCGACCGGCTGCTCGTGGAGCGGCTGCGCGCCGCCGGCGTGGAGCGGCCGTGGGAGCACCAGGTGCAGGCGGCGGACCTCGCCCACGGCGGCTCGTCGGTGGTGCTCGCGACCGGGACGGCGAGCGGCAAGTCGCTGGGCTACCTGCTGCCGGTCCTCACCGACCTGCTCGCCGACGACCGGGCCGGCGCGCTGTACCTGTCCCCCACCAAGGCGCTCGCCACCGACCAGCTGCGGGCCGTACGCGCGCTCAACCTCGTCGCGGTGCGGGCGGCGACGTACGACGGGGACACCCCGCGCGAGGAGCGGGACTGGGTGCGGCGGCACGGCCGGCTGGTCCTGACCAACCCCGACATGCTGCACCGCGGCATCCTGCCGCGGCACGCCGACTGGGCGTCCTACCTGCGGCACCTGAGGTACGTCGTCGTCGACGAGTGCCACACCTACCGCGGGGTGTTCGGCTCGCACGTCGCGCTGGTCCTGCGACGGCTGCGCCGGATCTGCGCGAAGTACGGCGCGCACCCGGTCTTCGTGCTGGCCAGCGCGACGGCCCGCGACCCCGAGGTGACGGCCGCGCGGCTCACCGGTCTGCCGGTGGTGCCGGTCACCGACGACGCGTCGCCGCGCGGCACGACGGAGTTCGCGCTGTGGGAGCCGCCGCTGATGCCGGACTACGGCGGGGGGCGCGGCGGCGGCGAGAACGGCGCTCCCGTACGCCGCTCGGCGACCGCGGAGACCGGCGACCTGCTCGCCGACCTCGTGGTGGAGGGCGCGCGGACCATCGCGTTCGTGCGGTCCCGCCGCGGCGCGGAGTCGGTCTCGCTCGCGGCTCGCCGGGCGCTGCACGAGGCCGCTCCTGCGCTGGTGGAGCGGGTCGCGGCCTACCGGGCCGGCTACCTGCCGGAGGAGCGCCGGGTGCTGGAGCGGCGGCTGCAGTCCGGCGAGCTCGTCGGTGTCGCCGCGACCAACGCCCTCGAGCTCGGCCTCGACGTCTCCGGTCTGGACGCCGTCGTCCTCACCGGCTGGCCGGGGACGGTGGCGTCGGTGTGGCAGCAGGCCGGCCGGGCCGGGCGGGCCGGTCAGGGCGCGCTCGCCGTCTTCGTCGCCCGGGACGACCCGCTGGACACCTACCTCGTGCACCACCCGGAGGCGCTGTTCGGCCGGCCGGTCGAGGCGACCGTGCTCGACCCGAGCAACCCGTACGTCCTCGGACCGCACCTCGGCTGCGCCGCGGCGGAGCTGCCGCTGGTCGAGGCCGACCTGGAGCTGTTCGCCAGCACGCCGGAGGACGTGGCGGCCGTGCGGCTCCTGGTCGGGGACCTGGTGCGCCGCGGGGTGCTGCGCGCGCGGCCCAGGGGCTGGTTCTGGACCTCGCGGGACCGGCCGGAGGTCGACATCCGGGGCACCGGCGGTCCCCCGGTGCGCCTCGTCGAGGTGGGCACGGGCCGGCTGCTCGGCACGGTCGACGCGGCGGCGTCGCACACCTCCGCCCACACCGGTGCCGTCTACCTGCACCAGGGCGAGTCGTGGGTGGTGGACCACCTCGACCTGGAGGAGTCGGTGGCCCTCGTCCACGCCGAGGAGCCCGACCACACGACGTCGGCGCGCGAGGTCACCGACATCGCCATCGTCGACAGCCTGCGGACGACGGCGTACGACGGGGTCGACCTGACGTTCGGCACCGTCGACGTGACCCACCAGGTCGTCTCCTACCTGAAGAAGCGGGTGGGCAGCGGTGAGGTCCTCGGCGAGGAGCCGCTGGACCTGCCGGCCCGGCAGCTGCGCACCCGGGCCGTCTGGTACACCGTCGGGCTCGAGCTGCTGGAGCACGCCGGCCTCGCCTGGGCCGACGTCCCGGGGGCGGCGCACGCCGCGGAGCACGCCGCGATCGGGCTGCTGCCGCTGTTCGCGACCTGCGACCGGTGGGACATCGGCGGGGTCTCGACGGCGCTGCACCCCGACACCGGCACGTGCACGGTCTTCGTGTACGACGGCCACCCCGGCGGAGCCGGGTTCGCCGAGCAGGGCTACGTGCGCGGCGCGGCCTGGCTGCGGGCCACCCGCGAGGCGATCGCGGCCTGCGAGTGCCCCGCCGGGTGCCCGTCCTGCGTGCAGTCGCCCAAGTGCGGCAACGGCAACGAGCCGCTCGACAAGGCCCGTGCCGTGCAGCTGCTCGACGTCGTGCTGGCCAGCGGTCTGGCAGAGGTGGCGCGGGGGTAAGAGGTCGGTGTCACATCTCCCGTCGACCGCTTGGAGCCTGCCGTGGTGCTGCTTGGCGCGATCCTGCTCGTCCTGTGCCTGGTGCTCAGCGCCGGGATGTACCTCTCCAACACCGACCCCGTCACCGCAGAGGCGTTCGGGGTCTCGTTGGCCAACGTCTCGATCGGCGGCCTCTTCCTGGCCGGTCTCGTCGTCGGGGCCGTCGCCGTGCTCGCCCTCGGCATGATGACCGGCGGCGCCGCCCGCAAGCGGCGCAAGTCGGTGGCGCTCAAGCGCGAGGTCAAGAACGCCCGCGGCGAGCAGGAGAGCCTGGCCGAGCGCAACGCCCGGCTCGAGGCCGAGCTCGAGCGCGAGCGGTCCGCGTCGCTGCCGCACACCGAGGAGACCGTGACGGACTCGCACGGGACGCGCGGCCGGCACTAGTCCCACGGCGGTCGCCGGCCGCGTGCTGTGGACGGGCGCCGCGGGCCTCCACAGATGGCGGTCGGGCAGTGTCCCCGCGTCCCGGAGTGGACGAGCGTTCCGGCTGCCGGGCAGCCGTCCGGCATCCGCGCCGGCGCTGCCGGCCGTCTCCGGAGGTCCCGCCATGCGTGCTCTGTCCGCCGTCCGCACCGCTCCTGTCCGCGCCGCCGTCCGCCTGCAGACCGTGCAGGCCGGCGACCGCGAGGCGGGCATGACCACCGCCGAGTACGCCGTCGGCACCGTCGCCGCCTGCGGCTTCGGCGGCATCCTCTACAAGGTGATCACGAGCGGTGCGGTGCTCGACCTGATCACCGCCGTCATCTCGCGCGCCTTCAAGCTGACGTTCTGAGCCCTTCCGTCGGTGCCCGGGCCGGTGCGCAGCGCCGGCCCGGGCCTTCGGGGAGGAGACCCGAGCAGATGCCGGCACAGACGAGACGCCCGCGCGAGGCGGGCAGCGTCACGGCCGAGACCGCGGTGCTGCTGCCCGTGCTGCTGGTGGTCCTGGCCGCGGCGGTCGGCGTCCTGGCCTGCGTCGCGGCGCAGCTGCGCTGCGTCGACGCGGCGCGGGCCGCGGCGCGGGTCGCGGCCCGCGGTGACGCCCCGGCACTGGTGCAGTCGACCGGGGCCCGCCTCGCCCCGGCCGACGCCCGGGTGCGCGTCCGGTCCGGGGGCGGGACGGTCGAGGTGGTGGTGTCCGCGCGGGTCCGTCCCTTCGGCCCGGCCCTGCGGCTGCCGGCGGTGGCCGTGCAGGGCCGCGCCGTCGCCGCGGTCGAGCCGGGGGCGGCATGACGGCCACCCGCCCGCGCGGCGAGGCGGGCGTGGCGACCGTCCTGGTCCTGTCGCTGGCCGCCGTGCTGGTGCTGCTCGGTGCGGTCACGTCCGGCGTCGCGGCCGTGGCGGTGGCGCGTTCGCGGGCGTCCTCGGTGGCCGACCTGTCCGCGCTGGCCGCTGCGGCCGTGGTCCTCGAGGGATCCGCGGCGGCGTGCGGGCGGGCGGAGCGTCTCGCGGCGCAGGCGGCCGCCCGGCTGGCGTCCTGCACCGTCGAGGGTGAGCAGGTGCAGGTCGTCGCCGTGGTCCGGCCGCCGGGACTCCTCGGCCGGATCGGTGTCGCTTCGGCACGGGCCCGCGCCGGACCAGTCGAGGAAGGAGGGACAGGTGGCGCAGCTGGCCGCAGCGACCCCACAGCCACAGCCGGGTCGGCTCAGCGCCGGGTGCGAGCAGCCGCGCGGGCTGCGTGGCCTACGCCGTGACGGTGCTGCTCCTCGGACTCCAGAGGGTGTTGCCGAACGGGTCTGTGATCCGTACGCGGTAGTGGTGCGAGGCGCCGGGCGTCAGGCCGGTGTCGGTGAAGCTCTGCGTCGGCAGGGACCAGAAGCTGGTCTTGACCCGTCGGGAGTGGACCCAGGTCGTGTCGTCGCGCAGCACGTCGTAGGTCAGCGTCTTGTTGTCGGTGTCCCACGCGGTGCCGAAGTCGACCTGGACGGAGCCGGGAGCCACTGTGGTGGCGGTGGTCTGCGGAACCGGTCGCGACGGCTTGACGGAGTAGGTCGGCCCCTGCAGGTCGGTGACCAGCGACGTGACGGCCATGCGCACGAGGCCCTGCTGAGGCGTCCCGTTGACCGAGGGGAACTCGCCGCCCATGGCGATGTAGGAGGCGTTGCCGGTCAGGGACCAGGCGGCCTGCTGCTGCCCCGTGAACGTTCCGGGCGGCATCTGGGGGAACCAGTGCAGGACCGTCGACGCAGGCTGCCCGCTGTAGTCCCAGCCGTAGGCGTCCGGACCGGTGTTCGTGCGCGTGGCTGCGGTGGTCTGCGCGAGGGCCCGCTGCCAGCGCACCCGCGGCGAGGTGTCCGGGAAGCTGCCCACCCACCGGCAGTCGTGCGCGTGGCCCACGCTGTAGAGGACGGGACCGACCGGCAGCACGTCGTAGGTGTCACCGTGACAGTCGTTGACGACCGTGATGGCCCCCGTGAGCGGGTCCGCGCCGAACGTCCCCTCGAAGTTGCCACCACCGGTGGGGAGGAACTGGTAGCCCGAGCCGTACACGAGCGTGCCGTCCGTGCGCAGGCTGGTGATGCCGGCGGCCGAACCGGCGCTCCGGATCGTCCGATTGGCCGCCCAGGGCAGCACGGCGCCGGTGGACGCGCTGAGCGAACCCATGCCGTAGGCGTAGGCGCCGTTGAGGGTCTGGAACGACCCGCCCACGATCAGCCTGCTCTGGTCGGGGGCCAGCACCATCGCCAGGACGGCGCCGCTGTCGGTCCTGGGCGCCCAGGGCAGCAGCGTGCCGCCGACGGCCTTGACGGCGGCCAGGCCCTTGCGTCCGCCGCCGTTCACGGTGCCGAAGCTGCCACCCAGGTAGAGCGTCGAGGCGGATGCGGCCATCGACCGCACGGTGCTGCTGACGGTGACCCGGAAGCTCCTGTCGAGCGCTCCGGTGGAGGTGGAGAAGGCGGCGACGTGCCCCGCCGCGACGCCGTCGACGGTGGTGAAGTCGCCGCCGACGTAGACGCGGGACCCGTCCGGGGACGCGGTGATGACCCGGCCCTGGCCGTTGAGGGCGTGGGAGAAGGTGGCGACCCGATCGCCGGTGGTGATGTCGTAGGCGAACAGGTTGAGCGCGGGGATCTCACCGGCACCACCAGGGGCGACGCCGGGCGGTCGGGCCCTGGTGAAGCTGCCGGTGGCGTAGACGGTCTCGCCGACCAGCACCTGGCTCCAGACGACGCCGTCGACCTGCCACGTGGGCAGCGGATCGGTGCTGACGGTCGCGGGCGGGGGGGCGCCCTGCACCCAACGGCGCCCGGTGACGCTCGGCAGCGCAGCTCGGGGTGGAGAGGCCGCCGTGCCGGTCAGCGGCGCCGTGTCGGCCGCTGCCGTCGACGGCACGGTCAGGCCGGCCGTCGCGACCAGGCCTGCGGCCAGCAGCGCCCACGAGCGACGGACGGGACGCCAGGAGCCGTTCCCGCCCGTCACAGCACCGCTCCGGTGAAGGTCGCGGCAGCGTGGTCGCCGTCGAAGTCCACCCGGACCGAGACCTTTGCCTGACCCGGGGGGATCGCGAAGACGTACGTGGCGCGGGCTGTGCCCCTCGGCGTCAGCGTGCCGGCGAAGTCGGTGGCGTCGGCCGCGCCGTAGACCGGCGCCGCGGTGCGCGGGCGCTCGCCGTAGGCCGTGGTCACGACGACCTGGGACAGGTCGAGCACGTGCGAGGAGCCGTTGGTCATCGTCAGGGCGAGCGCGGTGAGGGGGCGGCCGGGGAAGGCCCCGGCGCCGCTCGCCTTCTCGACCGTGCTCGTGATGCGGTCGACGCCGACCGACACGGCGTCGGGATACCGGACGCGAGTGCCGGCGGCCAGCCGCCCGGTCGCCGCTGCCAGCGTCGGACGGGTCGCCTTGCCCGGGCGGACGACCGGCTGGTAGGTCCCCGGCGCCTCCGGATCGACGGGCGAGGCGGCACGCGCCTGTTGCGGGGACGCTGCCCCGACGGCGAAGGAGTCGGCCGCCACGGCGGTGTCGGCGCCGCCGGTGGCGGCGCAGCCCGCGCTGAGGGCCATGACGACGGGCGCGCCGGCCACCGTCCTCAGCAGTGCTCGCGGGTGGGGGATCGGCATGCGGCAGACCGCTTCCATGTGAGAAGCCCGCGGTCAGGATCAGGGACCGCCGGCGCAGGACGCACCAATTGCGCCAACGATCTCACGCAGCGCTACCACGACGGGGTGAGACACCCCGTCAGAGTGACCAGGTCTTGCGCAGAGTGACCGACCTGCGCCGTCGCGCCGGTTCCGTGGCCCGCCGCGTCGTCCGGGAAGGCATGACCAACGCGCGCACAAGCACGCGCCGGAGTCCAGCGTGCGCGTTGAGCTGACCTACGACCGCGACGCGATCGACGTTCTGGTCGAGGACGACGGCCCAGCCTCGTGGTGCCCGCCGGACAGACCGGCCACGGCCTGGTCGGCGACGCTCGGCGCTGCCCGCGCGGGCCGGTGCCGACACGGCCCGCCTCACCGAGCGGGAGGTGCAGGTGCTGCGGCTCGTGGCCCGCGGGCTGGCAACGCCGAGATCGCCCGGTCGCTCGTCATCAGGGATGCCACCGCCACGACGCACGTGAGCAACGTCCTGACCGAGCTGGGGGTCCGTGACCGGGTGCAGGGCGTGGTCCGGGCCTACGAGACCGGTCCCGTCCAGCCCGGTCACGACTGGGGCGGCATCGGACGGCTCAGGCGGGCGCGACCTGCAGCCGCTGCACGAGCACGAGGAAGGCCTCGGCGTACGCGTTGCCGTGGACCTGCGTCCTCAGGCGGTCCCAGTCGACCTGCTCGCGCAGCGCCCGGGCGGAGGGCAGCACCTTGCCGTAGTCGCAGGCGTGCTCGGACAGCGCCGCCAGCTTGCCGGCGATCAGGTCGGTGGCCGCGAGCACCGGCATCCGGACCGACAGCACCTCGGTGTCGACGGCCCGCTGGAGCAGCTCGGGCTCCACCGGCACACCGCCGATCCGGTGCAGGACGTCGACCATGGCGCCGTCGAGGAAGACCTTGAACAGCCAGTCCTCGGCCGGCCGCTCGACCTCCAGCCCGGCCTCCTGCAGCACCCGGGCGGCCTGCTCCTGGTCCTGCTCCGCGACGACGAAGTCGACGTCGTGCTCGGGCTCCGGGCCGCCCAGCGCCCAGCCCGCGTAGCCCCCGCCCAGCGCGAAGCCGACCTCGCCCTGCTTGAGCGCGACGGCCGTCCGCTTGAGAGCCTCGCGCAGGGCCGCCCGTTCGTCCGTCACGGTCGCCGGGCTACCCGTCTCACCGCAGGGCACGCGGGTAGGGACGGCCGGTGCGCCTCGCGACCTTCAACGTCCTGCACGGCAGGTCCCCCGCGGACGACTCGGTCGACCTCGACCGCTTCGCCACCGCCGTCGCGACGCTCGACGCGGACGTGCTCGCCCTGCAGGAGGTCGACCGCGGCCAGCCGCGCTCCGGCGGGGCGGATCTCACCGCGGTCGCGGCCGAGGCGGGCGGCTACGTCGCGCACCGGTTCGTCCCCGCGCTGACCGGGCTGCCCGGCGCGTGGTCTCCGGCCTCGGGCGGCGACGCCCGCGACGCGCCGGCGTACGGCGTCGCCCTGCTCAGCCGGGTGCCCGTCCTGTCCTGGCAGACCGTGCGGCTGCCGGCGCTGTCCGTGCCGACGCCGGTGTGGTTCACCGGCCGCCGACGGCCGCAGATCGTGCACGACGAGCCGCGCGCCGCGGCGGTCGCCCGCCTGGACGCACCGGGCGGTCCGGTGACCGTCGTGTCCACGCACCTGAGCTTCCTCGTCGGGTGGAACGTCCTGCAGCTGCACCGGCTGGTGCGGGCGCTCGCGCCCGAGCAGCGCCTGGTCGTGGCCGGGGACCTCAACATGCCGCCCCACTCGGCGCGGCGCGCCTCGCGCCTGCGGTCCCTCGCAGCCGGTCCGACGTTCCCCGCGGACCGGCCCGTGCGGCAGCTCGACCACGTGCTGGGCCGGGGCGAGGTCGCGGGCAAGGACGCTCGGGTGTGGGACCTGCCGCTGTCGGACCACCGCGCGCTGAGCGTGCAGCTGACCCTCTGACGCGCCTGCCTCCGTCAGAAGGCGGCCAGCAGGGGGCCGGCGAGCGAGACGACCAGCGGAACGACGCCGAGCAGCACGAACGCCGGCAGGAAGCACAGCCCGAGCGGAGCGACGGCCAGCACGCCCACGCGTCGCGCCGCCTGCTCGGCGCGGCTGCGCGCGTCGGCCCGGGCCTCCGCGGCCAGGCGCGCGACGACCGCAGCGACGGGGGCACCGCCGTAGGCGGCTCG
>CADCUE010000181.1 GCA_902805805.1 uncultured Frankineae bacterium | reverse complement strand
CCACCCCGTCCACGGAGTCCGTCCGCCGCGCGCTCGCCATCCAGATGATCATCGACCAGGAGTGGGGGCTGGCCGACAACGAGAACCCGCTGCAGGGCTCGTACGTCGTCGACGAGCTCACCGACCTGGTGGAGGAGGCGGTGCTGCTCGAGTTCGACCGCATCTCCGAGCGGGGCGGCGTGCTCGGCGCGATGGAGACCGGCTACCAGCGCGGCCGCATCCAGGACGAGTCGATGCTGTACGAGCACAGGAAGCACGACGGCAGCCTGCCGATCATCGGCGTGAACACCTTCCTCGCGCCCGACGCCGACGGCGGCACGCCCACGTCGCCGGAGCTCTCCCGGGCGACCGAGGCGGAGAAGCAGTCCCAGCTGGACCGGCTCGCCGCCTTCCACGCCCGCCACCGCGAGGACGCTCCCGCCGCGCTCGCCTCGCTGCAGGCCGCGGCGACCAGCGGCGGCAACGTCTTCGCCGCGCTCATGGACGCCGTGCGCTCCTGCTCGCTCGGGCAGATCAGCGACGCCTTCTTCACCGTCGGGGGCCAGTACCGCCGCAACGTCTGACCGTCGCCGGGGGTGGGTGCCGGTGAGCTCGCTGATCGACCGCCCCCGCCTGCCCGACCGGTTGTGGCGATCTCGCCGCGAGATGCGGGTCCGTGATCGCAACCTCTGAGTTGGGCGGCCAGGGCGTGTCCCGCCGCGCGGATGTGGCGATCTCGCCCGCGTACGAGCCGGGACAGATCGCCATTTCTGGTGGGCTGGCCGGTCCGAGCGGGGCCGCCCTGACCGGATGTGGCGATCTCGCCCGCTCACGGGTCGCCGCAGATCGCCCCTTCTGGCGGGGTGGCTCAGTCCCGGAGACCAGACGGGCGAGCTGGTCGACGTCGGTGACCGGGTCGAGCGCCAGACCGGCACACCTCCTGGCGCGCTCCGGACTGCCTCGGCCAAGGACGTCGCCGGGGGCAGGTCGACCGGGTCGAGGATGGCACGGTCCGCAGTGCCGTGCCGGGACTTCGTCGGGCGAGCGCAGCCGGCCGGAGGTGGTCGTCACGCTGCGTTCTGCGGGCTTCACCGGTGGGAGTGGGATGCTCCAGACGGTCAGGGCGATCGGGACATCGGTGTCGCCTCGCCGGCGACCGATGAGTCCGCCCTGTGCCGGCGGTCATCCCGAGTGCAGCGCCCCGCGTCCCGCCGCTCGAGAGGAACCCGTCATGCAGCCCATCGTCCCCAACCTGTGGTTCGACACCGAAGCCGAGCAGGCGGCCGAGTTCTACACGTCCGTCTTCCCCGACTCCCGCATCGTCAGCAAGGCGCTCTACCCGGAGGGGGCCCCCGGCCCAGCGGGGACCGTCATGACGGTGGACTTCGAGCTCAACGGCCAGCGCTTCGTCGGCATCAACGGCGGACCGCAGTTCCGCTTCACCGAGGCGGTGTCCTTCGCGATCACCTGCGAGACGCAGGAGGAGGTCGACCGCTACTGGGAGATCCTCACCGACGGCGGTGAGGAGTCCCAGTGCGGCTGGCTCAAGGACCGGTACGGGCTGTCCTGGCAGGTCGTCCCGGTCGGCATGGAGGAGGTCTTCGCCGACCCGGACCCCGAGCGCGCGCAGCGGGCCGTGCAGGCGATGCTCGGCATGCGCAAGCTCGATCTGGCAGCGCTGCGAGCCGCCGCGGACGGCGTCCCCGTCGGCTGACCACCCGGCCGCTCAGCCGGCCCGGGTCGTCCCGCGGAGATCCGTCCCCCGGACCGGCCCGGGCCGCCGGCCTGAGGGTCACCCGCCAGCCGTCGCCGGCCCTCGTCCGTGTCCGGGGCGTGCGCTCAGTGGTGCGGCTTGTGCGGGATCGCCGCGTCGTTGAG
This sequence comes from uncultured Frankineae bacterium, assembly GCA_902805805.1. The sequence continues at coordinate 1,792 of CADCUE010000181.1, read as the reverse complement.
CTGCTGCTCCATGTCGATCCAGATCTCGCCGTCCTCGATCTTGCAGGCGTAGACCGGGATGGGGTCCACGGCCGGTATGCCGATCGGCTCGCCGGTGTGCAGGTCGAAGCGGGAGTTGTGGGCCGGGCAGATGAGGGTGTCGTCGTCCTGGAGGTAGCCCTCGTTCAGCGGCTGCTGCTGGTGCGTGCACGTGTTGTGCACGGCGACCACCTCGTCCTCCTGCAGCCGGACGACGCACACCGGCTGGCCCAGCTGGACGAGCATCATGTCGCCCTCCTCGAGCTGGTCCAGGTCAGCGATCGGTTTCCATGCCATGTCGTGCCTCCTCGGTCTACGCGCGCCGCGCGCGGGGCAGGCTGCCCCGCACCTCGATCCAGCCGTTCCGCACCCGTGTGGGCAGGACCGGCTGACGGTGGTGGGCGGGCCCGCGCAGGATGCGGCCGTCCCGCAGGTCGAACCGGGACCCGTGCAGCGGGCACTCGACGGCGCAGCCGTCGAGCGTGCCCCGGCTGAGCAGGCCACCCGCGTGGCTGCAGACGTCGTCCAGGGCCGTGAGCTCCGCGCCGCGTCGGTGGAGCAGCACCTTGCGCCCCTCGACCTCGACCCCCGTGAGCGCGTCCTCCGCCAGGTCCGGCTCGGCGATCGCACGGACCCAGCGACCGGGCCCGGTGCTGGTCGCCACGCGGTTGACCATCACCGCCCTGCCCTGCACCAGGTGCCCGCCGACGTACCCGGCCGCGGCGGTGACCGCCAGTCCGGCGGCGGACAGCGCGCGGGCCGCGTCCCGGCGCTCGGCCAGCCGAGCCGCCAGCGAGGCGGTCTGCAGGGTCACGCCGGCGACGTTGAGCAGCCCGTGGAAGAGCCCGACCCGGCGGTCCTCGCCGTCGCTGACGCTCCAGTCGGTCACTCCGGTCGCCACCGTGGCCAGCGCGGCGAGCAGACCGGCCGCGCTCAGCGTCCCCGCCGGGTCGAGCCGTCGACCGTCCAGGCGGACGTCCTGCCGGAGGAGGTCGAGGACGAGCGTGCCCGACCAGAGGCCGATCGGGAGGTCGCTGAGCGCGGCGTGCACGGAGTGACCGGCCCACCGGCCGCCGTGCATGAGCTCGACGGCGAGATCGTCGCGGTGCCGGTCGTACAGCGGCAGCACGACCTGTGACACGCCGTCGTCGAGGCTCTTCAGCCACGGCCACCGCCCGACCGCCCGGAACAGCCCCTCGTGCCAGGTGGTCAGCCGGGACTCCTGCGGGCTCGCCGGTGGCCTGTCGGTGTTCGACATCGAGGGTGCGGCTCCCCGTCTCGTCAGCGGTCCCGAGATCCTGCACCCTGCGGTGCTCGGCTGACCACCCCCTCGCCCAGGCCGGGCGCTACTCGCCCTTCTCGCCGTCCCCCTCCTCCTTGTCCTGCTTGCCCTCGTCCTGCTTGCCCTCGTCCTTCCCGTCGTCCTCTCCGCCGCCCTCGCCCTTGTCCTGCTCGCCGCCCTTGTCCTGCTCGCCGCCCTTGTCCTCCTCGCCCTTGCGGTCCTGCTCGCCCTTGCCGCCGCCCTCCTCGCCGCCGGTGTCCGGCGGCGCGTCGGGCGGTGCCGGCACGACGGAGACGACGACCTCCGGCCGGCTCTGCACGTCCGTGACCACCCGGGCGGCGGCGGCCAGGATGCGGGACGCCCGTGCGGACGACAGCTCGTCACTGCCTTCGTACTGCTCCACGTGCCCGCGCAGCGTGCGCACGGCCTCCTGCAGCCGGACCGCGTCCCCGGCCCGGGCGGCTGCCGTCACCGCGTCGACGTCCGCATCCA
>CADCUE010000180.1 GCA_902805805.1 uncultured Frankineae bacterium | reverse complement strand
CTCCGTCGCCCGGGCCGCCGCCACGCCGGCGACCGCCCGGCGGTCCTCGTGGCGACCGCGGGCGGTGGCGGCGTGACGACGCCCACGGCCGGCGACCTGCGCCAGATCCGGATGCTGCAGATGCCGGTGCAGGTCTGGGCGGCCGCCCAGGAGCACCACGACGAGCTCATGCGCGAGTTCGCCCTCCTGTCAGCCGGTCAGGAGGAGGCCGACGTCCAGGCGGCGCCGGTCCCACGGCGGCTGATGCGGCTGATCCATCAGCTCACCACGCGCTTCGCCGGTACGGCCGACGCCCAGCGCGAGCAGCTGTTCGCCGCTGCGGCCCAGGGCCAGGAGGTCATCGAGGAGCTCGTGTACTTCCTGCCCCCGGCCGCCGGACCGGCCACCGTCGAGCTGGCGCGCATGCTCGAGGAGGCCGACGAGTACTGCCGCAGCGGGCAGCACCTGCTCACCCTGCAGACCCCGGACGAGGTCCGGCTGTTCCGCGAGTGGTACCTCGGCCAGATGCGGGAGCAGATCGACGGCGCCGCCCCGGTGCCCTGGCCCGACCACCTGGAGCGCGCCCGCGCCGGCCAGGGCTGAGCGTCACAGGGCGCGGTGCGTCAGCCGCCCGGCGACGAAGGTGGCCGCGACCGGCATGTGCCGCCGCGCTGCGGCGGCCGCGGCGTCGGACGCCGGGGCCAGGGGATCGCCGTCCAGCAGGACGACGTCCGCAGGTGAGCCCGGGGCGAGCGTGCCGTGCCCGTCCGTGCTGGCTGCCAGGGCCTGCGCCGGCGTCAGCGACTGCTCGGGGCACCAGGGCTCGCGCTCGTCCCCGGACCGGTGCACCGCCGCCGCCATCGCGAGCCACGGGTCGAGCCGGGCGACCGGCGCGTCGGACCCCAGTCGGACGTCGGCGCCGGCGTCGAGCAGCGACCGCAGGGCGAACGACCGGCACTGCCGGTCGGGCCACACGACCGCGGTGACGTCCCGGTCGTCGAGCAGGTGCGCGGGCTGCACGCTGGCACGCACGCCCAGCGCACGGAAGCGGGGGAGATCTGCGTCGCTCACCAGCTGCACGTGCTCGATCGAGCCGCGTGCCCCGGACCGCTCGACCGCGTCGAGGGCGGCGGTGACGGCGGCGTCGCCGATGGCGTGCACCGCCATCTCCAGACCGGCGGACGCGGCGCGGGCGCACAGCGCCGTCAGCTCGTCGGGCGAGAGGTTGAGCCGGCCGCGCCAGGACCCCGGGCGGTCGCCGTACGGCTCGCAGCACCAGGCGGTCCGGGTGTTGAGGGACCCGTCGAAGATCACCTTGACCGGACCGGTCGTCACGAGCCCGCCCGTGCCGGGCAGCGGCCGGCCGGTGCGCCGGCCCGCGGCCAGGACCGCGTCGAGGTCCTGGGGATAGGTCGCGGTGCGCACCCGCAGCAGGTCGATGCCGTCGGCCACGCGCGCCGGCCACAGGTCGTGCCCGGCCTCCCACTCCATGTCGGTGATCCCCACGACGCCGCGCCGGGCGGCGTCCTCGACCGCCGCGCGCAGGGTCGTGGTCTCGTCCTCTCCGGCGCCGAGCTCGTGCAGGCGCGAGAACACGGCGAACCACTCCGCCTCCTCGACGACGCCGGTCCGGGGTTCGAGTCCCAGCAGGTGCAGCGCCCGGGAGTTGAGCCAGCCGTGATGGGCGTCCCCGCTGATGAGCACCACCGGGCAGGTCCCGCTCACCGCGTCGAGCTCGGCGACCGTCGGGGGCCGCGGCCACGTCGCCGTGCGCTGCCCGTAGCCCAGCACCGGCTGTCCCGGGTCGCTCATCGCGGTGACGTGCGCGGCCACCAGGGCGGTGACCTGCTCCGGCCCGTCCGTGCCGCTGACGTCCAGCCGCGTCCGCGAGCGCGCCCACTGCTGCAGGTGGACGTGCGCGTCCCACAGCCCGGGAGCCGCCCACCGCCCGTCCGCCTCCACCACGGTGTCGCCGGGCTCCGGCCGGAGCGACCGCTGCACGGCGACCACCGCGCCGCCGCGGAGCCGGACGTCCACCGGGTCGGGTGGGGCGGGGCGGCCGACCGGCACGAGGCGGACGCTCCGCAGCAGCACGGACGCAGCAGGCGCAGTTGAGGACGGCACCGGGCGACTAGACCACGACACAGGTGGTTGACCCGTCAACGTCAAGCGGAGTACGGTGTTCTTGAGATCTCAAGCAATCAGGAGCCGCGCGATGACCGACCCCCTGCCGGAGCCCCGCACCCCTGCCGTGCTCAGCGTGCTCACCGCACCCGGACCACGTCCGGCCACCGTCCGCAGAGCGGTCGACGTCCCGCTGCGCTTCCCCGACGGCTGGTCGACCACGGCGCGCGTGATGACCTTCGCCGGGCTGGCCGACGGCCAGGAGCACCTCGCCCTGGGGCTGGGGGACTGGACGGGCAGCGTGTCCGACCCGACCCGCACCCCGCTCGTCCGGCCGCACAGCGAGTGCCTGACGGGCGACGTCTTCGGCAGCGAGCGGTGCGACTGCGGGCCGCAGCTGCGCGAGGCCGCCGAGCGCATCGCCGACGTCGGCGGTCTGCTGCTCTACCTGCGCCAGGAGGGCCGGGGGATCGGCCTGTACGCCAAGCTCGACGCGTACGCGCTGCAGGACGCCGGGCTCGACACCTACGACGCCAACCTGGCCCTCGGCCGAGGCGCGGACGAGCGCGACTACACCGCCGCGGCGCAGATGCTGCTCGCCCTCGGGGCCGACCGCATCGCGCTGCTCAGCAACAACCCGGACAAGGCCGCGCAGCTGGCCCGGCTCGGCGTCACGGTCTCCGCGACGCAGGCGACCGGCGTGCACGTCACCGCGTCGAACGGCCGCTACCTGAGCGCCAAGCGCGACCGCACCGGGCACACCCTCGACCTGCCGCTCGCCGGCTGAGACACGGAGACCGACATGACCCGACCCGCCCGCCACCCGTTCCTGGACCACCTCGACCGGCACGCGGCGCTCGAGGCGGCGCAGCCGCACGCGCCGTGGACCCCCGGCGACGGGCCGCTGCCGTCGCTCTACGTCAGCCACGGCGCGCCGCCCGTCTTCGAGGACCGGGCGTGGATGGAGCAGCTGCACGGCTGGGCCCGCGCCCTGCCCAAGCCGACTGCCGTGCTCATCGTCTCGGCGCACTGGGAGTCCGCCCCGCTGGGCCTCAGCAGCACGCGACCCGGCACCGAGCTCGTCTACGACTTCGGCGGCTTCGACCCGATGTACTACCGGATGCGCTACGACACCCCGGACGCCGGCGCGCTGGCCCGGCAGGTGGTCGCCGTCCTGCCGGACACCGAGACGGTGCACGAGCACGCCTCCCGCGGGCTGGACCACGGCGCGTGGGTCCCGCTCAAGGTGATGTACCCGGACGCGGACGTCCCCGTCCTGCAGCTCAGCATCCCCACCCACGACAGCACCCGGCTGCTCGCGCTCGGCACCCGGCTGCGCGACCTGCGCGAGCAGGGCGTGCTCGTCGTCGGCTCCGGCTTCATGACCCACGGCCTGCCGTACGTCGACTGGGCGCGGCCCGACCGGGTGCCGGGCTGGTCGCGGGAGTTCGACCTGTGGGCCGAGGACGCCCTGTCGCGCGGTGACGTGGAGGAGCTGGCGCACTTCCGCACCCGCGCACCGGGCATGCCGTACGCCCACCCCACGGTCGAGCACTTCACCCCGCTGTTCGTCACGCTGGGCGCGGCGACCGACCCGGGGGCGCCCGTCACCACCACGGTCGACGGGTACTTCCTCGGACTGGCCAAGCGCTCGTTCCAGGCGGCCTGACGGTGGAGCCCCGGTGGCTGGACGAGCGGGAGATGGCGGCCTGGCTGCCGTTCGTCCGGCTGCTGACCGCGCTGCCGTCCGCCCTCGACACGCAGCTGCGCGACGAGACGGGCATCAGCCACCTCTACTACCAGGTGCTGGTCATGCTGTCGGCCGCGCCCGACGGCGCGCGGCGCATGAGCGAGCTGGCCCGGACGACGAGCATGTCGCTGAGCCGGCTGTCCCGCGCGGTCGCGAGCCTCGAGGAGCGCGGCTGGGTGGAGCGCCGGCCGTGCTCCGACGACCGGCGCGGTCAGGTCGCCCACCTGCTCCCCGCCGGCCGCCGCGCGCTGGAAGCCGCGGCGCCGGGGCACGTCGCCGAGGTCCGGCGCCGCGTGTTCGACCGGCTGACGCGCGAGCAGGTCGAGCAGCTGCGCGAGATCTCCGGACGGCTGCTGTCCGGCCTGCACGACGGCCCGTCCTGACGCGGGGGACCGGTCCGCCGCTCCCGGCCGGGCGCGCGGCTCAGCGGGCGACGGCGATGAGGGCCACCGCGGCCACGGCCGCTGCCAGCCCGGTGACCTGACTGGGCAGCAGGCGCTCCCTCAGCACGGTCTGGGCCAGCAGGACCGTGCTGAGCGGGTAGAGCGAGGCGAGCACCCCGGCCACGGCCAGCAGCCCTTCGCGCGCTGCCAGCAGGAACAGCGCGTTGGCGGCCATGTCGAGCACGCCGGCGAGCAGCACCAGCGGCACCCCGGTCCGGCCGACGGCCAGGCTGCCGCGGCGGACCCGGGTGAGCAGCACGACGAGGGCCAGCGAGGCCAGCCGCGCGCCGACCAGGGGCCACAGACCGCTGCCCTCGGACGGCTGGTCGAGCAGCACGAAGAACAGGCCGAACGCCGCGCCGGCCACCAGGGCGGCCCCGACGCCGGCCTGCCGGGCCGCCCGCAGGGAGGGCCGGGTGCCCTCCGCGGCGACGAGGGCGATCGCGACCAGCGCCAGGACGATGCCGAGCACGGCGGGCGGGGACAGCCGCTCGCGGAACGCCAGGCCGGCCAGCACGGGGACCGCCGCGGCGCAGACCGCCGTGACCGGCGCGACGACGCTCATCACCCCGTCGGCCAGCGCCCGGTAGAACACCGCCAGCCCGACGCCCCCGGCCAGGCCCGCCACCGCGCCCCACGCGACGTCGCCCGGGGTGGGTGCGCCACCGAGCAGGGGGAGCAGCAGGAGCAGCGCGACCAGCCCTGCCAGCTGCGACAGCGCGACGACCGCCAGCGCCGGAGCGCGGCGCGTGGCCAGGCCCCCGCAGAAGTCGGCGGCGCCGTAGACGAGCGCGCTCGACAGCGCGAGGACGACGACCATGGCGGTCCAGTCTGCGGCAGGCCGGCCGCGCGCCCGCGCGGGCACCGGCCGGCGACTGTGTCGGGGTCAGCGCGCGCGCAGCGGCGTCGTCCCTGTCAGTGCCCGCCGACGCCGACCTGGAGCGACAGGTAGTCCTGGTCGCCCAGGCTCTCCAGCAGCGACAGCTGCGTCTCGAGGTAGTCGATGTGCTCCTCCTCGGACGACAGGATCGACTCGAGCAGCAGCCGGGTGACGGTGTCGCCGGCCTCGCTGCAGACGCCGATGCCGCGGCGCAGCGTCGCGATCGCGAGGATCTCGATCGCCATGTCAGCCTCGAACTGCTCACGCACCCGCTCGCCGATGCGGACCGAGCCGAGGCGCTGCAGGTTCGGGTGTCCCTCGAGGAACAGGATCCGGGAGATGAGCTGGTCGGCGTGCTTCATCTCGTCGATCGACTCGTCGTAGGTGTGCTGCGCGAGCCGGGTGAAGCCCCAGTTCTTCTGCATCGCGTAGTGCAGGTAGTACTGGTTCGTCGCGGTCAGCTCGTTGGTGAGCACCTCGTTGAGGATCTCGATGACCCGCTCGTCGCCCTGCATGCGTCCCCCTGTCGTTGCGTCGGTGCCTCCGGTCGGACCGGTGTGCGTCGGACCGGTGTGCGTCGGACCGGTGTGCGTCGGATCTGTGTGCGTCGGAACCTAGCCCGCCATGGCCTCGTCGCCGTGCAGCTCGCAGACCGGCTCGGCGGCCCGGGCGGCGCAGATCTCGCGCAGCTGCGGGAGGCAGCCGCCGCAGCCGGTCCCGGCCCGCGTCGCGCGGACGACGCCGCGGACGCCGTCCGCGCCCGCGCTCAGGACCTGGTCGATGCGCGCGTCGTTGACGCGGTGGCAGTGGCAGACGAGCACGGGACGGCGGCCTCTCAGACGGACGGCGTGCGGCGCGCCAGGCGCGGCCGGGACGGGGCGACGGAAGTCGGAGTCCTCTTAGGGCAACCTGACCTCATCCGCGGGTGCCCTGTCAACGAGGTCCTGCGCCGTCACCGCGTTCGGGGTGGACCTCCGCGCTCGCCGAGCACCCGCAGCGCGGGCTGAGCGCCACCGCGAGACTGGTCGGGAGCTGGTCGAGCGCCGTCACCCGCCGGGGGAAGCGCAGCCGGACGAGGTCGACGCCGTCGGGAGTGACCGCGGCGACGGTGAGCCCGGCCGCGTCCAGGCCGGTCGCCCGGGCGTACGCAACGGTGCGGCCGGCGGCGCGCAGGCAGGCGGCCAGTGCCTCGGCGTGCCCGCCGTTGAGGTGCGCCAGGACGGCCGGCGCCTCGTGCGCCAGGGGGTCCGGCGTCACCGCGAGGTACGACCGCTCGTCGACCAGGACCGCCGGTGCCCCGACGCGCACTGCCGCGACGTCGAGGTGGAAGCGCAGCGTGCCGTTGCTGCCCCGCCCGGGCAGGCGCCGGACGGCGCCGTGCAGCAGCACGGGACGGCAGTCCGGCGGCGCGACCTCGAGCGTCGCGACCGGCCGGGCGAGCAGCTGCCGGACGCCCACAGCGTCCTGGGCCAGCAGCACCTCGACGGTCCCGTCCGGTCGTGGGTGCACGCAGACCGACGCCGTGTGCTGGCTGCTGGGGTGGCGGGCGTACGTCGTCAGGTGACCGACGCGAGCGGCGGCGACGGAGGTCCTCGCCTGCAGAGCGGCGTCGTCCACGGGCATGCGCCGCTCCTGGCGTCGTCGTCGGTGCGGGCCCGCACCGGGGTCGCCGCTGTGTTAGGCCAACCTCACCTAAGACGCGAGGCCATGTCAAGCCCTCGCTGGGATGTCCGGCTCCCGAGCGCCGCCGTACACTTGGCACTCGGGATCGCGGAGTGCCAGAGGAGGTGACGTCGAGTGCTGGACGACCGCAAGCTCGAGGTCCTCCGGGCGATCGTCGAGGACTTCGTCTCCACCACCGAGCCGGTCGGCTCCAAGGCCCTCGCCGAGCGGCACAGCCTCGGCGTCAGCCCGGCCACCGTCCGCAACGACATGGCGGCGCTCGAGGACGAGGGCTACATCACCCACCCGCACACCAGCGCCGGGCGCATCCCGACCGACAAGGGCTACCGCCTGTTCGTCGACCAGCTGTCCACCGTCAAGCCGCTCTCGCCGGCCGAGAGGCGCGCCATCCAGTCCTTCCTCGAGGGCGCCGTCGACCTCGACGACGTCGTGCGGCGCTCGGTGCGGCTGCTGGCCCAGCTCACCCGGCAGGTCGCGGTCGTGCAGTACCCCTCGCTGTCGCGCAGCTCGGTGCGCCATCTCGAGATCGTCCACCTCGCGCCGCACCGCCTGCTGCTGGTCCTCATCACCGACACCGGGCGGGTGGAGCAGCGCCTGCTCGAGCTGCCGGCGGCCATGAGCGACGACGACGTCGCCGTCCTGCGCTCGGCCTTCGGCAGCCGCCTGCACGGCGCGCGCCTCGTCGACGCGCCCGCGGCCCTGTCGGACCTGCCCGACGCCGCTCCGCCGGCGATCCGGCCGGTGCTGACGAGCGTCATGACGGTGGTCCTGGAGACCCTCGTCGACCAGCCGGAGGAGCGCATCGCGCTCGCCGGAACGGCCAACCTGACCCGCCACGTGCTCGACTTCCCCCAGACCATCCGGCCGGTCCTGGAGGCGCTCGAGGAGCAGGTGGTGCTGCTCAAGCTGCTGGGCGAGGTCAACGACCCCACGACCGTGCACGTCAAGATCGGCGAGGAGAACAACGTGGAGGGACTCCGGTCCACCTCCGTGGTGACCATGGGCTACGGCCCCGACGGCGGGGCGTACGGCGGCCTCGGCGTCGTCGGGCCCACGCGCATGGACTACGCCGGCAACATGGGCCAGGTGCGCGCCGTCGCGCGCTACGTCGGCGAGCTGCTGGCGGGCGCGTAGTGGCCGACTACTACGGCGCGCTCGGCGTCGCGCAGGGCGCGAGCGACGACGAGATCAAGAAGGCCTACCGCAAGCTGGCCCGCCAGCTGCACCCCGACGTCAACCCCGACCCCGACGCGCAGGAGCGCTTCAAGGCGGTCACGGCGGCGTACGAGGTGCTGTCCGACCCGCAGAAGCGGCAGGTCGTCGACCTCGGCGGCGACCCGCTGTCGAGCGGTCCGGGGAGCGCCGGCTCGCCGTTCTCGCAGGGCTTCGGCGGCCTCGGCGACATCATGGACGCCTTCTTCGGCGGCGGTGCCGGTGCCCGCGGGCCCCGCAGCCGCATGCGGCAGGGCGCCGACGCCCTCATCCAGATCGAGCTGGACCTCGCCGAGACGGCGTTCGGCGTCGACCGCGAGCTCACGCTCGAGACGGCGGTCGTCTGCTCGAACTGCGACGGTCAGGGCACCGCTCCCGGCACCCACCCGTCGACCTGCGACACCTGCCAGGGCCGCGGCGAGGTGCAGCAGGTGCAGCGCTCGTTCCTCGGCCAGGTCATGACGACGCGGGCCTGCCCGCGCTGCGGCGGCCTCGGCTCGGTCATCGAGCACCCGTGCGGCGAGTGCAGCGGCGACGGGCGCGTCCGGGCGCGGCGCACGCTCACCGTCAAGGTGCCCGCGGGCGTCGAGCACGGGATGCGCATCCGGCTCACCGGCGAGGGCGAGGTCGGCCCCGGCGGCGGTCCGGCCGGCGACCTCTACGTCGAGGTCGTCGAGCGCCCCCACCCGGTCTTCACCCGCGAGGGCGACGACCTCCACTGCACCGTCCCCATCCCCATGACGGCGGCCGCGCTCGGGACCACCATCCCGCTCACGACGCTCGACGGCGACGAGACGCTCGACGTCCACCCCGGCACGCAGCCGGACGAGGTGCTGACGCTGCGGGCACGTGGCGTCCCCCACCTGCGCGCGACCGGCCGCGGCGACCTCCACGTGCACCTGCAGGTGCAGGTGCCGACCCGGCTCGACCACAAGCAGGAGGACCTCCTGCGCGACCTCGCCCGCCTGCGCGGCGAGGAGCGGCCCGGCGTGTCCGGCAAGGGCGGGCTGTTCGGCCGGCGCAAGCGCTGACCGCGTGACCTCCGTGGCATGACGGCGGCGCTGTTCCTGTGCGACGACGTGTCCGGCGACGTGGTGGTGCTCGCGGGGCCCGAGGGCCGTCACGCGGCGACCGTCCGCCGCGTGCAGGTGGGGGAGGCCGTCGACGTCGCCGACGGACGCGGCACCCGCGCGCGCTGCACCGTCGTGGCCCTCAGGCACGACACGGTCGAGCTGCGCGTCCGCGAGCGGGTCGTCGAGCCCAGGCCGTCGCCCTGGCTCGTGGTCGCGCAGGGCATCGCCAAGGGCGACCGCGGCGAGCTGGCCGTCGAGCTGGCGACCGAGGTCGGCGTCGACGAGGTGCTGCCCTGGGCGGCCGCCCGCTGCATCGTCAGGTGGGAGGGCGCCCGCGGTGAGCGGGCCCTTGG